>CALCBR010000065.1:0-26010 GCA_937897105.1 uncultured Acidimicrobiaceae bacterium | reverse complement strand
GGCTTCGCAATCTTGTGCTCACTACGTAGAGCGTAGTTTCACGATGACCTTTCCGAGAAGTGCATCTCGAAGAGTCTCAGTCTCATGACTCGATGTCAGGGAACCGAAAGAATGCAGGCGGGAAGGTGGAGGTGAAAGTTCCGAGCACCTCACCCGAGCCTGAATGGATTCAGTCGTTACACAAAGCGGGGTTTTTCGAACCGTTGTACAGCCGGTCGGCCCACACTTGAGTGGGTCCAAGCAACTCGTCACGCTCCTCAGCGACCATAAAATCCATCGGGCACAGCCAGATCTCAGGCCCATCATTTGACTGCTTGACCGTCATGTGAACATGCGCCCATTCGTCTTGCCCAAGAAGCACGCCGATCGGCTGGCCGATCTCCACTCGGTCGCCACGCTGGACGCTCATTGCGTCAAACATCTGTTGAGAAAGGACCGCTTGCTCAGCGATCTTTGCGCTGTCGGCAGGCCCCGCCGATGGTTCAAGACTGTACGTCACGACCTCACCACCATCTGTGATGATCATGAGGTTGACCTGGAAGGCACCATCTGGTTGGCGTTCCATCACCCGAACATCCTGGAATATGCCTGACACCGCCGACAGCACCGTGACCTCGGGCTCAGTGACGAAGTAATCAACCCCGTTGTGGAACTGAATACCGATTTCGTTGTCCTGTGTCGCAAACGGCTGAGATGCCCACATTGCGCCAAGGTCAGCGATTGGATGGCTCATGACCAACGAAGCCGGGCCATCGGCTCCAGCGGAGCTGTCCGATCCTCCATCTGAGTTGCTTGATCCGTCACCTCCGAGGTCGCCCGCACCACCTAACTCGGCCAGCGTCTCTAATGAGATATCACAAGCGATAAACGTCTCAAAGAGACCACCCATTGCCGCCATCGCATCGGCATCAGTTGCGTCAGGCTCCATGTCACCCATAGCAATGAGTGCCCCGAAGTCATCGACGTCGCTAAGGATGCATTCTGCCTCAGCCTGTGTGAGGCCGGTCTCGTCGGCGAACATACTTGCCATCACTGTTGGAGCACAGGCAAACATCTCCCCCGCAAGCGCCATTTCATCAAGTTCATCCAGCAATTCAGGATTGTTGCCCATCGCCTCAACAACACATAACGCCTCATCATCGGTCAGCGACGCGAACATTGGGTCATCAGTAAGCATCGACGCAAGCGCCTCCGGCGCACAAGTGGTCGTGATGCGAACGAGCGCCGCATCATCAACGACGTCGTCGGCAAGAACCTGGGCGGTTAAGTCCGCATCAGCTGCAACCTTTTCAGCAACGCAATCAAGAACATCATCACCAAATGGAATAGGTTCGTCAGCGTTTTCCTCTAGTGCTGCGCGCACTGCTGCGACATCCTCATTCGAGTCAGCAACTACGGCCTCATCAGCTGCCGATGACGAGGGCGTAGAATCGGAGCTCGACCCCCCACAGGAAGCGATGATGATCGCAACACCGGCAAGCAGAGCACGCCCTGTCATTGATGCAGTCTTTGATCGAGCCCCAAACAATGTGGTCGCCTCGGCCTCCGTCGGTGACACTGATTTACCCATAGCCCGAACCCCTTTCGACGTGCTATCGGAAACCTAGTTGCCACCCTTGGGACGATCAAGGAACGTCCCAAGGGTGGCACTGACAAACCGTAGTCGCCCTCTGCCACAGCCATCTGGCGTTGGTGGGTGGACCTTAATGGACGGTTCAGCTGAAAGCCGCTCAGACGCCCGAACCAATTGGCGTAGGCACTCGCTCATCCATCTCAATAAAGATGCATTCGCCAGGGCAGATCTCAGCAGCTTCAATCACCGCGGATTCCTCGCGCTTTTCAACAAATGCGAGGCTGCGAGACCCACCAGGATCATTGAGGGCAACCCCTCCTTCAACCACATACGCAATGCCATCTTCAAGAAGTGTGAACACATCAGGAGAGCGATCGACGCACAAACCGTCTCCAGTACAGAGGTCTTGATCAATCCACACTCTCATCAACTTCCGACGCTAGCGGTACTCTTCACTTTGTGCCCGAACGAGCCGCAGATCCATCGAAAACTGACCAACCGATAGCACCACAGCGGCCTCACACATGGCAACGCCCCACCGGCCCACGCGAGGACCCTTACGCATGGATGCTTAACGTCGACGACAAAGAATTCCTCGACTATCTCAAAGCGGAAAACGAACACGCGAAGAACTGGTTTGATTCCAACGCCGACCTCACGGCAACCATCGTCGAGGAAATTAGGTCACGTGTTCAAGAGACAGATCAGTCACCCGCGGTGCATTCAGGAACGTGGTGGTACGTGAGCCGAACGGTTGAAGGACTGTCGTATCCAATTCACTGCCGAGCAACATCGAGAGAGCTTGCAGAAACAACCGACGCTGATCTCATTCTTGATCAAAACATCGAAGCCGATGGACACGACTTTTTTGACCTCGGGGCATTTGAGCCCGACCCCACCCACCGATACATCGCATGGTCAAGTGATACGGCAGGAAATGAGCATTACACCCTGCGTATTCGAGACGCTTCGACCGGTCTTGATCTCGGCGACACCATTCCCGACACCACGTGGGGAGGCGTCGCATGGTCAGCTGACTCAAAGCACCTTTTCTACGTCGTTGCCGACGACACCGAACGACCCTTTCAAGTGCGCCGCCACAAAATCGGAACGGCCCTCACCGATGACGAGATCGTTTTCACCGATAACGACGAACGATTTTTCGTCGGCATCGAACTCACACGCAGCGGTCGATTCATCATCATTCACTCTGGCTCGAAGACGAGTAGCGAAATTCACCTTCTCGATGCATCTACTCCCCTCACCGAACCTCAGTGCGTTCGCCCCCGAACTGACAACGTTGAATACTCCGTCGACGACTGGGGTCACACTCTCGTCATCACGACGAACCTTGACGCCGAAGACTTCTGCATTATGACGGCACCTCATGATGATCCCAGTAAGTGGACCGAATTCGTTTCGCACCAGCCGGGGCACCGCATCACCGCAGCAGAACCGTTCGAACACACCCTTGCAGTGCACGAATGGGTGAACGCTCAACCACGAATTCGCCTCGTGAACACCGACGGCGAGAGCAGACTCATCGAGCTCACTCAATCTCCACACGACATCGAATTTGGCCCGAACGAAAACTTCAGAACCAACGAGCTTCGAGTTCGGGTTCAATCGCTTACCCAACCGTCGACGATCATCGACATCAACATTCACGATCTCAGCCACAACGTCATTCGACAAACCCCGACACCTGGGGTCAATCTCGCCGATTACGTGTCAGAACGACACTGGGCGACTGCAGATGACGGCACCAACGTGCCATACGACATCGTTCGCCACAAAGACCACCACGGAGCACTCCCTGCAGTCATCTACGCCTATGGCTCATACGAAATATCTCTTCCACCGTGGTTTTCGGTGGCTCGGCTCTCACTCCTCGACCGTGGGCTCGCCTGGGTGCTTGTTCACCCCCGAGGCGGCGGTGAACTTGGCCGCCAGTGGTACCTCAATGGAAAGTTCCTCAGTAAACGAAACACGTTCACCGACGTAATCACCGCAACGAAAGACGCAGTGTCTCGACAACTCATCAATGGCAAGAAGCTCGCTATTCGAGGCGGTAGCGCAGGCGGCCTCATGGTCGGTGCCTGCATTACAATCGAGCCCCAACTCTTCGCATCTGCTGTTGCTGAAGTGCCATTTGTTGACGTTGTGTCGACGATGAGTGATCCCTCTCTGCCTCTCACTGTCACCGAATGGGAAGAATGGGGCGACCCGCGGAGCGAGCCCTATGCCAGTTACATTGAGTCGTACTCTCCCTACGACAACACTCGCCCGGCCGACTACCCGGCCTTACTCATCACCGCAGGCCTTCACGATCCGCGCGTCAGTGTTCACGAACCAGCGAAATGGACAGCTCGACTAAGGGAAGTGCGCACCAACGACGCTCCTCTGCTGTTCAAGACCGAGATGGGTGCAGGCCATGGCGGACCGAGCGGTCGCTACGCCGCCTGGGAAGACGAGGCCCGCACTCTGACATTTCTCCTCGAGACCGTCACCGTAATGACGTGACTCATACGAACGCGGCACTTGCAGCAAGCGCAATCAATGCCGAGTTACGAGCGACATGTCGCCAGCCAATCGGCTTCTTTGACGCTGAGCCAAAGCAGGCGCATGTCGGCACATCGTCACTCCGAATGGCAACAACTATCCACGTAGTGAACGCCAAGAGGAGTCCAGTAAGCACGAGGGGAATGACGGGCACCCAGAACCGAACAGCGGTAAGTGCACCAATCACAACTTCTACCAGAGGTAGCGGGCTCAGTATCCAGCGAGGAACACCTGGAGAGGCCACACCATCAGACCACGACGACCCAACCACAAGCTTTGATGCTCCCGCCCAGACGACGACGACGCCAACGACAACCGCCGAACCCAATCCAACCACGTCAGGCATGGCTGTCAGCATGGCACGGAATCGTCATCTCCATGCCCTCGCGAGCAACGACCACGCTGATTCCTGCCTCTGCGCCGCGACGCTGATATTCGGCTTCGATGGCATCCAGCTCATCGTCAGAACGCGAAGGGTCATGATGAAACAGCACCAGTGTTGACACACGTGCCGCGATCGCCAGTGACATTGCGTAATCGATTCGGCAATGCCCCCAATGCTCGCGGCCCGCATAATCGGCATCAACAAACTGGGCATCGTGAATAAGCACATCTGCCGCTTCACAAAGATTGAGCACATCAGGGGCAAACCATTTAGGGTCAGCGGGCTCTTGGTGATCGCTCACATATACGACCGATCGCTCGTCATAGGTCACCCGATACCCGAGGGTTGGGCCAATGTGCGGAACCTCTGCAGCCCGAACAGTAAAAGAGCCGATCTTCCACTCTGACGGCACCACGTCGCGAATCGCGATCTGCGCGCCAATGCTGTCAAGAGCCACGGGAAATACCGGTTGCGCAATGGCCGCCGCAAAGCAGTCGCGAGCCGAACGGCCGTCATCTTGGACCGGCGCCCACACATTGATCTCGCAATCATCACATTGGAGTTGAGGAAGAAACGGGAGACCTTGAATGTGATCCCAATGGAGGTGGCTCACGAGCACATTGAGACGTTGAACCGAGGCGTCGAGAGTGCCACCGAAGTAACGAACACCAGTGCCAAGATCGAAGATCAGCGGGTCTTGGCCGGGCGCGGCAACCGAAACACAAGAGGTATTACCCCCATAGCGTTGAACCTCCGGACCGTGACATGGAGTCGACCCCCGCACCCCGTGGAACCCGATCGTTACGTCGTTGCCACCGATAGCGACACGCTAATTGCAGACTGTGTGCCTCACCACGAAATCAGCCCCGACATATGTCACACCCGAGCCAGCGGCCATTTACGGAAGTCGCAGCGAGTCGCTATTGAGGACGCAGAGCCCATCTTTCACGAGTCCATCGACAACTTCGTACGCTTGAGCAGGGCTGCGATTCACAATGTCGGGCACCTCAGCGAGTTGCACTGCGCCTTGACCTAAGCGCTTCAGCAACAAACCTCGCGCTTGCCGGCGGCTGCCTTCAAATCGCGCTTGCGGTCGTGAAACACCGGCGGATGACCGTGCCGGGTCGGCAACACCAAAGTCGCCCCGCCATTGGCAGATATCGCTCAGTGGACATTCATCACAATGGGCCCGACGAGAAGTGCATACCGTTCCCCCAAGGTCCATCATCGCCTGATTCCACAGCCAACTCTCGCCCGAGGGAACGAGAGCGTCAGCCAACGTCTGCGCTTCCGACACAGACAGCGATCTGCCCCCCACTCGCGCCAGCACTCGACCAACGTTCGTGTCAAGCACGCCAACATCGCGTCCAAACGCGAATGCGAGAACAGCGCGCGCCGTGTACGGACCAATACCGGGCAGGGCCAGTAAAGATTCGAGATCTTTAGGAAACTCACCTAATTCGACGATGGCTGCCGCACACTGATGCAAGTTTCGAGCCCGGCGCGGGTACCCCATGCCTTGCCACAGTTGCAAAACATCGCCGAGTGGGCTTGCCGCACACGCAGACGGCGTCGGGAATCGTTCCATGAATACAGGCCACTTCTCGGCAACTCTGCCCACCTGAGTTTGTTGGCTCATCACCTCGCTGACAAGAACACCCCAAGGGTCACGGGTGGTGCGCCATGGCAATTCTCGAATCGTGCTCGACGCCCACCCGAGCACCCGCTCAACGACCGCATCGTTGTTCACGATTCTTCATCATTGCCAGACGGCAGCAATTCGTCATCACCCGACACTGCTCGGGTCGGCCCATCATCGAACTCGTTACGACGACGCAGGGGCGACCACCGTCGAAGGTGCTGAACTGAGGAATCGTGCGGCGGTCGAATGTACTGTCCGGTGCCATCGCGAGTCGGAAAGCGCAACTGAAAGTCGACCCTCGAAATGCCCCGCTTTGTCTCCTCTTCAGCGAGATCTCGCAATCGAATCAGGCGTTCACGGCGCTCGATGCGCCACGGACCCACTCGCAATGAGGCGTACATCAGGCCACCGAGGATGATGGGAAAGAAGAACTGAGCGAATCGATATGACGCCACTCCGAGCGTTGCAGTTCTGAAGGGCACTCCAAAGCCTCTCAGCATGCCGACATAGCCGGTGTCGACGTAGCCGAGTCCGCCAGGTGTAATCGGAATTGCGGCGAGCACGTTGGCGATACCAAACGCAATGATGAGCGCATCAAAATCGAGCGACACTCCGAACGCCCGAATGAATACCCACAAGGCACAGGCATCGAGCATCCAATTCAACGTGGCCCATAGTGCGACCCGACCAAGCAGATGCCGGTCGGTGATGAGAGCCTCCAAGCGCTCCGCTAACTGGTGCACCACTTGCGATGCACGATCTTCGTTGACCCGCAATTTGCGAGCAATGAATCGGACAATCCTCTCCGATCGGCCCTTGCCTTCCATAAGTCCAAAGGTCAACGCTCCTGCGAACAACATGACGACAACTCCGACAAGAGCTGCGCCGCCATACAGCGGGTTCACACCACGAATCGGAATCGAAATCACAAGACCGGTCCACAAAATGAAGTTGAGAATGACTGCCGAGCCGAGCCCGACGGTCGCAAGGGCAAACCCGGCATCAGGGCCCGACATCCCCGACAAAGTCATCAGACGAAATCCGAGTGTTGATCCGGCGGCGTTTCCTCCAGGAACAATGCTCGACAGCGCTCGTGCGCTCATCTGGATGCGAAAGAGGTGCACCCGTGACATCCCACGGCCCGCATCACCGAGCGCCGCTTTCGTCAACGGGGCATAGCACCACAACGCTCCAATTTCGAGACCGAGCCCAAGCATGAGTAACGATGGGCGAACCTGCTGAATTTCTTCGAGCGCGGCCCTGAATCCGGGAATGAGCGGGATGACAAACAAATAAACAACCGCGCTAAACAAAATGAGCTTGATCGTAAAACGAAAGCGCCGTTTCGATGTGCCGGCGCGCTCACCATCACCAAGGCTCTCAGGCACAGCGGAAAAGCTGTCATCACTTGTCATCACAGAATCCGATCGAAGACCATAATACGCGACGACAAATCGCGGTTGTGGTGACCCCTAGGGCGACCAGTTTGAAAACGCTTGAATCGTCGCCTTCACATCACCGAGCGGGTACAGAATTGGCGAAGTGCAACCGTTCTCGATGTACTGCGCAACCGCTGCTTTTGCCTCGTCAGGCGTGCCAGATGCCGTGAGCATCTGAACGATCTCGTCGGGAACCAGTTTTGATGCCGCTTCAACCTGCTCATGAGTTGCTGGCCACGTCAATACCTCGCCCACTGCGTCGAGCAGCGATTGTGGAACCCCTGAGGCTTTCATGATGTGGGGTTGCTGGCCGAGATATTGCGTCACCATATTGCGCGCCATATCGAGGGCGGTTTGGCGGTCTTCGTGAACGGAGCACACCACCAACTGTGGACGGTCGAGATCACTTGCAGACCGTCCGACCCGTGACGCACCAATTTCAAGTGCTTCCATCGCCCGAGAGTTGTAGTCGGGCGATACGAGGTAGTTGAGCACTACCCCATCTGCAATTTCACCGGTGAGTTCCATCATCTTCATTCCGGTCGCACCGATATAGATCGGCACATCTTTTGGCCGGCGCTCTTGGTACACGTAATCGAGCTCAACGCCGTCGAGGTGCACGTGCTCACCATGAAACGTGACGTTTTCGTTCGCGAGAAGTGCCCGAATGACGGTGACCGATTCGCGCATCATCGCCAGAGGCTTTGTCCTGTTAATGCCAACTTTGCTTGCTAATGGGTCCCACCATGCTCCAAGGCCACACAGCACGCGTCCTGGCGCGAGATCGTCGAGCGTTGAAAACAGCGAGGCGAGCCGAGCGGGGTTACGAGTCCACACATCGATGACGCCAGAACCGATCTTGATGTGATTGGTTGTTGCGGCAAAGGCAGCCATTGGCACTGTCGCCTCACGAACAAGCCTCGAATCTGCCTGCCACACGGCATGAAATCCTGACTCTTCGGCGAACTGGGCAATTTCCATCGCCTCAGTAATCGGGTGTGCATCTTGCAGATAGATCGCCATTGGTACTGACATCAGATCTCCTCCAGTCGTGCAAAGAGACGGCGCGCCGACTCTTTTGCTTTTGTTCGAACTTCTTGCTCGTCGACACGTGTGGATGTTCCGTTCGACCACACCGCCTCGCCATCGACTTCAACGCTGATCGGGCTTGTTCCGGTATTGAATGCCTGAAACCACGGATCAAATTCCGGTGACGCCCACACCACCTTGTCGTTTGCCGCCTCAGGAACAAGCGCCCAGCCATGCTCTAACCAACCCCATGCCGTCTCAGGAGTGGTCTCTACATCGATTGCGCGCCCGGCCACGTAGGCGAGACGGAACTCTTCCAGCATGTCGGCACCAATACCGTCTGTTCCGAGGGCGACCGGGTTGACAAAACGTGCCGGGTTCGCATACCCAACCGAGTTGTTCATATTTGATCTCGGGTTATGAACAAGCGTTCCTTGTACGCCGTGGTTATCGGGAAGCAGGACACCGTGAATCAACAACCAGTCGGGTCGGGCGAGATGACGAATTCGCTCTTCCGCCCCAACATCGTCTGGGCCTTCCGCAACATGAATGTGCACGCCTACACCAAGATCTGACGCGATCCCTGCGGCCGCTTCAAGGGTGTCGTCGGTGCACGTGAAGGATGCATGAACACCGACCATTCCTCGACCACCGTCGGAGATGAACCGGCGATTCTCCTCCAGCCCCCGTCGAGCCCCATCGGCTCCATGACGGTCGGTCACCCCATAACTGCACACCGATCGCACGCCGACCTCGTCACACGCCTCGGCAATCGCGTCGAGCGAACCCTCGATCGCATTAGGTGATTCATGGTGGTCGATGATTGCGGTGCAACCTCTTGCGAGAGCTTCCAGTGCGCCGAGACGGGCCGAGTCACGAATGATGTCGAGGTCAAGCGCCATGTCAAGACGCCACCACACCAATTCAAGAATCTGACGAAAGTTGGTCGGGGTTGCCGGAGGCGCAGGCATACCCCGAGCCAAGGCCGAATACAGGTGGTGATGAGCACACACCAATCCCCCGCTCACCGAAGTGAAGTTGGTCGACTCCCCCATATCGACCATCACCCCGATGGGGGCGCCACGCCTTTCTGTTCGGTGATGATGCGATAGGCCTCAGGACGCCGATACACATCAAAATTAAAGAGCGTTTCCTTATAGTGCCGGCAGAGATCAAGGTCGCACCGGGCAGAAATCAACACGTCACCACTCACCGTTGCTTGGGCGACGACCTGGCCAGAGGGCGCAATGATTTGCGAATGCGATAGTGACTCGACACCTTCTTCGATTCCGCCCTTGGCGACGCCCACCACCCACGTTCCGTTTTGGTAGGCCCCCGAAGCCATCACCAGGTTGTTGTGAAACGATTGCAACGGGTTTTGATCGGGGTCAGGGGCGTAATGCAGCGGAGTGTTGTAGCCAATGAGCACAAGTTCGACACCTTGTAAGCCGAGCACACGATAGGTCTCCGGCCAGCGGCGATCGTTACAGATGGCCATACCCACGATGCCACCGAATGCGTTCACTACCCCGAAACCATCAGGTGATTCTTCGAAGTAGCGACGCTCGAGATGCTGGAAGGGGCGGTGCGGTTCGTCATCAGCGTGCCCAGGAATGTGTACCTTGCGATACTTGCCAACGATGGCCCCTGTCTTGTCGACGAGCACGTACGTGTTGTAGCGATGGCCATCTGGGGTGAGTTCGGCGTAGCCGAGACAGAAACCAACCCCAAGTCGTTCAGCTTCATCAAAGAGCGGCTGAACATCAGCGTTCGGCATCTCACGCTCGTAGTAGTGATCGTGACCGGCGATGTCTTCGGTGAACCACCGGGGGAAGAACGTCGTTAACGCAAGTTCTGGAAACACGACAAGGTCACAGCCCGCTTCGGCCCCATCACGAAGCAGAGCAATCAGACGCCCAACGACTTCAGCACGCGACTCATCGGCAGCAATCGGACCCATCTGTGCCGCCCCAACGTTGACAATTCGACTCACTTCGCCCCCTCAAACGTTGTCGCCGCTAACTCCAGCATGACATCACACAGCACCTGACAACCCGCAATGAGGTCTTCATCGGCTGTGATCTCTGCCGGGTTATGGCTGATCCCTCGCACGCTTGGCGTGAAGACCATCGCCGACGGGCACACACGTGCCAACATCTGGGCATCATGTCCAGCCCCCGATGGCATGCGCTTTACAGAGAGTTCTCGTTGCTGGGCTGAGCGCTCAACGATTTCGACGACACGATCATCAAACACGACCGGGGCGAACCGCGCAAGCGATTCGGTTTCAAAGAGCAGTCCGTGCTGGGCGGCAACTTCTTCGATAAGCGCAGCAACTTCACGTTCGACGTTGATGAGTGTTTCGTCATCGGTGTGACGAACATCAACGGTGAACGTTGCTGATGCCGGGACGACATTCACCAAATTCGGTACCAGTTCGACGCGACCAATGGTGCCAACTTGGGGCTCACCAATTCGCTCAACGATTCGCTGCAGTTCAGCGCCGATCGTAAACAACGCAGCCGCAGGGTCTTTTCTCATCGCCATCGGTGTCGTGCCGGCATGGTTCGACTGGCCGCGCAAGGTGACCTTTGTCCATGAAATTCCTTGGACTCCCGTAACTGCGCCAATTTGGATGTCTTCAACTTCAAGAACGGGGCCCTGCTCGATATGGAGTTCGACAAAGGCGTGAGGAGCCGGGCCTGGGCTCGGCGCACCACCGGCATAGCCAATTAATTCCAACTCGTCACCGAACCGAGCTCCATCAACCGCCCGGATATCAAGGGCCTCTTCAACTGTCATTCCGCCGGCGTAGACAAGACTTCCCAACATGTCAGGCGGGAACCGAGCACCTTCTTCATCGGTGAAGAAGCCAACGGCAAGCGGTCGATCTAACTCGACCCCAGCGCTCATCACTGATTCGATCACTTCGAGACCCGCCAATACCCCAAGGTTGCCGTCAAAACGACCCCCCGTTGCAACAGTGTCAATATGGGAACCGGTCATCACCGGCGACAATCCAGACGGGTGCGGCATCGTCGCAATGACATTGCCGACACCGTCAATTGAAATGTCGAGGCCAAGATCTCGCATCCATTTCACGACAAGGTCGCGTCCTTGGCCGTCTTCAGCGGTGAGGGCGAGACGAGCAGACCCGCGATCACCATCGGCACCAACAATTGCTCCGATTTCTGCGAGTTCTTCGAGACGCTGCAATAGGCGCTCTCCATTGACGGCCAGGTTCACCCCGGAGAGCCTACGAACGCTTTTACATTTCGTCAAAGCATTTCAACTGCGAGATCAATTCGCTCTCACGCCGATTACCGCAACTCTCGCACGATGTCACCAAGGCGTGCCACCAAGGGTGCCGCCACCTCCGAGTCGGTGATTCCGAGGTGAACCATCGTGATTCCGGCCTCAGGGAGCACAAATATGTACTGACCTTGGAAGCCCTGTGCAACAAGTGAGCCTTCGAAATCAGGCCACAACCACCAGTGCCGGCCATAGTCGAAACCGTGCGGCCCCGAGCCCTCTGGGTCATGCGCCACCCAATGACGTGCGTGGTCGTGCCAGCCCGAGGGAAGAATCCGAGTGCCATCGGCGAGCGCGCCACCTCGGCGATAGAGCTCACCGAATGTCGCGAAATCGCGAGCTGTCGCATAGACGAAGCTCGACCCCACGAATGTTCCTGTGGCGTCGAACTTCATGATTGGGCTCGATGCCCCAATTGGGCCAAACAGGCGTTCTTTCGCAAATTGTTCGATTGCGTTCCTGCGCTTCTCGGCCCCTACCGATGCCACATCGCCTCCGGCGAGAATGTCACCAAGCATGCGGCACAAAATATTGGTCGTGCCGGAGGCATAACTCCAATGCTCTCCTGGCCGGAATTCACGGCCGAGAGTCGCGGCGTACATCCCCATGTCTGCGACACCACGATGCTCTTCACCAGAAAACAACATTTCCAAGCAATGCGATACCGAAGCATCTTCGTAGTCCTCAACAAAGGTCAACCCAGAACGCATCTCGAGCAGATCAATCCACCTCATCGGCGGCTGTCCCTCTGCCTGCAACGGCGCAAAAGGCGCTGGGTCGTTCACATCGAGCAACCCATCGACCATCGCAATGCCAAGTAGTGCATGAGTGATCGACTTCGCCATCGACCATGAAATCAACGTTGTTGCCTCAGTCACTTGTTCACCACCACCAAAAAGGGTCGTTGGAGATGTGCCGTACCATTCGATTTCAGTTGCGCCATCTTTCATGACAAGAAGCGCCAGAGTGCGACCCTCGGCCTCAGGGCGTTCAACGACCGCCTCAACGAGGGTGCTGAGTGCATTCACGTTTCACTCCCCGCAGACTTCGCTATATCGCTCCACTTCGGCGCCGCGGTTGGTGCCGGGCCTGTCGCAATACGAACTGCCTCGCCGACCGATAACGTCAGCGTTACGAATGCTCGATAACGCTCCTTTAACAAGCCGGCAGACACCGCACCGTCAAGAAACTCCATCATTGGCTGCCAAAACGACTCAGCGCCCTCCCCCACATCAAGAAAAACAACCGGAGCCGAGATGATCCCCAGCTGGTTCCACGTCAGCACCTCGAACACCTCCTCGTACGTACCGAATCCACCTGGCATCGCAATAAAACCACCGGCAAGTTCGATCATTCGCGCTTTTCGCTCATGCATGTTTGCAGTCACCTCGAGGCGTGTCACCCCATGATGAGCCACCTCGACATCCACCAGCCGCTGGGGAATCACACCGATCACTTCACCGCCGCCCGACATGACCGCATCGGCCACCGCGCCCATCATTCCGATGTCGCCACCCCCGTACACCAACGAGATGTTGAGAGACGCAAGGTGTGTGCCTAACTCCCTCGCTCGCGCAAGAAACATCGGGTGGCTACCAGAGCCTGATCCGCAATAGACGGCAACGGCAGCAGCCGGGCCCGGCTCAACGTCATCAAACTCTGGCGAAAGACTCATCATCTGAGATTAGAACGCAGTTCGCGCTCGAGATGAAGGCACCGGGGGTTCCCCGTTACCCTGTAGGGCGTGAGCACCTCCCCCGACATGATCTCCACTGCCGCCGTCATCGACCTTGCCGATGCCATCGTTACTGCCGCCATCGGCTCTTTAGCCGATCTAGGTGGACCAGATGTAGAGCAGGCATTTGCCTACGACCTCGCCCACGCCGCATCGGCTGTAGCCACGGCGCGGTCGCTACTCGATTACGGAGCGAAGGGCGATAGCGAAGCTCGTATTGCCTGCGTGTTCACCGCCGACGTTCTCCACGACCTCGCCGGAAAGATCCTTGGCCGCGAACCGCTGTGGGGAGTCGCTCCAGGGGCACTCGACGGAGCAGCAGAGTTCATTGCTGAATACCGCAAACCCGACGTCATCGCATCGCTCGCAGAATCCTCGGGCCCACTTCACCTCACCGACGACATGGACATGGTGCGCGACACGTTCCGTGCTTTTGCTCAAGACGTCATCGCCCCGCACGCCGAGCATGTGCACCGCTCGAATGGTGATGTGCCCGAAGAGATCATCGCCGGTCTCGCAGAACTCGGGGCATTCGGCCTGAGCGTCCCCGCAGAATACGGTGGCTTCAGCGAAGGTGGCCACGACGAGTACGTCGCCATGGTGGTTGCAACCGAAGAACTCAGCCGAGCAAGCCTCGGAATCGGCGGCTCTCTCATCACCCGCCCAGAGATTCTCACCCGCGCCCTCGTAAAGGGTGGAACCGAAGACCAAAAGCACACCTGGCTTCCCAAGCTCGCCGCAGCAGAGGTCATGCCAGCAGTTGCGGTCACCGAGCCCGACTACGGCAGTGACGTTGCCAACATCAAGGTCACCGCAACTCCCGCTGCCGGTCCGAACGGTGAAGACGGCTACGTCATCAACGGCGTGAAGACATGGTGCACCTTCGGCGCCCGTGCCGACGCTCTTGCGCTTCTCGCACGAACCGACCCTGACCGCAGCAAGACCCACAAGGGGCTCAGCCTGTTCATTGTTCCGAAACCTCGCGGCGACGGCCATGGATTTGCCTTCACTCAGGATGCCGTCGACATCGACGGATCGACCCGAGTCGGAAAGATGGAAGGCCGACCGATCGACACTATTGGCTACCGAGGCATGCACTCTTATGAGATTGCTCTCGAAGACTGGTGGGTGCCAGCGGAAAACCTCGTCGGCGAACAAGATGGCCTTGGCCGCGGCTTCTACTACCAGATGGAAGGCTTCGAGAACGGCCGTCTTCAAACCGCCGCCCGCGCCGTCGGGGTCATGCAGGCTGCATATGAATCAGCCCTCGACTACGCACAAAATCGCCGTGTCTTCGATTCGAATGTGTTCGATTATCAACTCACCCGAGTGAAACTTGGCCGCATGGCAGCAGTCATTCAGGCCTCACGCCAGTTCAGCTATCACGTTGCAACGCTGATGGCGAAGGGCGAGGGCGCTACGGAGGCCTCAATGGTGAAGGCCTACGTGTGCAAGGCCGCAGAATGGGTCACTCGTGAGGCGATGCAGATTCACGGTGGCATGGGCTATGCCGAGGAATATTCCGTGAGTCGTCTCTTTGTTGACGCTCGGGTGCTCTCGATCTTTGAAGGTGCAGATGAGACGCTGTGCTTGAAGGTGATCGCTCGCCGTCTCGGCGCCTGATTCAGCCTTAGATCAGTTCGATCAAATCAGCAACTGATTTCACGCAAGCAAAATCTGCCGCATCGTGATCATCAAACGGATCGATCAATACCGGAACGAGTCCCGCAGCTCGCGAACCGTTGACATCCATGCTTACCGAATCGCCAACATAGAGAATTCGATCTCTTGGAGTTTCTGAGTGTTCGACGAGGGCGAATTCAAAGATCTGTGGGTCGGGTTTTGCGATGCCAACAACTTCTGAGTCGATGATTGTCCGCATCGCGACAAGTGGGCCCTCCCCACGCTGACAGACTCCAGACCACTCAAGCACCCATTCGATCTGGCCTGCCGCATTCGACACCACCGACATCGGGACGCCGCGTGCTGCTAACTCCCCGATCGCATTGACATTTTCTGCAATCGGGTAGCGCCACAAATCTGCTGAGCGTGTTCGCCCCAGCAGCGTGGCCGCAATCGGTGCCATGTCTGCTGTAACACCGATCGTTGCCACATAGGTCTCGTTGTACACCTGCCAATCTGTTTCAACGGCATCGACACGCGACTTCGCCGCCATACCTGCGTAATGAGCTCGACGGTGCAACTCGAGGTCAATTGAGCCACCGAACGGAGCAAGCAGCGGGGCGATGACGGTGGGGTCAGGAAGCACGAACACGCCACCAGCATCGAAGATCACCGCATCGAACGATCCGGCCTCAATCGTGGTCATCAACGCAACTCCGACGAAAGTCCGCGTTTGAGGAACTTTCCGTGACCGACAGTTCCGACAAATTGATCATTCTCAACCAAAATCTTCCCGCGGCTCATCACCGTCTCGACACGTCCATCGACCACAAAACCCTCAAACGCTGAGTAGTCCATGTTCATGTGATGCTTGTCGTTGATTCCAATGGTCGTCGTCGAAGTTGGATCCCAGATGACAATGTCGGCATCAGCACCTGGCAGGATCTCCCCCTTCTGTGGATGCATGCCAAAGAGTCGCGCCGGCGTCGTGCAGCAGGTTTCCACCCATCGCTCGAGCGTGATTTCACCGTTGACCACACCCTGGTACATCAACTCCATTCGATGCTCAACACCACCGATTCCATTCGGAATCGCAGTGAAATCTCCGATACCCAGCTCTTTCTGGTCCTTCATGCAAAACGGACAGTGATCGGTTGACACGACCGCCAAGTCATCATTTTTGAGGCCTGTCCAAAGGTCGCGTTGATGATGCTCGTGAGATGATCGGAGCGGAGTCGAACACACCCATTTCGCGCCTTCAAAGCCCGGCTGCGCAAGGTGCTCTTCCAGACTCAACCAGAGATATTGCGGACAGGTCTCCGCAAACACGTTCTGGCCACGATGACGGGCTCGGGCAACCTCTTCAAGCGCATCAGCTGCCGAAAGGTGAACGATATACAACGGCGCGTCTCCCGCGACTTTGGCGAGCTGCACGGCGCGATGGGTCGCCTCACCCTCGAGTTCTGGTGGACGGGTGAGACCGTGAAATACCGGATCGGTGTCACCCTTCGCAATTGCTTGCGCGCGAAGCACATCGATCGCAATGCCATTCTCGGCATGCATCATCGTCATCACCCCAAGATTTCCCGCGACCTGCATCGCTCGGAGAATCTGTCCATCATCTGAGTAGTACGCCCCGGGGTACGCCATGAACAATTTGATGCTGGTGACACCTTCGCGTTCAACCAACTGTCGAATCGCAAGGAGAGACTCTTCATCAACACCACCAATGGTTTGATGAAACGCGTAATCGATCGCACAGTTTCCCGCCGCTTCGGCATGTCGCGCTTCCAAGCCATCCATCACCTGTTCGCCGACCTGCTGTGACGCGAAGTCGATAATCGTGGTCACTCCACCCCACGCAGCTGCGATCGTTCCGGTTTCAAACGTGTCAGAGGAAAACGTTGGCCCCATCGGCAACTGCATATGGGTATGCACGTCAACCCCTCCCGGGATGACATACCTGCCGGCCGCATCAATCGTTCGATCCGCGGTGATACCAAGAGCCTCGACCGACGACGGTTCGAAAAGGCCCGCAATATGCTCGCCATCGACGAGAACGTCCGCTGCCCACGATCCGCTCGGGGAGACGACAGTGCCGTTTCGTATCAGTGTTCGCGCCACACTCTGATGGTAGTGGTCGCCTGAACGGCCAGCTTGACACGCAGTCAGATTGCAGAGGTTCGCAAGAGTTCTGACGCAAACGGAGAGATCGGCCCGACGCCAACAATCTTAAGGCCTTCGGCGGGTTCTTCATGCACATCATCGCCGCGCCCTTCTGCACCTTCGCGCACTCGATCGAGATAGCGATCATCGAGATACACCCCGGTTGGTGCTACCACTGCAACAGGAACATCGATCGCGCGCGCTTCACAAAATCGATGGACATCTCCGCCGACGAAGAGCACCCGTTGGTCACTCAGCGCCGCAGCCTCCACCACCCATCCCTCATCGAGAACCTCAGGCAGTTCTCCGCGCAACTGATCTCGAAGATCGGCAGCAAGGCTGATTGGGTTAGGAGCAAGCACCAACTGAGACGCCGCCCACCACAGAGGAGCCGCATCGGGCCGGCGATTCAACAAACGTCGAGCAGCAACCGACAGCTCTGCGCCTTCAAGACCCCAGCCGGCAACAAGGTCAACAAATTCGAGCGCAACCGACCAGGCATCAGCTCGCTGATGGCGGGCTACTGAGCGCAGATACTCAAGCGGGTGCACGCCGACACAGTATCGACCAGAACAGTTGGCTGTCTGGGCGAGCCAAGAGTTGACCTTAGATATTGGTCGGCCCGACCTCTGAGTCGCTACGATCGCATCTTGTGGCAGTGAAGCTTGCTGATGATCTCTCCCTGCAACCCGTTGGAGCGGACGCACGTCCGCTCTCAGAGTGGTTGACAACGTTCCATATGGCGACCGTCGTTCTTGACCCGTACACAAACGAAAGTTCATGGGTGCTGAAATCTGCTGTTCGTCTGCTCGAGGAACTTCGAGGATGCCACGCACGAGTGAACCTGCTCGTCACCGCTGATGAGACCGATACCCGGCAATTCTTGGGCCCGATCACCGATGACTTTCTTACGTTCACCGACCCAGACCGATCAGTGGTGAAAGCCCTCGGCATCGCAACGATTCCGGCCTTCGCATTCATTCGTGTCGACGGCACGCTCGACGCCATCACTGAAGGCTGGAACCCTGCCGAGTGGCGCCAGGTCGCCGAAGCAATTACCGCAGCAACGGCGTGGCGTACGCCAACAATCCCGTTGCCGGGCGACCCAGCTGCATTCGCTGGTTCCCCAGCTCTCGGCTAACCACCCTGTGAACCCTCCAGATCAACACTCGTTCGCGCTTCCTGACCTTCCCATTCAGAGCATCCTCGACGACATTCGAGAAACCCTCGCCACGTCACGGCGCTGCGTGATTTCAGCCCCGCCGGGCGCAGGTAAATCGACGCTGGTTCCTCTTCACCTCCTCAACAACGGTCACGGCAGCGGTCGCATCGTCGTTCTCGAGCCGCGTCGAGTGGCCGCTCGAGCAGTTGCTGAGCGTATGGCCGAACTTTCGGGCACTGCTCTCGGCGAACTCGTTGGATATCGAACTCGCGACGACGCGGTGATCACCGAAAACGCTCGAATCGAAGTGGTCACCGAAGGCATCCTCACCCGCCGACTCCAAAACGACCCTGAGCTGCCGGGAACGAGCATCCTCATTTTTGATGAGGTCCACGAACGGAACCTCACCACCGATATAGGACTTGCCTTCAGCATTGACGTTGCATCGACACTTCGCCCCGACCTTGCGATATGCACGATGTCAGCAACCGCCGACACCGATCGGATGAGCCGCCTGCTCGATGGAGCGCCAGTGCTTACCTGCGATGGACGGCAGTTCGATGTCGACATTCGGTGGCGCCCTCTCATCAATAACCGCCGCAATACTCGGCCTCCCACGACAAACGAACTCATCAACGCAATGACCGATGTCATCACTCACGCTCTCGACAGCGACGATGGAGATGTGCTCGTATTTCTTCCCGGAATTGGTGAAATCAACCGGTTGCGAGATGCCCTTTCTTCAGTGGTTGACGACGCCATCTCGATTCACCGACTTGCTGGATCAGTACCTCGAGAGGAACAAGACGGCGCGTTGCGCCGAGCGCATCAACGTCGAAGCGTCATTCTTGCTACCGATATTGCGGAAACGTCACTTACGGTCGACGGCGTCAACATCGTCGTCGATTCAGGGCTCGTTCGTGTGCCCCGCTTTGACAGCCGAACCGGAATGACCCGGTTAACGACCATCGCGTCCAGCCGCTCGTCAGCAGAGCAACGTTCCGGACGTGCCGGCAGAACCGGCCCCGGAGTGTGCTACCGCTTGTGGAGCAAAGTTGAACACACGAGCCGCCTCGCGTTTCCTGAACCCGAGATCAATTCGGTCGAGCTCAGTGGATTCGCACTCGAACTTGCGAAATGGGGAGGAGACCCTTCTGCTCTTCGCCTTCCCACCAAGCCCTCCGCAGCCACGCTGCGAGCCGCTACGGAGCTCCTTACCACCCTGGGAGCCGTCACTGAAAAGGGTCTCACACCAGTCGGAGAACAGATGCTCCGCCTCCCCGTTCACCCCCGCCTCGCACGAATGGTGATCGCACGACCAACCTCCACGGCTGCAGTCATCGCTGCGCTACTCGACGACGGCGACATTGCGATCGGTCGGCCTGATGAACGTCCCACCGATCTCACAGAACGCCTTGAAGCCGTGCTCGATCCGTCGAGAACAACACTGCGCTTCGATCGTCAACGAAGCCGCCGGGTGCAACAACGAAGCGAAGAGCTCGCCCGGCGAGCGGGAATCGATTTCTCACTTGGCGCTGTACGGCCAGATACCGCAGGTGAACTTCTCGCCCACGCATTCCCTGATCGCATCGCCCGCCAGCGCCGGCGAGGCCAATTTCAATTGACCTCCGGCTCAGGAGCCTGGATGCCTGAAAGCGACCCCCTCAGCAACAGTGAATTCGTTATCGCTATCGATCTCGACGGTCGACGAGACGGAGCACGTATTCGTCTTGCTGCACCGATTTCAGAAGAACGGGTGATCGACACTCTCGAACACTTAGGGCATGGACTGACGACACGATCAACTCTCGAATGGGATTCTGAGAGAAATGACCTCGTCTTGAGGGTTCAGCGACGACTCGGTGTGCTGCGTCTCGACGAACAACTTCGACGCCCAGAACCCGGACCTGAGACAACCGACGCCCTTCTCAACCGGTTGAAAGCCACCCGATTGGCTGCACTTCCATGGACCTCGGACTCACTCCACCTCCGAGAACGCGTCACGTTCTGTCATCTCGCACTTGGAGCACCATGGCCTGACTGGAGCATCGACGGACTTCTCGCCACTATCGACTCTTGGCTGACCGATTACCTCATGAACGCAACAAGCCAAGGCGATATCGATCAGCTCAACCTCGCCACTCTGTTGCGAGCGAGCCTGCCGTGGCCCGAGGGCGCAGACCTCGACAACATCGCTCCGGCTGTGTTTCGACTGCCAAACGGCCGAGATTCAGAGATCTCCTACCTTGATGACAATGGCGAACCACGACCAACTGTTCGAGCTCGGGTCCAAGATATGTTCGGGCTCGACAATCACCCCGCCGTCGCGCATATGCCCATCACATTTGAATTGCTCTCACCGGCAGATCGTCCGATACAGGTCACATCTGACCTCCCCGGCTTCTGGAGAGGATCGTGGTCTGATGTTCGCAAAGACTTAGCTGGTCGCTACCCGAAACATCGCTGGCCAGAACACCCCCATGAGGCAACACCCGGACGCCTCGGAAATGACGACAACTAGATGTTGATCGCCGCCACTGAGATCGCAGGTATTGCGTGGCCACTTGCCGTAGTTGCCGTCATCACCATCGGTATCGGAGCTGCGGTTCAGGCAACGATTGGTCTTGGCATGGCCGTGCTTGCCGCTCCCATATTGGCGCTCATCGACCCAGATTTCTTGCCGGTCACCACCATCGTGATGGTCATGCCGTTGAGCTTCGGAGTTGCCCGACGCGAGCGCGAACACATTGCGTGGTCAGCCGCCGGACTTGCGTTATGCGGGCGTATTCCCGGCGTTGCGATCGGAGCGCTCCTGATTTCATCTACCGGATCGGGCACGGTCAGATTGCTCGTCGGTATCTCGGTACTTCTTGCGGTTGCGGTATCGGCGACGCGCTTTCACGTAACGACAAGCACGAGAAACCTTCTCGTCGCAGGCATGGCATCTGGATTCTCTGGCACCACCGCCGGAATCGGTGGGCCGCCCCTCGCAGTTGCGTACCAACATGAGCAACCCGCCACGACGAGAGCGACCCTCGCCGTATTCTTCGGTCTCGGCTCAATCATCTCGTTTTCCGGTCTCGCCGTCGTTGGCGAGGTGAATCAACGCCATATTTCTCTATGCCTCCTACTGCTGCCTGGAGTGCTCGTCGGCCTTGCGCTGTCTCGACCGGTGATCTCACGATTCCCGGAGAACCGATTGCGCATCGCATTGCTCACGACATGCTCGTTCTCAGCAATCTTTCTTCTCATCGAGACCGCTATCGAAATGCTTGGCTAAACCCTTGCCGTCGTAAGGTAGGGGCATGGCAACCGAGAACTCTCCTGACTGGTTCACCGAACTCCTCCCACTTGGCGAGGACACCACCGAATATCGCCTTCTCACCACCGAGGGTGTTGAGGCAGTAGAGACGCCACTCGGCACAATGCTCAAGGTCAGCAACGAGGCGATTCGCTCACTCACCGCAGAAGCAATGCGTGAAATCGCACACTTCCTCCGGCCTGCCCACCTCTCACAACTTCGCGCAATTCTTGACGACCCTGAGGCCAGCGATAACGACCGATTCGTTGCTCTCGACCTGCTGAAAAATGCCTCGGTTGCTGCGGGAGGGGTACTGCCAATGTGCCAGGACACCGGCACAGCAATCATCAAAGGCAAGAAAGGCCAAATGGTGTTCACCGGTGGCGGCGATGAAGTCGCAATCGCTCAGGGGGTGCAAGACACCTACCAAACCGCCAACCTGCGCTACAGCCAGATGGCACCGATCGACATGTACGAAGAAAAAAACACCGGAACAAACCTTCCGGCTGAAATCAAGATCAGCGCAACCGATGGCGACGCCTACAAATTTCTTTTCATGGCGAAAGGTGGAGGAAGCGCAAACAAGAGTTACCTGTTTCAAGAAACCAAAGCGTTGCTTAACGAGGCAACCCTGCTGCCATGGATCTACGAAAAAATGCAGTCTCTCGGCACAGCCGCATGCCCTCCCTATCACCTCGCAATTGCGATCGGGGGAACGTCAGCCGAATTCGCAGTCGAGACCGCAAAGCTGGCCTCAGCAAAGTACCTCGACGGGCTACCAACCTCGGGATCAGCCCTCGGACACGGATTTCGCGACACCGACCTCGAAGAAAAAGTGCTCGAACTCAGCCGCAACACCGGGATCGGCGCTCAGTTTGGCGGAAAATACTTTTGTCACGACGTCCGCATCGTGAGGCTTCCACGCCACGGCGCATCCTGCCCGGTGGCGATGGCGGTGTCATGCTCGGCAGACCGACAGATGGTCGGCAAAATCACCGCAGAAGGTGTCTTTCTTGAACAACTTGAGCACGACCCCGCTCGTTTCCTTCCTGACACCACAGCGAGCGACCTCGACGGAAGCGACGTTGTTCACGTCGATCTCAACCGGCCGATGGCCGAAATCCGCGCCGAGCTCTCCGAGTACCCAGTCAAAACCCGCGTCATGCTCAGCGGCCCGATGGTTGTCGCTCGTGATATCGCCCATGCAAAAATCAAAGAACGACTTGATGCCGGCGAACCCATGCCTCAGTACCTGCAAGACCACTGCGTGTATTACGCCGGACCCGCAAAAACTCCCGAGGGCATGCCATCAGGTTCATTTGGCCCCACAACAGCCGGCCGCATGGACTCATACGTCGAGCAGTTCCAAGCCGCAGGCGGGTCGCTCATCATGCTCGCCAAAGGAAACCGCTCACGACAGGTCACCGACGCATGTAACAGCCACGGCGGGTTTTACCTTGGCTCAATCGGCGGCCCCGCTGCCCGACTCGCTCAAGACAACATCACCTCGGTTGAGGTTCTCGAATACCCAGAACTGGGTATGGAAGCCGTCTGGAAGATCGAAGTTCAAGACTTTCCGGCCTTCATCGTTGTTGACGATAAAGGCAATGATTTCTTCGAGCAGGTAAAGGCCGAGGCAGCAACTCGTGCCGTTGGCGTCAACTTGAAGTAGTTCGACGAGATCGCTTCGTCGTCAACATTGCGCTACGACAACTCGACGAGTTCGAGCCATTCGTCATTGAAGTAGTCGACATCGGCATCGGGAAGCAACAGCACCTTCGTCGGAGAAAGCCGCTCGACGAATTCGGTGTCATGACTCACAAGAATCATCGCTCCTGGCCACTCAGAGAGCGCATCACCAACCGCTTCTCGAGATGCAGGATCAAGGTTGTTCGTAGGTTCGTCGAGGAGCAGCAAGTTGTTGCGACCCGTCATCAACATGGCGAGTGCAAGTTTGGTTTTCTCTCCTCCAGACAACGTGCCGGAGGTCTGCATCACCTTGTCACCGCTCAAACCAAACATTCCGAGGAGGCCCCGTAATTGAGTCTCGGTGAGGCCCACACCGGAGGGAACCGACCCTCGAAGATTGTCCAACAAGCTTCTGTCGGGATCGAGGTTGTCATGCTCTTGCGCGTAGTAACCCGCCTCAACCTGGTAGCCAAACTCGACGTTGCCAAGGTCTGCACTGAGTTCGCCAGCCAAAATGCGCAGCATCGTGGTTTTTCCTGCCCCGTTAAGGCCGAGCACTAACAGGCGTTCTCCGCGCCCAAGGTCGAATCCGACGTCTTCGAATACAGACGGCCCGCCATACCCCTTACATAACTCGGCCACGGTGACGACGGTGACGCCGCACGGCGGGGGCTCCGGAAAACGTACTTCGATCCGTCGGCCCTTATCGGGGGCGTTCACCCGGTCAGATTCGAGGCGGGCGATTCGCTTCTCCATGTTGTGAGCCATTGCGGCCTTTGTCGCCTTCGCTCCGAAACGATCGACAACTTTTTGCATTCGAGCGATTTCGCGCTCTTGTTGGGCCGCCAATTTGGCTTGCCGTCGCTCATCCTCAGCACGGGCCGAAACATATTGGGTGTAGGTGCCTCGGTACTCGATGAGATGACCAGTATCTCCCTCGTTTGGTCGATCAAGATGTAACACGCGAGTGATTGCCTCGTCGAGGAGTTCGAGATCGTGACTAATGACGAGAAGTGCACCCCGATATTGCCGAAGAAAGCCAAGAAGCCATTGTTTGGCATCGATGTCTAAGTGGTTGGTGGGCTCATCGAGACAGAGCACATCTGAACCTGCGAACAAGATGCGGGCGAGTTCAACGCGACGGCGCTCACCACCTGACAGCACCCCGAGATCAAGCTCCATACGATCTTGACCAAGGCCCAGCCCGGCGGCTATCGCCCTTGCTTCGCTCTCGGCGGCATAGCCACCGTTGACACGAAACGTTTCTTCAGCCTTTGAGTATCGAGCGACGGCGTCGTCTGAGGGCGACTCCTCCATTGCGATCCGCAATTTTTCTATTCGCGTGATCTGGTCATCGATTTCTCGACCCGATAACACATGGGTGATCGCTCGACGGGAGTCGTGCACACCTCCGATTCTCGGATCCTGAGGTAGATATCCGAAGCCTCCTTTGCGGACCACCGAGCCCTGAGTTGCTTCCGCTTCGCCACCTAGCACCTTGAACAATGACGTTTTCCCGGCACCGTTTCGCCCAACAATCCCCACTTTGTCGCGAGGTGAAACCGTGAAGGTTGCTCCCTCAACAACGTGTCGTCCGCCAACTTCGACGGAAAGGTTTCGGGCCTGCAGCACCCTGACAGGCTACGAGCAGTCAGCCCGAGGATTGCTCAGCCGCTTCTTGAGCAGCTTGTGTTTCATCCTCGATAAACAATGTGGGCAAACAGTCACCCTCGCCGTCGGTGACCAACGTGGGCGCAGTGCCAAGTGCGAGAGCGATCTCTGTGGTGATTCGGTTCTTGCCTGCAGTTGAGAGATGAAGACCATCTGTATTCAACAAGCCCGGCTCGGCTGCGGTGATGCGCGCCCAGTCAAGAATCTGAACATTTGTGCTCTGCGCACCGACGTTGCGAATGATGTCGTTTACTTCTTTTCGGCTTTGCCGGAACTCGGTCACCGTGAGCAGTAGCACTTGCCGAGGCGAGAGCTCATCCAGAAGTGATTCAAGCGCTGACCTGAAACTGGTTGGGTTCTCGTTGTAATTGCTTCCGAAAAACATGACTGCTACGTCCCAATCGAGGCCCTGTTCTGGAGCAAACCTCACATCGAGAACTTCTCGCGCAAATGCGATAAACCGACCCGGTTCTGCGTTGATTTCGACATCCCAACCAGCCTCGTTCAATCGCTCACACATTGAACCGCCGAACCGTGGAGCGGTGGACGCAAAGATTGAATCCCCAACCATCAGCGCTCGGTTGCCGGTGACGAGTTCCCCGAGGCTTGGCAGCCCTAGGTCGGCCGGACGTACCGCCGACGATAATTCCTGCTCGCCCGGGTCCGGTTGAAGTTCATCGGCAGTGACACGTTCGACCGGCCCTGGCAGCTGCCCTACTCC
>CALCBR010000064.1:0-1108 GCA_937897105.1 uncultured Acidimicrobiaceae bacterium | reverse complement strand
CCGCGCAAGTTACAAGGAAACAGACGATGAAGACTGGCAGCAAATCCCGGTTGATCTGGACATGACCTACCAATCGGAGGACTTACCCCGCCCTCTCACCTTGACATCCTGCTCGATTCTTTGAGCGAGGGCGTAACCGCCGAAGAATTTTGCCAGCTGGTCGATGCGCTC
Source organism: uncultured Acidimicrobiaceae bacterium (assembly GCA_937897105.1). GTDB lineage: Bacteria > Actinomycetota > Acidimicrobiia > Acidimicrobiales > Ilumatobacteraceae > Casp-actino5. Next base: position 937 of record CALCBR010000064.1, on the reverse strand, counting down.
GTTGCACGACGCCGAAGTCACTGAGGCGGTAGCAGTGACTTCAGATCACCCGGTGCGAGTCGGGATTGTTGGCCCGGGCTGGTGGTCAGAAACAATGTTTATCCCGGCGGTGCGGTCATTTAACGATGCTGAGTTAGTTGCGATCTGTGGGAGGAATCTCGAGCGAACTACTCGCTTCGCACGCATGAATGCGATTCCACTGGTGTTCACCGATCCAGTCGAGATGTTCCAAAGCGGCACAATCGATGCCGTGATTATCTCGACTTCGAACAACAGTCACCACCCGCTGACAATGGCCGCTCTCGACCACGGTCTCCACGTACTCTGCGAAAAGCCATTAGCGATGAACCCTGCTCAAGCAGACGAAATGGTTCGCTCTGCGAACGAAATGAACGCAACCTGCCTCGTGCCGTTCACATACCGCTTCATGCCGACATCGCAGTATCTCCATCGACTCGTGCACGACGGATTCATTGGTGAGCCGTACCTCATCAATCTTCGGTACTACACCGGCTTTGCCCGCGATGGTGCATACGCCTGGAGATTTGACCTTAAAGAGTCGGGGGCAGGTGTTCTAGGTGACCTCGGCACACACTGGATCGATATGGCGCGTTGGCTCATCGGCGAGATCACCGCAGTCACCTGCACACTCACCCATCTTGTGCCAAGAGCGCCCCGCCCAGATGGCGTGCCCTACGAGGTCGGCGATGACGGAGCAAATATCTTGGTCGAGTTTGCCAATGGCGCTCATGGCGTCATCGTCGTCTCTGCAATCTGCCATGAAGATGGGCCATTCGGTCAGTCACATCACATCGACATTCACGGCAGTGAAGGAACCCTCTACGCAACAAACGACTGGATTCATACTCAGGAAGTCCGTGGAGCACGCTCCGGAGAACCAATCATCGAACTTCCAATTCCTGACGACATCTGGGGT
>CALCBR010000063.1:0-2078 GCA_937897105.1 uncultured Acidimicrobiaceae bacterium | reverse complement strand
TTGGGAGTCGTTCCCCTTACTTCGGTCGTCGCAATCAAACTTGTCACCGCCATCCTTCGGTCTCCATCGAGGAGATCGTGTTCGCAGGCCGTTCATTTAATTGGCGCGATCGGTTACGTATTTTGGTTCGTCCAAGCGGTTCAGACTTCCAATGTTCCGATGGCGGCGGTTGCAGTCATTATGGCAGTTGCATTTATCGCCGGTCTAGCGGCGCTGCTGTACCTCGGTGTTGTCTCAGATGATGGTGTTTCAGCCGCAGAGGTTGTTTTGTATCGACAAGTGAAAACAGTTCCCCGCGCAATTGCCATGCATGAACCGGTGTTCGACAGAGCGGGACGCCTAGTCGATCTTGAACTTGTGTGGGCAAACGATACTTGGCAATCATTTCGCAAAGATCCCATTGCGACTGAGTCTTTAGCCTCAGAACATCGTGTCCGCTTTGAGGAACTGCTTCCCTACCTTCGTCGAGCTTGGGATGAGGGCCGTTCGGTGCAATTCTTCCAACTCGACCGTCAGCAAGATGAGCGGACCGATATGTATAACTACTCGGACAGCATTTGGAATGCAGAGATTGAAGTAGAAACAGTCTTCGTACGAATGGAATCTGGAGCCATCATGGAGTGGGGAGATGACCTCGACTCCAAAATTCAACTTGGCTCCGAGCTTGAGCTGCAACGCAAACAAGCAGAGCAACGTCGCTCGAGGCTTGCTGCGAGGCTCGCAGCACAATCTGAGCACGCCCGATTTACGCGTGAACTTCACGACAACATTCTTCAAGAACTCTTCGTGATCAGCCTGCGTCTCGAAGCAGTTGAACCCACCATAGGTCTTGCCTCAGAAGCCGCAAAAGACATCGGTAGCACCGTTGGTCGCCTTTCGTCTGATATCCGGGCGTTGATCGAGAACTCTCAAGAACTCGGCACAAACGACGCGGTCGAATACCAACTGCAAGAGATTGTTGACAACTGGAAATCTGCCGGGGTTGACCTGCCAGACATCTCGCTCAGCATCGACCCGCGGCTTGATTCTTCGGTACTTGATCGCATTCGGCCCGACGTGGTTGACCATCTTGTTTCGATTGTCCGCGAGGCGCTTTCGAACGCTGTCCGACACAGTGGTGCCGACAACATCGTTGTGAGCCTGGCTGCCGACTACGACGGTGATCCCCCTGAGCAACTGCTCCGACTTGAAATTGACGACGACGGTAAAGGGCTTCCACCGGAACCAACCCGTCTCTCTGGTCTGCAAAACATGGTAAATCGAGCTGAAGAGTTCGGTGGTCAACTCAAATACGACGTTTCTGCAAGGGCAACAAGATCGCCCGGCACGCTGGTACTCGTGCTCATTCCAATGTCGAATCTGATGTCGATCTGATGAGTCACAGACGTTTCGTTCAACGGAAGCGGTCGCTATGCGCTGCTCCCTTGTTCGCGCTCATGATCACGGCCTGTGGGGCGTCAAACTCTCCGACCTCAGAGAACGCCTCATCTGACTCGACTGAGCCTGCCGAAACTGTGGTTCAAGACCTCGCAGCCGGTGATTGCTTCAACACTGATGTCGATGGCGGAGAACTGAACTCCGTTGAGATCACCGCATGCACAGACCCTCATCGTTTCGAGGTTGTTTCGGTGCTCACCTATAGCGATGTTAAGAAGCCCGACGACAGTGAGCTCGTAAGTTGGGCTCGTCCACAGTGCGAAACTGCAGTAGATGACATTGCCGGTGAGGGTGTTATTGAGCATCGCTTGGCGTTCGCAATTCCTTCAGAAGCCGACTGGGCCGAACTCGGCGACCGCGACATCATTTGCATTTACGATGCCGGCACTGCGCCTGTGAGGTTCAATCTTGCAAACATTCCACAGCCCGAAGAGGAAGAACCATCGCTCGCCGCTGATAGCTCTGGCGAGCCGTCAACAGATGAGGCAGGTATAAGCGCACTAAGCGTGGAGACTTCGATATCCGAAGAAGGTGTAGATGGTGAAGATTCCACCGATACAGTCGATGTGGATGGTGAAGATTCAACCGATATTGTCGATGCGGATGGTGCGGAATTAGTGAGTTCGAAGGGTAATGACTTA
>CALCBR010000062.1:0-10516 GCA_937897105.1 uncultured Acidimicrobiaceae bacterium | reverse complement strand
CTTTGGCTGGCGCCTCGAAGCGAAGAAGTTCTTCGACCGCGATATCGAGGTCGTCACCTTCAAGGTTGGTGAATGTGCGTCGAACATCAGGATTCCTGCACAGTGCGACGGTGGCCGAACCGAGCAGTGATGCCGTCGTATCGTGTCCTGCAAACAGCAAAAGAGAACACGCGCCAAGGAGCTCAATCTGCGTGAGACCGTCAACTTCGTGTTCTTCGGCAAGAAGAAGCGAAAGCAGGTTGTCTTCGGGCTCCGAACGGTAACGATCGAAGAGCGGTTGCAGGCGACCTTCGAGTTCTGCTCCTGCTTCACGCGCAACCTCGTCGTAATCGTCGCGACCAACGGCACCAAAGACAACAACACCAAATTTTTCTGACCAGTTGGCAAGCCAATCGCGTTCGTCGATCGGAACACCGAACAATTCGGCAATAACCGCAGCTGGAAGTGGGTGGGTGAGCAACTCGACTAGGTCACCACCAGAGGTCGCCGCCATCTTGTCGAGAAGGTCATCGACGATCTGCTGCACTCGATCTTCTAACGCGTTCACTGAACGGGGAGTGAATGATCGAGCGAGAGGGCCACGAAGTCGAGTGTGCTCGGGTGGCTCGTGAAAGAGCATCCAGCCATCGAGAAGATCGATGGCCATCGACAACGCCTCTGCCCGTGGCCCGCTGAGGCGTTCCCTGAAGCCAGACATGCGTTCGGTGGAAAGACGAGGATCACGGAATGCTGCGTTGAGTTCAGGGTGCCCCATCACGATCCACGCACGGTGGCGGTCGCTCCATTGAATCGGTCCACCGTCACGGAACTGACGAAAGTAGCCGTGAGGGTCATCGATCGCACGGGGGTCAAGCAGGTTTATTTCTCCCATGTCGTTCACCTCAAACGTGATGGAGCCATGCGCATGCCGCCATCGATTCGCATATCAGAACCATTCAACATGGTGTTCGAAATGATGTGGGCACACAGTTGGGCGTACTCGGGTCCTTGACCAAATCGAGGAGGGAATGGTGTTGTTGCCGCCATCTGTTCGGCGTACTCATCTGGCATTCCTTCAACAAGAGGCGTGTCGAATGATCCGGGGGAAATAGAAACAACGCGAATTCCCCATGGTGCAAGGTCGCGCGCAAGCGGCAACGTCATGCCAAGCACTCCACCCTTTGATGCCGAATACGACACCCCGCCGTCAACGCCGTCGGTCGCAGCGATTGAAGCCGTCGTCACGATCACTCCACGTTCGCCATCAGCACCAACTGGCTCAAGATCGTGCATTGCCCAAGCGGCAAGTCGAACGATGTTGAAGACGCCGATGAGGTTGATGTTGACAATGCGTTCAAATTCGTCGAGCGGGTGCGGACCGTTGCGCCCGATGACTTTCTTGCCGGCACCGACGCCAGCACACGCAACAGTGATGCGAGGCGCTCCGAGTTGTTCAACGAGATGAGCAAACGCTGCCTCCAACGACTCGGCAGATGACACGTCGCATTCGGCGAAGACACCACCGATTTCAGACGCAATTGCGGCACCACGTTCAGCATCTCGATCGAGCACACCCACCCGGGCTCCGAGTGATGCGAGGTGACGTGCGGTAGCGGCCCCAAGCCCGGAGGCCCCGCCGGTGATGAACGCGGTCGATCCAGCAATTTCCATAACTACCACCTTATGTGGGGCGGCAATTCGGCAAACTATCGGTTGTGCTGCTCGGCCCGTTCTTTGATGCCGAGCAGTTGGCGCCGGAGCATTACACCGTCACCTGGTCCGAGGGTCGAGCGAAGAAGAACGGTGCCAAAAGGAGCGCGTAACCCACTACGAACACGAGAGATAAGCCGAGTTGAATCACCAATCGGGCGCAGAACATAGCTCATTGTGAATGTGAGTCGAGGCGAGCGGCGAGCGCTTGAGAGTTCGAGAACAAGGTGGTTGGGCGCATTGATCTCCCTCACAGAAAAGTTGATCGGGCCACCGGGAACCACATCGCCTACCGAGTGCACCGCCCATTCGGGATGAAGCGTGGTTGCGCTCTTGCGCCCAAAGTTGTCGATGAGGTCATAGCTGTACCAGCCGGCTCTTCCGAAACCGAGTTGTGCAACCCATGGAAACACTTCGGTAGGTGGTGCAGAGATGGTGATCGATCGCGTTGCGCTGAACGCAGGATCGCCAATGAGGTCGTCGCCAGGCAGAGCCTCTCTGGTTTCTTCATCGGTTGACCCCCAGTGTTCGAAGATCATGATGTTCTGCGTTTCCAGATCACGACGGAGACCCAGCTCGCAGTCACCCCTCGCAGCGTCCATGCGAGCGTTCGAACAAGATCTGCAGTCATCAGACGGTCGTGAACCTCCGGCACAAATCCATTTGCGAGATCAGCGTGAGCAGGTGCAGAGAAAAAGCCGCTGACAATCAACACCACACCCATTGCGATACCGCCAATGACGAGTGGCGGCAAGAGAGCTTGATCATGTTGACGCCAAGCCCAGATGAGAAGAAGGAGAGCGGTCGCCCCTTCTGCTGCCCACGGTACGAGAAGCAGTTTTCCGATTCGGTCGACATGAGCCGCTTGAAATTCGACGTAGGTTTCGTCACCCACCATGGCGAAGAGCGGGTAGTGCACAGTGTGGATCGTCCAGATCAACCCGACCATGAACCACGTCGCGATGAGGTGAAGCCCGGTGAGCGCAGCGGGAGGGTTCTTTTGCACGGAGCAGAACTTAGAGGTGGCGCGCACCCCGTGCACGACGATGCGCGCACATGAAGTAATGCGCTGTCGCTAACGTCATGCCCATGGGCCACCAGTACATCGCCGACAAGTTGCGCCACAACGACTTCGTTCGCCTCGACGGTGCCACGGGCACCGAGTTGGAACGCCGTGGTGTACCGATGGACGCTGATGCGTGGTGTGGTCCGTCGGTGGCTGAGCACGGAGATGTACTCCGCAATGTTCACAAGGAATATCTCAACCTCGGATGCGATGTCATCACGGCCAATACCTTTGCAAGCGGGCCAAGCATGCTGAGGGCTGCCGGCCAGGAGCAGAATCACTCGTTTCTCATTGACCGGGCCGTTGCGATTGCGCGTGAAGCAACCGTCGAGTGCGGCCGAGAACATACGTCTGCTGTCGCTGGCTCAATGTCGCACATGATTCCAGTGATGGCAGGAACTGACGCAGTCGATCCAACTCTCGGCGACGTGCCACCGGGCTTTGAAGCCGACTGCGAGCAACATGCCTCAGCACTGCTCGCTGCGGACGTTGACATGATTCTTCTCGAGATGATGTATCACCCAGACCGAGCGGCAATTGCCGCAAGCGCTGCCTGCGCAACCGGTCTTCCGGTGTGGTTTGGGCTCAGCGTTCGCGAAGGGTCTCATGGCGGGCCGGTTTTGTTTGACCAACACGCAGAACGCCCAATCTCTGACATTTTTCATCTCATCGATGCCCGAGTGGAAGCGGTGAGCATCATGCATTCGCGCGCCGACCTCATTGAGCCTGCTATCGCCGAAATTCGTTCCCATTGGAGTGGACCAATGGCGGTGTACCCCGACAGTGGTCACTTTGAGATGCCGAGTTGGAACTTCAACGATGTCATGGCGCCGCCGGTCTTCGCTGACTACGCCCAGCGGTGGCGAGATCTTGGCTGCCTCGCAATTGGTGGCTGCTGTGGTCTCGGCCCGAGTCACATCGAGTTGCTGCCGGCTGGCACAGCGACCGGGTAACGACGTTGTAGCAGTGGGCTGAACTACCGTCGGTCGGTGATGAGCAGCTCGGGCAGGTTGCCGAACTCCCCGGCAGTGGTGGCAGTTCTCTCACTAGGTGTGTGGTGTGCGTTTGTGGCTGCACGATTGTTTCGACTGGCCGATGGAGATATCGGCTACTTCGTCGTCGCCGGCACCGAATTCACCGATGCCTCATCGGGATTACCGCTCGTCGACGGCCCCGGTTATGACGGGCAGTTCTTTCATCGGCTCGCAAGCGACCCGTTGAACTCAGATGACCGAGTCACAGGCACCGTTCTCGACTCGTCGTGGCGAGCGGCGCGCATTGGCTACCCGCTGCTTGCGTGGCTTGTAAGTGGTGTCGGGTTCTCAACGAGCGCTGCCCTTGTTGTCGTCAATCTCATTGCGATCACCGTTCTTGGTTACCTCGGTGGCCGGAGTGCGCGGTCGGCTGGCCGGCACGCTATTTGGGGTCTGTTGCTACCGATGTATTTCGGTTTCGCGTTCTCTATTGCCCGCAACTTGGCCGAAGTGGTTGCGACGACGGCCCTTGTCGCAGGGGTCATGCTTGCGACTCAACATCGAGCTGTTCCGGCAGCGCTTTGCTTGTCGCTCGCTGTGCTGTCGCGCGAAACAGTGGTTGCTGTCGTCTGCGTGGTTGGCCTTCTCGAGCTCACCGATCTGATACGTCGCCGGAGGCCGCTTGGCATTCAGGATTCAATTTGGCTGATGCCACTCGTCGTCTTCGGGGTGTGGCATCTATTCGTTGCGGCTCGATGGAACAGGGGTCTTCTCCACCTCGGCGGGGGAACACGAAGCCTTCGTGTGCCTGGTGTTGCTCTTATCGAACAACTCCCTGAAGTATTTTCCCGGAACTACCTCGGCGAGGCCACGCTCAACGTCATCCATGCAATGGAAGTTGTGGTGCTTCTTGCGGTTGTGGGGGCGGCGGCGATCGCAATGGTTCGCAGCAACAATGCTCGAATTGTGAAGTCAGCCTTCTGTGGTTTGTTGTTGCTGTTGCTTTCCGCTGACGTACCTGTCGGCGTGTGGACCGACAGAAATGATCTTCGAATGTTTGCCGGTGTGTACGCCGTCGCTGTCATTGTTCTCTTGCAGTCGAAAATGCGGTTGCATGTGTTCGCAGCGGCGGTGGGTCTCTGCACATTGGCGGCAGCATCGTCGTTCGTCGTTGGTGCCTGAGCAACCCGTAGCGGGGCAGTGCGCCTCTTGTCGGTCAGATCAGCGTCGACGTCAATTCGCGGCTGCTGAGTGACCTAACGTCGCGTCATGGGTTCATCGCCAACGATTTTCCTCGCTCGTTCATTCATCACGATGGACGAGGCCACACCGCGCGCCACCGCAGTAGCTGTTCAAGATGGTGACATCATCGCCGTTGGAGAACTCGATGATGTTGTCGCCATCGTTGGGGATGATCACGAGATCGATGAGACCTTTTTGGATAACACGGTGATTACAGGGTTTATCGATCAGCATCTTCACCCCTTTTTGGCGGCGAGCACCCTGACGACCGAGATCATTGCACCGGAAGACTGGGTGATGCCTGATCGAGTGCACCCTGCCGCAGCCACCCCGAGTGAGTTTGATGAACGGGTGAAATCTGCTCACGATCGCTTCGATGATGGCGAGTGGCTGTTTTCTTGGGGATACCACTCGCTGTGGCACGGTGAACTCAGCCGTCAGCGACTTGACGGCCTGGTTGGCGACCGCCCCTGCGCAGTCTGGCAACGGTCGGTACATGAGTGGTATTTGAACTCCGCCGCAACTGAGGCACTCGGGATCACCCCTGAACTGATGTCGGGCTGGGGTCTTGCAAGCGAGCAACTTGACGTTGAACGTGGTCACTACTGGGAGAACGGGTGGATGCTGGCGCTCGGCCGTTACTTGATGCCGGTGTTCCTCACCAAAGACCGTATGAGGAGGGGTCTCCACCAGCTCGTCGAGTATCTGCACATGAACGGCGTCACTGCAATTAACGAACCCGGTATCTATTGGGCGGTCGAGCCGTGGGAGATGTATCAAGAAATTCTTGGCGCCGACGATGTGCCGTTCTACTCAACGTTCATGGTTGAGGGAAGAACCCAACCGGTCAGACATATCGAAGGTGACGACGCTCTCAAAGAGTCGAAAGAGCGCATTTCTGAAGCTGGCACGAGCGGTAAAGTGGCGATGCTCGACCGCCATGTGAAGTTGTTTTGCGATGGCGCGATCGTCAGCCAACTTATGCAGATGGCCGAGCCGTATCTCGATGAGAATGGAGAGCCCGACCCCCATCACCACGGTGAATGGATGATGGAACCAGAAGATCTCCGCAAGGCTTTCGATACGTACTGGGATGACGATTGGCAGATTCATATCCATGTCAACGGTGACCTCGGACTCGAAGTGCTCGTTGAGATCATCGAAGACGCGCAACGCCGGTATCCACGCACCGATCACCGCACTGTCATCGTGCACTTTGCGAATTCAACCGAGGCGTTGATTGATCGAATTGCGGCGACAGGATCGATCGTTTCTGCGAACCCGTATTATCCGGTGGGATTCGCCGACCGTTACCGAACGTGGGGGCTTGGCCCGGAGCGGGCAGACAATATGGTTCGCGCCGCATCGGTGCTGCAACGAAATATTCCGTTTTCGTACCACTCGGATTTACCGATATGTGCGAGTGACCCGCTTGCGATGGCCTCATGGGGAGTGAACCGCATCACCGAGTCGGGTCGGGTTGCTGCCCCTGAGCAACGTATCTCGGTGCACGACGCGTTACGAGCAATCACCATTGAGAGCGCGTACTCGTGGCGGCGTGAACATGATCTCGGCTCAATCACCGTTGGAAAGCAGGCGAATTTCACCGTGCTCGAAGACGACCCCTATGACGTTGACGCGGTTGATATCGCAGGGATTCGTGTGCGTGGAACGGTATTCCGGGGTCGTTGGCATCCGGTGCCGAACGATCATGCAGATCGTCGGGTTCGGGGCCATCGTGGAGCTGACGTTGTCAATCTTTTTGACAACGCAACAACGTCATCGACCGGTCACCTGTGCGGCTGCGAAGTTGCTGAATATCTTGCCGAAGTATTCACGTCGCATGACGGATCACGCCGACGCCATCAACAACACTCCGCCTAGTTGCAATAAGGTTCGTAATCAGACCCGACAATGCCGTTCTGTGTTGCCGTTCCCTCTCTGCCGTCTGTGACCGTGATTGTGTAGTAGAGGTTTGTGAACTCGAATGAGGAACTGAACGATGCAGTCTCTCCTGAGTTGATCGCAGCGCTTCCTGGAGTGACCGTCAAGGGGTCGTCAGCAGAATCGACGGCTTGGATGGAAATCACGAGCGGGTCGCCATTTTCATCGGTTGCGGTGACAGAGAAGTTGGCTGTGTAGCCGTTTGAGCCCGGAATGCGGGTGCAGGTCAGCGCCAGGTTTGAGATCACAGGATCCACATTCGGAAGCGTTGTCGTAGTCGTGGTGGTTGATGTGGTCGTTGTTGGTGGCGTCGTTGTGGTTGATGTGGTCGTTGTGGTTGTCGTGGTGGTTGTGGAAGTTGCAGGCGGAGTGGCAATTGTGGTTGGCGTCACCGGAGGTGCCTCTGTGGTCGTGGTTGAGGTCTCGGGCGTCACAATTCGTGGAGGGGCCGTCGTCGTTGTCGGGTCGATAATGATGATGTCGTCCTCTTGTTCTTCCTCTGAGGTAAGAGGGCTAGTGATCGTCTCTAGAATGGGAACGGTTTCACAATCGCCGAATGTCAGCAAGTACTGGTTGGAACGGCCATCAAACAGTTTGATGGTGATCCAGGTTCCGTCTTGTGCACCCGGAGGCGGGTTCCACACTCCAACGAATTGCACTCCGGTTGGGGCGTAGTACCTATTCGGATTGGTTGAGTCAGACACTTTCCGGATGTCCGCAACGGTGAGCTCGGGTCGACTGTTGAGCACTGACGACATGCCGACGACAACAACGAAGTTGCCGTTGCTATCAGTGGAGCACCCAAGGTTCGGAGTAAGTCCAAACTCGTATCCCTCAGGGAGATCGTTGGCGGGGTTCGTCGAGCATCGTCCGGACACCGTGACATCAGGTTCGAAACTGAAGTAGTGAGCAGAACCGTCGAATAGCGTCACCTCGACGGTGATTTCACCGGCCGCATTCATCAATGATTGAACATCATTGACGACTCGATACCAATGGTTTCTCGGCTCGGCTACACGAGTAAATACCGCGCCGGGATCGCGTGGCGTTCGGACCTGCCAGACATTCGAAGTCTCTCCAGCAAGTTCAAGATGGATTTCATTTCGCGTCAATTGAGCGTTCCATTCGCAATGCGCATACATGTTGATGCGCCCCCACTCGCCAGTCATCACATCATCACAGCCGTCGGTGTCAATGAGGATCTCGTTGAAGCTGCCGTTGTATAACGTCACCCTTACGTAGAAACTCCCAAGTTCGATATCGGGGAGCGTTCGGACATATGTGTTTCCGATGCGCTGATAGGCCGTGCCATCGCGGACTTCGACAACAGAGAGCACATCGGTCGCTGGCCTTCCAGCATTGAGAGCAGTGAGTTGGATTTGCCAGAGTCTTGCCGTCGGCACGTAGCCGCATGCAGAAGCAAGCTCAATCTGGAAATCGCCATCTTCAGTGCCCGGAAGTGGCTGGCGGCAGTCGGCAACATCATGATTGAAGAAGACCGCTGGAGAGGTTGGACCCATATTGATGACAAGACGGACCACTCCTGTTGGCCGCTGATCGAACCTGCGGAAGAAGAGATTTCCCACTCGGCTGTACCGGGTATTTGGTGGAACATCGTCGAAGACCCCGTGCACTCGAGATACTTCTCCTTCAAGAAGGGCCCGCATCTGATATTCGTTGGTGAGTTGGTTATAGGTGCAAGCGATCAGGGCGGTCACAGGCTGATCTGTTGAGAAGGCTTGTTCGTCTTTATCGCATCCTGGTAACAGGTCGATGTCGATGACATAGCTGAGAGCACCATCTTCGGCATTGTGCTCCCAGCCCTCGCCGTCATATTCCCAAACGGCACCATTCGGGTCGATATAAATCGACCCCAGAGCGCTGGTGTCGTCGGGGCATTCCTGCGAGCCGCAATGCTCGACGTATCCGGGGATCTCCCAAATGTGGAACTTCTCACCTGACGAGTCATCCGCGCGCCACCACAAACCCTGAGCGTCACGGAACCAGCGATAGTTGTTGCTGTCGTAGTACTGCCAGATGTCGCGTCCATCCAACTCGGCCGGGCACGGGCTGCAGTCAGGAAACTCGCTGATGAACTCGCGCACTTCGCCGGTTGGCGAATACCACTTGCCTGAAGCCCAGGTCCACAACACACCGTCTCGGTCGAGCACGTATTGACTGAGGGGTGAACCCGCCGGATTCGGGCACAGAGGCGGAGGGAGACATGGAGAGTCAGGGTCGTACGCAACGAGATACGCGTCGAGAAGGTCTTGAATCCACGGTGGCGGGAAGCTCTGCGGAGCACCTCCGTTCGATGGAGTCCATAGCCCGGTTACTGAGTCGAACGACCAACTGAAGCCCGCCGGATCAACAAAGTACGTGGGCAGCATGCTGAGGTACACGTCGATTGGGCAGCGCGGAACACAGGGGTGGTAGTCGTTGTAATACCCGTCGCCGTCAGCGACATATTCCCCATCGTCGTAGTAGCCGTCGTCTGGGTATCCGTTATTGAAATCGGGCGGACATGGCGTACAGGGGTCTGAGTCGTCATACCCACCTGGCCGATAGTCATCGTCATAGGGGTCGTAATACTCGCCATCTTCGTAATAGCCCGAACCTTCACCATCGCCGTTGTCGCCAGGAGTTGAGTCATCTGAGTAATCGGGTGGGCATTCTGGTTCGCACGGGTCATCGGTCTCGCTACCGCCTGGTTCATCGCCGTTTGGCTCATCATCACCGGGATTCTCACCGTCTGTGGAGCTATCGGCCGTGTCACCAACAGGAACGTATGGGTCATCTTCAGTTTCGTCTGAAGAGGTGTCGTCTTTCGTTTCCTCTTGTTGATTGTCGCTGCTGGTTCCACCTACGTCTGGTTTGTCATCATTGTCATCGTCGTGGTCCCCTGACGATGAGGAGTCATCACCATCGTCATCGGATGAACTGTCATCGTTCGGAACCGTTGTCGACGGGACATCGTCGTAATAATCGGGCGGGCATTCCGGCTCACAGGGGTCGAACTCATCTCCGAACTCGTCTTCCAATTCCTGTTCGTACTCCGGGTCAAGCCCATCTCCATTGATGTCAAGCGGATCATCGAGTGCCGCATCTTGATCGGGGAGGTTTCCGGGTTCACCATTGGCGTCGATCCATTGTTCGGTCTCGAAGTCCCAGGTGTAGTACTCGCCTTCATAACGACGAGTCGGTGGCGCAGCGTCGTAGGTGCCCGGGTCATCTGGTGGGCAAGGGCCACAATCCTCTGCCCATCCTGGTAACAGGCGCGTGTCGTAAATTGGCGCATAGTCACCGAAGAGCGGAACCCAGCGCCCGTCTTCATACCGCCAAGAATCGTCATAGATTTCACCCTCTTCAGGGTCGTATTCGGGGCATTCTGGGGCACAGAGGTCGTATGTCGCCTCCCATTGGTCTGTGGTTTGCTCCGTTTCTTCATCGAGCGGCGTCGGATTGAAGCCCCTGTCGCTCGAGTCGATCTCCACCCATTCTTCGATCGTTGGCTCAGGAGTTACCGGATTGCCATCTTCATCGCGGTAGTAGGTCGTGCCTTCGGGGCACTCCTCAATCTCGAACGGCACAGTCGTTGTCG
>CALCBR010000061.1:0-32018 GCA_937897105.1 uncultured Acidimicrobiaceae bacterium | reverse complement strand
AGCGAGTTACCGCGCTATTCGACGCAAGTGCTGATCTCGCGAGCGCTCGGCGAAGTGAGTCGTCGATCACTGACCGGCACTGGCTGATGGCTTTGGAAGAATCAGCAACATGAGGGCCCCGATCGCAGCCGCAGTTCCCGCAGTGAGTTGCGCAACCACGTAACCAGACGAGTCGATCAGCAGCCCAAGTGCCGGAGGGCCAACGAGACCGCCGAGTCCGTTAGCGGTGTAGAGGGCTCCGAGAACGCCTCCCATGCCGAGGGTGCCAAAGAGGTGAGCGACTACTGCGGGCGAGATTGCGATGATGCCACCGTAAGAGACTCCTAACACGATCGAAAACACGATGAGGCCAACATACGACGAGCCAACTGCCGCCCAGACCCCAAAACTTGCCGAGAGACCGAGTGACGACAGTAGGTAGAGCCGCTGCACCCCCATGCGTGCCCCGAGCGCCCCTAACAGCAAGCGTCCGACAACTGATGAGATCCCGATGACCCCGAGCAAGACAGCGGCTGAACCGTCTACCGACCTTGATGACACAAAGTCGGCCATGAACACGAACGCCATAAAGAGAGAGCCCGACAATAGAAATGCTGAGCCATACAGAACCCAGAACTCATTTCGTCCACTGATTGTTGTGCGTAAGGGTTCGGGCGCGACCCCTGCGTTCGGTGGACGATGAGCGAGCGCGGCGGCAAGGAGAAGCAGCACCGCCGACAACGCAGCAAGTATTTGGTACGCAGTTCTCCATCCGTATTCACCAATCAGCCACTCCGAAAACGGGACAACGACGAGCGTGCCAACTCCGATGCCTGAAACTGCGACGCCAAGAGCGAGCGTTCGTTGACGAACAAACCATCCACCGACTCCGGCGACCATCGGAACAAAGCAACAGGCAACTCCAAACCCGACACCTGCGCCATAGGTGAGATACCCCATTTCGAGCGACGACACTTTCGATGTGAGGAACAGCCCTGCGACGATCGCAACTGCTCCTGCCAACAACACTTTGCGTTGCCCCACACGGTCGGCGAGGCGACCGGTGATGAGACCGAGTACGAAATACACGAAGGTCGTGATCGAAAAGAACATGGCGGTTTTCGAACGATTCGATCCAAACTCATCTGCCATCGGTCCAAAGAACTCGCCGAAGCTGTAAACAACGCCGAAGACCGTAAACAAGGCAAGAAATGCGCCACCGGCGACACTCCACGCACGCGAAGAATCAACATCCGCATTAGCTGGTTCGGTCATTCCGCTCACTGAGCGAACTTACCTGACCGCAGGCGACAGCGATCAGTCCGAATTTCAAGAGCCCATCAACCGGAATTTCCGGAGGATCCCGGAGTGGAGCTGAGGGGAATCGAACCCCTGACCTCAACAGTGCGATTGTTGCGCTCTACCAACTGAGCTACAGCCCCGGAGGCGATGAGTGTATCGGCGCGTCAGTTCAGCGACGCAGCCAATCGTCGCCCTGTGCAGCCGGACCCCACGAGGTTGGACGCTGCCGCATCGAGACGAGGAAGTACACGTATGCACACAGCGATAAGAACGACATCGCGAAGAGGTACAACATTGCGACCTCTTTCGTCGTGGCCGCAAGAAACAGTAGGCAGACCGTCGTCACCAACAGGCCGACAAACACATTCGCTCGACGTCGACGCTGAGCCTCGGCTGCCGACATCGGCTGCCGAGGCGCCTGCACGCCCTCAAGAGATGGCGAACCGTGGACCTTTGGGCGGCGGGCTGCTGCAGCATCTCGCCGGCTCTGCGCTGCGACCTGCGAACCAGCAAGCGGGCGGGCCGCTGAACGCATCGACGTCGACGCGCGACTTGGCACCGAGCCTTGCAAGCGAGCGAGTTGACGGTTGAAGTCGGTCACTGACGAGTTAGGGCGGTTCTCAAAGCGCGACCGAAGTAATGGTGGCAGCAGCACGGCAGCCCAGGCTGCGGCGACAATGAGAAGGACGAGTTCACCCATGAGTTGAAACTTTCAGGCCATGACTAGATGACCAAGTGTTACAAATATACGACAATTATGACAAGAACAGCAACGCGTGTCGGGGATCATGTGACGGGCGTCACTCCGCTCGGCGAAAGTCTCCTGAGCGGCCACCCGACTTCTCGATGAGCATGACATCGCTAATCACCATCGCCCGATCAAGCGCCTTACACATGTCATAAATCGTGAGCGCAGCAGCCGTGCACGCATGGAGCGCTTCCATCTCCACCCCGGTCGGTCCCGTGGTCTCCACCACGGCCTCAATCACCACCGAAGATTCTTCAACGGTGAGATCGACAGCAACCTTGCTCAACAGCAACGGATGGCAGAGCGGAATGATGTCGGCAGTGCGCTTCGCCGCCTGAATACCAGCGATCCGAGCGACAGCGAGCACATCACCCTTTTTCACATCCCCATCAGCGATCGCGGCAGCCGTCGTCGACTCCATCGCAACCACAGAACGTGCAACCGCCCGTCGCCGAGTCGCATCTTTGTCGCCCACATCAACCATATGAGCAGCACCAGACTCATCTAGGTGGGTAAAACCAGCGTCGTTCATTTCGCCTCCACAACCAACCCGCTCTTAACCGCCAATTTGACTCATCGTTCGCGCCGGCCGAGTAAATGTCACTTGGTTGATCTGGTGACCTGCCCACTTTGTCGCAACTGCAGAAATGATCTTGTCTGCGATCTCGTCATCGGTGGCACCACCTCGCAACAGTGACCGAAGATCAAACTCATCGGTCGCAAACAAACACGTCCTGAACTGCCCCTCTGCCGTTAAGCGCACACGATCGCAGTCACCGCAGAACGGTTTCGTCACCGATGGGATAACCCCAACCGTGCCAAGCCCATCGACGTAACGCCAGCGGTCAGCAGGAGCCGCCCCGCGGGCCGCAACTGGTTCAAGAGGGAACTCAGCATTGATCGCCTCAACAATTTCGTCTTGACCAACGACCTTGTCGTTACCCCACTCACCTGATGCATCGAGAGGCATGAACTCAATAAACCTGACCTCAACACCACGCTCCCGACCAAAACGGGCCAGGTCGACGATCTCATCATCGTTCACACCACGCTCGATGACCGCGTTGACCTTGACCGGGTCAAAGCCGGCATCACGAGCGGCATCGATACCGGCAAGCACCCGATCAAGTTCATCTCGTCGGGTCATCTCTGCAAAGCGTGTGCGATCGAGCGTGTCAAGACTGATATTGAGACGCCGTAACCCTGCTGCCTTCAAGTCTCCTGCAAGAGCGGTCAGCCGCGAAGCATTCGTCGTCATCGCAAGGTCGACGCCAAGGTGCGACAACTTTTCAACGAGCGTGACAATCCCGGCCCGCACAGTTGGCTCTCCACCCGTGAGACGGATTCCCTCAACCCCAAAACGCTGAACGAAGACTGCCGAGATCCGCTCGATTTCTTCAAAACTCAGCACATCGTCACGATCGAGCCATTCCATGCCTTCTTCGGGCATGCAATACGTGCAGCGGAAGTTACAGCGATCAGTCACCGAGATGCGGAGATCTCGGATCACCCGCCCAAACGGGTCGACAAGATCGCGCTGCACTGCGTTCATCACCTCAGGATAGAAGGAGAAGCACAGCTACTTCTCCCCCGACGGGCACCCCATCACCATCGGGAACGACGGCAATCGCCGTCGCCGACGACGTTGCAGCAAGTTGATGGCTTCCCTGAGCCCGAACCGGCACCACATGGCAACGCCCATCGTCAGCAAATTCAGCTTGCACCCGCATCAAATGCGTCTTGCCGTCTGGTCGCCGCTCAAGGGCAACATCGGCGATCCCGACGACGCTCGGGCGAGCTAATCGAGGCGAACCCATCATCTGTTTCAGCGCCGGGCGAGTGAACATCTCAAAACTCACAAACGAGCTGACCGGGTTGCCAGGAAGACCGAACACCGGCGTGCCGTCGAGCAGCCCGAAGGCGAACGGCTTAGCCGGCTTAATTGCCACCTGCATCCAACGCATGTCAGCGATACGGCCGAGCACCGCTTTCACCACGTCGTAATCACCCATCGACACACCGCCACTCGATACGACAACGTCATAGTCAGCAGCAGCAGACCGCAACACTCGCTCAAGTTCAGCCTCGTCATCTCGAACGGTTCCGAGATCAATCACCTCGCACCCCGCATCGCGCAACGCAACCGCAAGCATCCGACGATTGCTCTCACGGATCTCCCCCGGCGCAAGCGGACGACCATCATCGACGAGTTCATCGCCGGTCGATAGCACGGCGGCTCTCACCTTCGGATACACCGACACGGTGAGCGCATTGACCATCGCCAGCACTCCTAACACCGGAGGAGTGATGAACGTTCCTGCAGGCAACACGACTTCACCAGGGCGCACATCATCGCCCGCAGGACGCACGGCATCTCCGGGCTTCACGCTTGATGACAATCGAACGACATCGTCGCCGACCATTTCAGAATCTTCCACCATGACAACGGCGTCGGCTCCAGCCGGAATGGGTGCCCCCGTCATGATCCTGATCGCTTCACCACGAGCCAAGACTCGATCGGTTGCCGCGCCTGCGGCGACTTCACCGACGACCTGAAGATCAACGGGCTCATCATTCGCAGCCGCGACATCGGCCGCAATGACGGCATACCCGTCGACGGCAGTGTTATCGAATGGTGGCACCAACTCGCTCGCAACAACGTCGGCGGCAAGCACCAGCCCCGCGGTTTCTTCAAATGGCAAGTCAATTGGTGGGCGCGCCGGACAACGCTCAAGAACGAACGATTGGGCCTCTGGCAACGGAATCACATCTCTGACGGTACCGCGAGTCGGGCGGCCTCGCGCACGGCAGACTGGACAGGTGAGCGCATTCACCCCGTTTCCTGCCGATGGATTCACGGCCCGATGGGATACCTGGGATGGCACTCATCACGAGGAACTCACGCTCCGCTGGGAAAACGAAGCATGGACTGCCTTGGGCGTGGTGAGTCGAGAACAGATTCAATATGTCGTTCGCCTCTCACCGATGTGGGAAATCCGACAATTTCTTCTCTTCCGCGATCTTGATGAACCCGATCTTTGGCTTGGCACCGACGGCCAAGGGCGCTGGGGTGAAATGAACGGAGCGCATCGCCCAGAACTCGATGGATGCACCGACCTCGCACTCGGCTGCACGCCGTTCGATTATCTCGTTCCCGCTCGCCGAAATCAGCCGGCTGTCGACGGCGCAGCAATCATTCAGGCCATTGAGGTCGATGTTGAAACTCTCGGACTCACCGTTGGGTTTCGTCACTATCACCGCCGAAGCGATACGACATTTCACGTCGAACACCTTGGGGAGATCACCGAGTTTTCTGTCGATGCCTACGGCCTCCCGCTCGATATCGAGGGAGCATTCCGCCGGAGATGACCGGCGTTACGAGCGATGTCGTTCAACAATGTCGCGAAGGTCGCTATTTAACCCTTCGCCCCGCCGCCGAGCAATACCATTTCGACTGCGGCGGTGAGAAAGCCTGCTGGAGTTCCTATATCCCAACGGTTCACCATGGTTTCGACCCCATGCAATGGTGAACGTAGCGCCTGAGCGCGGATCGCATCAGTGAGTTGAAGTTCGCCACCAGCTCCGGGGGTGAGTTGGGCAATTTCTTCAAAAATGTCAACCGTCAAGACGTATCGACCAATGATGATCAACGAGCTTGGTGCTTCGTCGATCGCCGGCTTCTCAACAAGATCGCCAATCTTTACGACTCCATCAACCATCTCTGCTTCGGGCGCAACAACCCCGTAGGCCGAGACTTCCGAGCGGTCAACCTCCATTAACCCAACAACGCTGCCTGAAGTCGTTGTGCAGACGTCAATCATCTTCTGAAGGAATTGCGACCCACCCATGATTTCGTCAGGGAGCGACACGACAAATGCGTCACCATCGACAACGCCAGAAGCACACCCCACAGCGTGTCCGAGACCCTTGGGGTCTTCTTGGTGAACAATGCTCACCCTCCAATCTCGCCCGATCGATGCGAGGCGATCGGCCATGGCATCGTTCCCCTTTGCACGCAACATGCGTTCGAGATCTGGACGAGCAGCGAAATACTGCTCAAGCGCAGGCTTTGCGCTACTGCCGACGATGACGACGTGATCGATTCCTGCGCCAAGAGCCTCATCGATCACCAACTGAATCGCAGGGGTGTCTCCGATCGGCATGAGTTCTTTTGGCACCGCCTTCGTTGCCGGAAGAAACCGCGTGCCAAGCCCGGCCGCTGGGATGACGAGAGTTCGTACCTCCACGTGTCCGACGATATCCTGCGAACTGCCATGCCAACTTACGTATACAAATTCGTTGACACCGGAGAGACCATCGAGGTGCAGCAGTCGTTTAGCGATGATGCACTTACCGAGTACGCACACCCCGATTCAGGCGAGGTGCTTGCGGTAAAGAAAGTCTTTCAGCCGGTTGGTGTGACGTTTAAGGGTGGCGGCTTTTACAAAAACGACAGCCGGGGTGGATCGTCAAGCAAGTCAACCTCCTCGACGTCGAGCACGCCAAGCTCGTCAACTTCGTCTGATTCGTCTTCGTCATCTGACACCTCATCATCGTCGACCTCAACGAGTTCGTCGACGACGTCGTCAACAAGCGATTGACCTGACATCGTGCTCGCGTCATGGCGAGCCCCCAACACTTCCCCACTTCCTCTCACCTGCGGGTTGTACGCCTGCGCACAGCGCTCATCAATCGAGCTTCACAGGCACGACGGTGGCGAGCCCGACACCCGCTCATCGTTGACGTCACTACCGTGCTCACCGCACTCACTCTGTTCGCACTGTTGATGGCAGATCGTCAGCGCCTCGTGCAAGAACTTGCATGCGCTACCGGCAACTCGCGGAAAAGAACTCGACGGCAACTTCCGGCGACTAGCGGTACGCCACAACGAGCACGACCACACCGAGAATGACTCGATAGACGACGAACGGCGTGAATGATCGAGTCTGCACGAACCGCAACAACCCTGCCACCGCAAGCCAACCCGACAGAAGCGACGTCACACCGCCGGCCACCATCGCTCCGGCTAACCCGTCTGGAACACCGTTTGACACCAGTTGCGCCATCTCATACACGAATGCGCCGAAGATCACTGGAATGCCCATCACGAACGAAAAGCGAACGGCTGCCTCACGCTCAAGCCCGAGCAACCTGCCCGCCGAGATCGTGATCCCTGAACGCGAGGTTCCGGGGTTCAAAGCGAGCACCTGAGCACACCCAATCGTGGTTGCGTCGCGCAACGTCAACGACTGCAATGGTCGTTTCTGCGCTGCCCGGTCAGCTACCAACAGCAAGAGCCCAAATCCAATCAATGACCAACCGATGACTTTCGGAGTTCCTAGACGCTCATCGATCCACGAGTTCAGCACCAGGCCAGCAACTGAAGCCGGTATCGCCGACACGATGAACAACCATGCCAGCCGCCCCTCGGTCGATGCTGTAGACCGATTCCTCGCTGCATGAAGACCGTCGACGACATAGCGGCGAAGATCGTGACGAAAATGCACAACCACTGCGAGCAACGTTCCGAAATGCAACGCAACGTCAAACGCTTGAGCAGCTGAGCCTTCAGGGCGACTCCACCCAAATGCTCGAGGGACAAGTTCAAGGTGCCCGCTCGACGAGATCGGCAAGAACTCGGTGAAGCCCTGCACGAGGCCGAGCACGAGCGCGTGGAACATATCCAATGGCTATGAACTTCCTGACACCATCACATCACGAATGACAAGCGACGGCGCCGATGCACGCATCGGCAACCATTCGAGATCGGCACCAACCTCAACGATGTCGTTGAGAAGACGTTGAATCGTGCTCGCGATCGTGAACTCTCGAACCGGCTCGGCAATCGCTCCATTGCGAATCGACATCCCGGTTGCTCCAACAGAAAAATCGCCACTCACAGTGTTCACACCTGAATGCAAACCGCTCACACCCTCGATGAGTACTCCGTCATCAATCGATGCGATGAGATCTGCCTGCGCCCGCTCACCTGGAACCAACTGCAATGCATGGCAACCAGCCGCGGGCGATCCCGCGTATCCGCCTCGCAACGCGTTTCCTGTCGTGCCCTCACCCGCCCGTCGGGCCGAATAGCTTGAATGCACAAATCCGCGCAGCTCACCCTCATCGATCAACACATTGCGCCGGGCCGCAAGGCCCTCGCCATCAAGATCGGTTGCGGTGTAGGCCCGCCGATCGGTCGGATCATCAACCAAGGTGAATGTGGGGGCCGCAATCGAGTCCCCCACTCGATCAGCAAAAAGGCTTCGCCCTCGCACCACCGCATCGCCACTCAACGTTGAACCAATAATGCCCAAAAGTTGAGAGGCAACGAACGGGTCGAGCACAACCGTCGTCGAGCGCGATGCCGGCTTTGTTGCACCCAGCAGGCGGGTGGCCCGGTCGACCCCATCACGAGCTGCGCGTTCAACATCAAATTCTCCCGGGTGTGCCCCGACAGCAAAGCCGAAACCAGTTCGCGTGCCATCGGTGTCGTCGGCCAGTGTCGACACACTGAGATAACACGAGTTTGATCGGCCGTATCGGCGAATACCCGTCGTCGTCACCACAAGACCTTCGCCACCGCCGTCAACAAAATTGGTGTCATCGACACGAATTCGCGAATCGCGATCGAGTGTCATCTGTTCGAGCTTCTTCGCAAGTTCGATCTTGTCGGCGGTTGGGTAACTCTCAAGCTCGTCGCTCCAAAGCTTCTGTTCGGTCACGTCGACGCCGTCGGGTTCGGCAAGGGCCGCCCACTCATCTACCGAACTAAAACTCACATTTTCTCGAGCCTCAGCCAGCACCTGCGATGCAATCTCAGCATCGAGTGTTCCGGCGTGTGCGAACCCGGTACGACCATCGTTGATCACCCTGATGCCAATTCCTGATGACATCGCCGACACAAAGTGCTCGACGTCGCCGTTATGAACCCGAACTTCAGTGCTCGAACCTCTTGAGATATAGACCTCGATCTGCTCGCTCGGGTTTGCGGTGTCGATTAACGAATCGGCAAGCGCAAACAGTTCTGAATTGCTGTCAGACTCGCTCACGCAGCCGTCCCGCCGATCGTCATCGATGACACACGAAGGGTCGGCTGACCCGTGCCAACCGGGACTCCTTGACCGTCCTTGCCGCAGGTACCGGGACCACCCATTGAGAAGTCTGTGCCCAGCATGTCGATATCGCTGAGAACTTGAGGCCCGTTCCCAATGAGATTTCCTTCACGGAGGGGCTCAGTGATCTGGCCGTTCTCAATGAGGTACGCATCACGCATTCCGAACACGAAATCACCAGAGGCAGTATTCACACTGCCGCCGCCAAGTTTGGCGACATAGACCCCGTGCTCGGTAGACGAAATGATGTCATCGGGGTCATCCTCTCCGGCGAGCACAAACGTGTTTGTCATGCGGACCATCGGGAGGCTTGCGTAATCCTGGCGGCGGCCGTTACCCGACGGTGACCTCTGTTCATCTCGCGCCCGAATGTGATCCCACATGTAATCGACGAGCACACCATCTTCGATGAGCACATTTCGACGGGTTGGCTGACCCTCATCGTCAAATGACCTCGTACCCCACTCGCCATCAACGGTGCCGTCGTCGACGAGCGTCACCAGCGGAGACGCAACAAGTTCGCCCACTCGACCCGCATACACACTCGCACCCTTCGCAATGTGGTCGGCCTCTAACCCATGGCCGCAGGCCTCATGGAATAGCACTCCGCCAGTGCCCTGCGCGATCACCACCGGTAACTGCCCGGAAGGAGCAGGTCGAGCATGAAGTTTCCGAACCGCTTGTTCTGCGGCCTCGGTTGCGAGATCAGCGAGCGAATAACGATCGAAGACCTCCCAACCACCGGTAAACCCGAGCGACTCGGCGCCTGTCTGCATACCGAGGTCGCCGTCTGCGACGACGCTCACTCGGAACAGCACTCGGGTGACCTCATCAGTGACGAAGACACCGTCAGAATTCGCGATCAGCACTGAGCGGTAACTGTCACTGAGACCTGCACTCACCTGAGTAACTGCACCATTGATACTGCGCGCAATCTCATCGACCTCGGTCAACATCTCGACCCGACGTGCCTTCGGCACCGCCTGCGGGTCGACCTCGACCTTCGTGCCCGCGCCTGACCTCTTGTCGTCAAGAGCGACAACGACAGAGCCACCATCGGCTGAACCGGCTGCATCAGCGGCTGCCCGAGCAGCAGCAAGCAGACCCCGCTCGCTGAGATCTGAGGTATGGGCGTATCCAGTCGTCACCCCGTTCACCACACGAATTCCGGCTCCACGGTCACGACCTGATGACACCCCGTCAACTCGTCCGTCATCAAATGCAACTCCCGTATTGCGGCGGTCTTCGGCATACACCTCAGCAAATCCCGCGCCATGGCAGCGGGCCTCGTTCAACACTCGGTCGAGAACATCACTTTCGATCATCTCTACATGCTACGAGACAGGGTTGTGGCGTGTCGCTCGCACCTTCATCGCCGAACGAAGTGCGAGCACCCGACGACATCGAGACAGCAGGCGAGGTAGCGTTTCATTCACCATGTTGTTGGAATCCCTCAACGGCCCAGACGACCTAAAGCGTCTGCCTGCGGCACAGCTACCCGAACTCGCGTACGAACTACGTGAAGTTATTGTCGATGCCGTCGCCAGCAACGGAGGCCACCTCGGATCAAACCTGGGCGCTGTTGAACTCTCAATTGCGCTACACCGAGTTTTCGAGTCACCAACCGATGCCATTTTGTGGGATACCGGGCACCAGGCGTACGTGCACAAACTGCTCACCGGCCGACAAGCCCAATTCGATGAACTCCGCCGAGCCGACGGCCTCTCGGGTTACCCCTCACGAGAAGAAAGCCGCCACGACTTCGTCGAGAACAGCCATGCCTCAACCATTCTGAGTTACGCCTACGGCCTCGCCGTCGGTCGAGATGCAGGCACCACCGACCATCGTCACATCGTTGCTGTTATTGGTGACGGGGCGATGACCGGCGGAATGTCATTTGAAGCGCTCAACAACCTCGGCCACTCAAAACGGCGCGTCATCATCGTGCTGAACGACAACGGCCGCAGCTATGCGCCGACCGTGTCAAATCTGTGGGCGAATGCCCAACAGGAAGACGAACGCTCAAGCCACCCAAGCTTCACCGACCGCATCACCTCGTCACTATCTAGTGCGCTCACCGACATTCGCATGAACCCGGTGTACGTGCGACGCCAGCGAAAGATTGAGCGCTTCCTTCACGAACTCCCAGGCATCGGCACCCAGGCTGAGCGAGCGTTGGATGCCTTCAAAGCTGGTGTGCGCGAATTTCTTCAACCGCCATCATTCTTTGAAGCCCTGGGCGTTCGCTACACCGGACCAATCGATGGCCATGACATCGAGGCTCTCGAAAGTGCACTCCGCCAAGCCGAAGAACTCAGCGAAGAAGGACCAATCGTTGTCCACGTGCTCACCCAGAAGGGACGTGGCTACGCCCCCGCTGAATCAGATGACGAAAAGCACCTGCACGATGCCCCTGTCTTCGACCCACTGTCAGGGCCTCCTCCGAGTGGCCCCACCGGTTACACCGAGGCGTTCTCTCGCACGATGCTGAACATTGCCGAGCGCGATGACCGCATCGTCGGTATTACCGCAGCGATGGCAGGACCGACCGGTCTTATCCCAATGCAGGAGAGGTTCCCTGGCCGAGTCTTCGATGTTGGCATCGCCGAGCAACATGCGGTCACTGGTGCAGCCGGCATGGCGATGGCTGGTCTACGACCGGTCGTTGCTGTCTACTCAACGTTCTTATCTCGGGCGTGGGACCAAGTCGTCTACGACGTTGCCCTTCACCGTTTGCCGGTGGTGTTCTGCCTCGACCGAGCGGGAATCACTGGCCCCGATGGTGCGAGCCATCACGGCGTTTATGACCTCGCCCTGCTCTCAAAGGTGCCTGGCATGCGTGTGCTTGCGCCATCGAATGCAGATGAGCTCGAACAAATGCTGTCAGATGCGGTCGACCTCGCCGATGACGGCCCGATCGTCATTCGCTATCCACGGGGCGGTGCACCACGAGCGACTGACGGGGTCGGTACGGGTCTCAGTGCTCGAAAAGTTGTGACCCCGACCGAGCCTGCACCAGTGGTGATCTGCGCAGTAGGTCGCATGGTTGCAACCGCTGAAATCGTTGCTGGCAAACTCGCCGCCGACGGCATCGAATGCTCGGTTTGGGATGTTCGCTCCTGTGTTCCTCTCGATCCCGACATGCTCGACGATGCAGCACAGCACCAACTTGTTGTCACGATTGAAGATGGCATCGTCGAAGGCGGCATCGGCGCGATGCTCACCCGATCGGTCAACGAACGCCTCTCCGCATCGCCGGGCACCTCGCCGCAGTGGATCAACCTTGGCCTGCCAACCGTGTTCATCCCCCACGGCTCCCCTGACGAACTCTTCACCAAGTTCGACCTCGACGCCGACAACGTCGTCACCCGCATTCGCTCCGCCCTCGGCTGAGAGGACCCTCTCCCGCATAGGATCGAACCATGAGTTCATCTGCTGAGTGGAGAAGCCGCTACACCCGTCTCGAGTTCACCGATCATGACAATGGCGTCGTACTGGTCACGTTGAACAACCCCGGAAAACTGAATGCAACTGACGAGGTCATGCACGCCGAGCTCGCAACGGTGTTCATCGACCTCGATCGCGACCCTGACGTTCGAGTGGTGGTGGTTACGGGTGAGGGAAATGCCTTCTCCGCAGGTGGTGACCTCGAGTGGATCACCAAGCAGGTCGGCAACTACCCACAGACGATGACGGTGATGAAAGAGGCTGGCGACATCGTTCGAACGCTCATCGAATGCGATACCCCTGTCGTGTCGGCGATCAATGGGGTCGCGGTTGGAGCGGGGCTCGCAGTTGCATTGATGGCCGACATCAGCATCATCGACCGGGCCGCGAAGTTCACCGACGGCCACATCCGTCTTGGAGTTGCGGCCGGCGACCATGCGGTTGCGATCTGGCCGCTGCTCTGTGGCATGGCGAAAGCGAAGTACTACCTCATGACCGCCGATTTCATCGATGGTGCTGAGGCAGAACGCATCGGGCTCGTATCAAAAGCAGTCGACGGCGATGACGTGCTGCCCGAAGCGATGCGCATCGCCCAGACACTTGCAACTGGCCCGAACGATGCCATCAAGTTCACAAAACGAGCACTCAACCACTGGCTGCGTCAGGCGCTTCCAGCATTCGAGGCTTCACTTGCGTACGAAATGTTGAACTTCCTCGGTGGTGATGCAGCAGAGGGTCTCGCCGCCTTACGTGATCGGCGCTCTCCCGAATTTGGGTGACGGCGTGTCGACATCTGCTTCCGCGTTCCGCGACGACCTCTCGCTCGCCCTTGAACTTGCCGATCTCTGCGATGCCATCACATTGCCCGCGTTTGAGAATCGTTCGTTCAGCGTTGAGTACAAGTCAGATCGTTCAGAGGTAACCGAAGCCGACCGAGAAGCCGAACGGCAACTCTCAGAACGCCTGCTCGCCGCTCGACCCGACCACAGCCTGTTCGGCGAAGAACACGGTGTCACGGGCAATGAGTTGTCACCATGGCAATGGATCGTTGACCCGATCGACGGCACCTCGGGATTCACGCGAGGTATCCCGATTTGGGCGACCCTTATCGCCCTTCACCATGCCGATGACGGACTCTGTGTTTCCGTCGTCTCCGCTCCTGCGCTCGGTCGCCGCTGGTGGGCGACCAAAGGTGGCGGCACCTGGGCCGATGGCCGCAAATGCACCGTTTCGGGCATCAACAACATCGCTGACGCTCAAGTGAACGTGACATTGAACGATGGCTGGCGCGAACTCGGCCATGCGGAAGCGCTCACTGATCTCACGATGACCGCTCGTCGCTCACGAGGGGTCGGCGATTTCTGGCAGCACTGTCTCGTTGCCGAAGGTGCGATCGATGTTGCGGTCGACGCTGTCGGTGTTCAACCCTACGATCTGGCCGCAGTTCGACTTCTTGTCGAGGAAGCCGGTGGAACATTCACGAATCACCTCGGCGAACCGAGCCATGCCGGGCCAACTGCGATAAGTAGTAATAGAGTGCTTCACTCTCAGGTGCTGGAGCGCCTGTAACCGCCGGTACCGTACGACCGGTGAGCGAGAACTCTTCACACGATCAGGCCACCCGAGCAATCTCGAGTGGCCGCGGCGCGAACGATCGCGGGCTGTCGGTGCCGATCTGGGCGACCGCCGTGTGGGAATCAGATTCTGCTGAGCACGCCTATGACATGGCCCACTCTGTGGGGCCCGACGAGTTTTATTCACGTCACGGCAACCCGACGGTGTCGGCGTTCACCGACGCTGTTGCCGACATCGAAGGTGCCGAAGGGGCACTTGCATTTGCCTCTGGCATGGGCGCTCTTGCAAGTGTTGTCTTCGCCTTGTGTTCGACCGGCAGTCACATTGTTGCCACCACCCAGATCTATGGAACCACCGCCACGTTCCTCAACGGCCCTGTCGCCCGAATGGGTATCGAGACAACATGGGTAAACGGCAGCGAACCTGGAGCGATGGCCGCTGCGGTGATTCCTGGTCGCACGATGCTCGTCATCGCAGAAACCCCATCAAACCCCACGCTCGACATCGTTGACCTCGATGAACTCGGCGCCATCAAAGGGCCCTTCACCATGGTGGACTCAACCCTTGCGACACCGTTCGGCCAACAACCGATTCGACATGGGGTTGATCTCGTGTTGCATTCTGCAACGAAAGGAATCGCTGGTCACAACGACGCAACGCTCGGTGTGGTGTCCGGTGAACAAGAACTCCTCGACGACATCTGGCGTTACGGCATTCTGCACGGCGCTTCGGCATCACCATTTGATGCCATGCTTGCGCTACGCGGTATTCGCACACTTGATGTGCGCCAACGGCGACAGAGCGACACGGCTCTCGACATTGCCTCGCGCCTCGCGTCGCATTCAGCGATTACGGCTGTGCACTACCCCGGTCTTCCCGAACATCCGCAACATGATCGGGCGGCTGCGCAAATGACTCGCTTCGGGTCGGTGGTGTCGTTTCAAATGAGCGACGGCGACGGCTTCGCACGGCTTGTTGAACGCCTCAACCTTCTGCGCTGCGCAACCTCTTTCGGCGGCCCCGAGACCCTCATCTGTGAATCGTGGACGACAACCCATTCAGGTCTTGATGAAGATGCCCGTCGGGCGATGGGCATCCACCCTGGGTTCGTTCGCATGTCAATCGGCCTCGAAGACGTCGATGACCTGTGGGACGACCTTGATAGCTCGCTGTCGTCGATCTGAACGGCCGAAGCCGGTTGCGCAAGGCTGCGTCTAGTTGTAGTAGGGGTTCGCTCCGGTCGAATGGTCGGTGAGATCACGCACACCGGTAATTGCGGGGACCGCTTCAACGAGCATTGTCTGCACGCCGTCAAGCATGGTGGCTTTGCTCATCGAGCAACCATGACAGCCACCACCCATCGTGAGATACGCCATGCCTTCACCATCGTGACCGATGTAGGTGACAAATCCGCCATGGCTTGCAAGAGCGGGGTTCACATCGCTTGAGAGCACCGCTTCAA
Source organism: uncultured Acidimicrobiaceae bacterium (assembly GCA_937897105.1). Taxonomy (GTDB): domain Bacteria; phylum Actinomycetota; class Acidimicrobiia; order Acidimicrobiales; family Ilumatobacteraceae; genus Casp-actino5. The sequence continues at coordinate 16,390 of CALCBR010000061.1, read as the reverse complement.
CCTCGGCGGAGAGCGCATCACCATTCGTTAGACCGTCGACGACCGGAGCAGCTGGACGATTCGGGTTTCGAATGACGAGACCTTGCGCCTCGTTGTGGTCGAGCACTGCGCCCTGCAAGAACTCCACCGAGTCTGCGGGAATGATGACCTTGAAGTCGCCGATCGTTCGAACCTCATCGGTAAACGCTGCGGTAAGGAATTCTTCGAAACTCAGGTCGTAACGGAAATCCTCCCCCGGGGCCGATGCAATGGCGAGACGAAGACCCAATGAATCTGCGTCAGCCTCAGATGCGCGCAGTTCTCTCATCATCTCGAGCGCACTATCAGTGATCTCCACAATCGTGTCAGCAGGAGCTGATTCCGCTGCATCGGCGAAAGGACTTTTCATGTCATCGTTCTGACCCATGCTCGCAGGCTACCGTCGTCGTACATGACGGTCGATTCCTACCTTTTCTGCCCCAAGGGCCCATCGGAGTACGTTGCCCGGTTCACTACCGAGAGCGCTGCTATGTCATCGCTCATCGAAACTCAACCGCTCGACGCCGCAGTGCCGACCTGTGGCGATTGGGACCTCGCCGCCCTAGCAACCCATGTTGGGTGGGTGTACCGATGGGCCGCCGTTGCGCTGCGAACGGCCGCAATGCCTGAACGAGGTGCGGTGAGCCGGCCCGATTCGCCAGACGAACTGCACGATTGGTTCACCACGAGCGCGACCGATGCGCTCGATGCGCTCGACAGCGTTGACCCATCGGCACCGACCTGGCATCCGTTTCAACCACCTCAACTCGCGGGCTTCTGGCTCCGACGCCTCACCCACGAAACAACAATCCACCTGCTCGATGCCCAACTCACATGTTCAATGACCCCAGGTATCGATGCTGAGATGGCATCGGATGGCATCGACGAATACCTCACTGTTGCTCTGCCCCGAGTGCTCTCCGGCGAGGGCGTGACCGTACCGACGACAACGCTGCACATCCACTGCACCGATGTCGATGGCGAATGGCTTATCGTCCCATCAGACGATGGGCTTGTCATCACCCGAGAGCATGCGAAGGGCGACGCCGCGCTCCGCGGCCCTGCCGCGGCGATTTTTGCTGGTCTGTGGGGTCGTCAAGGCGCGGCCGGCGAAATTGATATTGCGGGTGATGCCGACGTCGCAGCATCATGGCTTGCCATTGGAGGCAACTAACCCTTGCCAATAACCCCAGCTGAAGAACCTCGCAAGCGTCGCCCTACCGCACTGCTCGGCCCACTGGCCGTCCTCGGAGCCTCGACATGCTTTGCGCTCTCATATGTCGTCATCAAATGGCCTGGCACCCCTGGTTCGGTCATTGCATGGTGGCGCCTTGCGGTTGCGACCGTGTTGTGGTGGGTTTTTCTTATTTATCGACGGTTCGCGAAAGGCGTGCCATTCCCGTCACGAGCAACGTGGAAATATGTGACCCCGGCCGCACTGCTCTTCGGAGCGAATATCGCCGTGATGTTCACTGCCGCAACGAAAACAAGCGTCGCTCACCTTGAGTTCATCAATGCCCTTGCCCCGATCGTGCTCGCGCCTCTCGGATTCCTCTTCTTCCGAGAGCGCCCACAATGGAAAGCGCTGCGATGGGGTGTCTTCTCGTTTGCGGGAATTGCGATCGTGCTGTCATTCGGCCCAGCAAATGGTGTTGCAACCGTTCAAGGTGACCTCCTGGTCGCTACCGCGTTCTGTGCATTTCTCAGCTACCTACTTCTCACCAAACGTGCGCGGGCCCACGGTGTGACCACCGTCGATTTCATGGCGGTGATGATGCCAGTTGCGATGGCTGCTGCGACCCCGGTTGCCCTTCTCATCGCATCCGATGCGTTCATTCCCGACAACTCGAAGACCTGGGGGTCAATCTTCATCCTCGCGGTACTCACCGGGGTGATCGCCCACAGTCTGCTCGTGTTCGCCCAGAAGATCGTTCCCATCGCCACCATCAGCATGATCCAGGCGGGCCAACCGGCACAGTCGACATTTCTTGCATGGGTATTTCTCGGAGAGACCATCTCGATCAACCAGGCCCCCGGCATGGCATTGGTAATCATCGGTTCGATCCTCGTCGTCATCACCGGTAAAAGATCGATGGAGAACACACAGAAATTCACCTCGTAGTTGCCATTAGGTCACCCTCATCCACTAGGAAGAAGGAGTGCGTATTCTCGTAACCAACGATGACGGTATCGATTCGCTCGGACTTCACTATCTCGCTCGAGCAATGACCCCCCTCGGTGATGTTGTCGTCGCCGCTCCTGACGGCGACCAATCGGGTGCGGGCGCAGCGATTTCTGCGATCTACCGAAATAAGCCCCAGGTTAAGAAAGCCCACATCGATGGAGTTCCTGAATCATGGGCGGTCGCCGGACCTCCCGGGCTCTGCGCCTTCATGGGTCGTCTCGGTGCATTCGGTGAACCATTCGATCTTGTTGTCTCTGGGATTAATCCAGGAGCGAACGTCGGGAGGTCGGTGTATCACTCGGGAACCATCGGCGCATGCCTTACCGCCCGCAACGGTGGTCTCAGTGGAGTCGCTGTCAGCCAGGCCGTCTCGGGCTGGGGTGTGGAAGGCCAAGCGTGGGATGACATCGTGCTCAACCAAATCTGGGAAACGCCTGCAACCGTTGCGCAACACTTCGTCAAAGGACTCCTCGACGACGGACTTCCCGAAGAGCCGATCATTGCGAACATCAACGTTCCAAATCTTGAACTCGCAGATCTCAAGGGTTGGATGCGAACAACGATCGACTATCGCACGATTCGAAGCATGTCGACCGCCTCGCTAAAACCGATTGGCGGCACGGGTGGCACCTACGAAGTTGAGTTCACCTACGGCGACGCAATCGCCTTACCCGACCACACTGACGGTGGAGCGGTTGAAGCAGGCTACGTCTCGGTGAGTTACCTTTCACGGATTACCGACGTCGATCGAGATGACGCACCCTGTGCAGAAGGTGCGCTGAACTCGCTCCTCGACCAGTAACTCGCTACGATCATCGACAGCAGTCATAGGGGAGCTCACGACGGTGGGCTGAGAGGGTGGCCACATGTCACCGACCCGTACAACCTGATCCGGGTAATGCCGGCGGAGGGACAACTTGAACACCAATTTCACCAATATCGACGAGACCGTGGTTGTCGTGTTGGGAGCCGAACGGATCCAACCCCAGTCAGTCGCACATATCCCTGACGACGCCTACGTCATTGCCGCAGATTCTGGTGTCGACCATGCCCGAGCCGTCGGGCTCATCCCCAAAGAAGTTGTCGGTGATTTCGATTCGATCTCACGGCGCGGCCTGAAATGGGTCCATCAGCATGCGACTGTCCATGAATACTCCCCCGAAAAAGACGACACCGACACACAACTCGCCATTTCACTTGCGGTGCGTCGGGTGCCAGCCCGCCTCATCGTCATCTCAGGTGGCGGTGATCGCCTCGACCACACACTTGCCGTCATCGGTGCACTACTCGATGAAGACGTGACGAGCATCCCCGATGTTTCCCTGCAGTGGGGTGACAATCTCGCAACCATCCTTCACGGGCCCGGTCGCGCCACACTCACTCCCCCACTCAACAGCACGCTGTCGGTGATGGCCCTTTCCGCACCGTGTAACGGCATCACGATGACCGGCACGAAATGGTCGCTTGACGATGAGTCATTGAGCGTGCTCAGCGGACGCGGAGTGAGCAACATCGTCGAAGGCGATGTTGCGATCACCGTCCGCGAAGGCGTGCTCGCAATCTTCCATCAACTCCCCAACAAAGGCTGAACATGAACAACCGTTTCCTCGCTCTCTCGCTCGGCATTCTCCTCGCCGGAACAACCACCGGTTGCTCGAATAACGTCGACGAACTCACGCTCGTTACCTATTCGTCGTTTCCAGCAGCCGACACCGATCTCAATGATGCTCTTGCAGTGTTCACTGACGACACCGGAATCACCGTCAACATTCTTAACGCCGGCGACACGGGAACGATGGTGACAAAAGCGGTGCTTGCGAGCGGCAACCCCGAAGGCGACGTCATGTGGGGCATCGACAACACTTTGCTGAGTCGGGCAACAGCAGCAGATGTCTTTGAGCCATATGTTGCTGATGCGGCGTCCACATTTGACGCACAACTCGTTGGTCTCGGCGATGGCATCGTCACCCCGGTCGACTTCGGAGATGTGTGCGTGAATTACGACCGATCATGGTTTGCCGATAACGGACTCGAACCTCCCACCTCGCTCGACGAACTTACCGACCCGGCCTACAAGGGTCTGCTCGCAGTGCAACACCCTGGCACCTCATCACCCGGGCTTGCGTTCTTGCTCAGCACCATCGCTCGTCTCGGTGATGGATGGGCCTCCTACTGGCAGGAACTCGTCGACAACGACGTGCTCGTCACCAACGATTGGGAAGAGGCTTATTACGGTGCGTTCACTCGAGCCGGCGGTGATCGACCACTCGTCGTCAGCTACGGCTCAAGCCCGCCGTTCGAGGTGCTCTACGGCGACGACCCGAACGCATCGGTCGCCCCAACCGGCGTGATCGAAGACACCTGCTATCGCCAGGTTGAATTCGCTGGAGTGCTTCGCGGAACCGAGGCATCTGATGAGGCTCGTCAACTTGTGGATTTCTTGGTGAGCAGCACATTCCAACAGCACATCCCACTCAACCTCTACGTGTTCCCTGTTGCTGATGTTGAACTCGACCAAGTGTTCGTTGACCATGCGGTCATCCCAGAGACTCCACCAGCGCTCACCCCAACAGAGATCGATACCGGTAGAGCCGAATGGGTCGAGCAATGGATCGACATCACCGGCTAAATCAGCCACCACGCTGGTTCATCAGCGCGACCACCATTCCCCCTAGCGTCATTGCCCTCGGGTTCGTCGTCGTGCCCGTTGCGATGCTCATCGTTCACGCCATCAGCATCGATGCCATCGGGTCGACGTTCACTGATTCCCGCACCTGGGAAGTGCTTGGCTTCACGACCCTCCAAGCAACCCTCTCAACCCTGGCTACCGTCACCCTCGGCATCATTCCAGGGCTCATCATTGCCAGATCTGACTTCCGAGGCCGTCAACTCGTCTTGAGCATGTTCGCTGCCGTCTTCGTCATGCCAACCGTCGTGATGGCCGCAGGCGTAAGAGCGCTACTTCCCGGCGACCCTGACGGGCTACTACCAATCGTGCTCGCACACACGTTGTTCAACTTGGCGATCATTGTGAGAGGTATTTCTGCCGCACCACTACCAACTGAACTTGAGCGGGCAGCGACAGTGCTCGGCGCTCGCCCGACTGAACTTTTTCGGACAATCACACTCCCGCTGTTGCGTCCCACACTGCTCGGTCTTTCGGCCGTCGTCTTCGCACTATGTTTCACCAGTTTTGGCATCATCCGGATCCTCGGGTCTTCCACTGCGACAACGATCGAAGTCGAGATATGGCGAGAAACGATCATCGTCGGGCGCGTCGATCGGGGCGTCGTTCTCGCTCTGATTCAACTCGTCGCCCTCGCCCTCGCTCTTGTCGTGTGGCTCAATGTGAGACGACGGCAAGCCCCCCATCGGCACGGATATCGACAGCCCATTTCCCGAACATCAGCTTTCGTTATTACCGCAAGCTGCGCACTCGTCACCGCCCCACTACTCGCCCTCATCTACGGGTCGTTCACGGTCAACGGCAAGTTGAGTGCCTCAGGATGGTCGAACCTGCTCGACACATCGATTCGGCCCGGATTGCGGCTCGGTATTGACCCTGCTCAGGCAATCGTGACGTCGCTCACGACGGCCTTGATCGCAACGGGGTTTGCAGTCGTCCTCGCAGTACTTGTCATCGCCTCAACAGCAGCGTCACCACAACTTGGCCGAGCGATTGATCTCAGTGCAATGCTCCCGCTCGGAATTTCTGCGGTCACTCTCGGCCTCGGACTTCTCATCACCTTCGATGTGCCTCCCGTCGACTGGCGGGCATCGTCACTCATGGTTCCCCTCGGTCACGCACTCATCGCAGCCCCATTTGTCATTCGGCCAGCCATTGGAGCGCTGTCAACACTCAACCGCCAACAAGTAAACGCCGCATCAACACTCGGAGCTCACCCGGTGAGAGCTCTTGCCCACTCGGTCATTCCCGTCGTTGCGGTACCGCTTCTGTCCGGTGCGGGCTTTGCCGCTGCGATCTCTCTTGGCGAATTTGGAGCGACCAGCATGCTGTCGCGAAGCGGTGGTGAAACTCTTCCAATTGTGATCGAACGGCTTCTTTCGCGCACTGGAGGAGATTTCAGAGCGCGGGCCTATGGGCTATCGATCATCCTCGCATCGGTCACAATGGGAATCGTGGTCGCTCTCGACATGTCATCGAATCGAAGAAGACGATGAGCTCACTTCACGTTGACCAGTTGCGCATTGCCCGTGGAGGCCATCGCGTTATCACCGAGGCCTCGTTCGATGTGCCGCACGGAACCACCACCGTCATCGTTGGGCCATCAGGGAGCGGAAAATCGACACTCCTTTCAGCAATTGCGGGCCTTATCAATGTTGATGGTGGCACCCTGCAACTCGATGACCGGGAGATCACCTACGTTCCGACCGCACAACGCAATATCGGGCTTGTCTTTCAAGACAACCAACTCTTCCCGCATCTCAACGTTGCAGACAACGTTGCGTACGGGCTTCGGCGGAAGGGCATCCGGCGATCTGAATGCGATGTTCGGGTATCGGAAGTGCTCGAACTCGTCGGGCTCGAAGGTTTCGGCGGACGCGCCATCGGCGAACTTTCAGGAGGAGAGGCGAAACGGATCGCTCTCGCCCGATCACTCGCTCCGGCGCCTGAACTGTTGCTGCTCGACGAACCTCTCACCGGACTCGATGACTCTCTCCACGACCGCTTGCTTCACGACCTCGTCAAGGTGCTCTCCACCTCTCAAACAACTGCGATATGGGTCACCCACCATCGAAAAGAAGCGGAACGTGCTGGCACACAGCTGCTTCGAATTCATGACGGTGTCGTTTCACCTGAATTGACAGAGAGCAGCCAATGGCATGTTCAGGTCGTTTCTGCGGCTGACACCTTTGGCTTGCGTCGACGCGTACTACGGGACGGCACTCGGACAACCGACGTCAATTTTGATGGTGATGAGACCGCAATTCACTTGGCGGTCTCAGACCCTGCAAACGGGGAGATCATTGCGATCTCGAGTTGGTTTCAACGGAATCGTCAACATCAGCCCATCAACGGTTTACAACTTCGAGGGATGGCAAGCAATCCGAACTATCGCGGGCAAGGCGCAGCACAGGCCCTTCTGCGGTCGGGCATCGATTTGGGTCGAAGTCTGTCCGTTGATGAAGTGTGGGCGAGGGCGCGAGATACTGCCCTCAACTTTTACCTCGCTCACGGCTTTGTCACCTCGGGACCGGGATATATCGATGACAACACCGGTCTCGCCCATCACGACGTCGTTCTCTCACTTCGTTAAGAACCTCGTCATTCCTCAAGGTGCCACGCGCTCACCTCTCTCGGGAATGTCAACATTTGGTCACAACGACCCAGCCATTCAGTGCGGCGACAACCACCGTCGAGAAAGCACGTTCATATGGCGATGTGATGCAGCTGTCAAGGCAATCAGTTGAGCTCACGTCGTTCATCAACCGCCTCAATGTCTTGATCGGCGGGTAAGGGCATCTCCACGTCAAGTCAGGCCGCTCGGAGGGACTCCATCAACTTCGACACGACCCAAGAACCACCCGAGTCGTTCATGGGGTGGAATCTGAAGAATGTCGGCGTGCAAAGGTGTCATCCCGATCGGACGACGCGCTCTCCACAACATCTCGAGCAACCGAAGATCACTCCGCAGGTAGTGACGATCGAGGTCGTGTAAGTCGTGGCCACAACCGAGATCAACCCAGTGCACTTCAACCTCCCGCCATCTCAGCAACGGCAACACTGACCTCGGGACAACTGCACCACCGAGCAGGGTTGCCGAGCCCTCCCATGCTGAAGGGTCGGCGAGTCGTGAAGACAGTTCGGCGTCTACACGCTCACATGATGACCGAACGTCGTCAATAAGGTCGTTCCAGATCCGGTTCGAACCTGCCTCAATCGCAGAGTTCCGATCCTCAACGCTGTCGTATTGAGGGAGACCACGCAAGAGATTGACGTAACTGTCGGCATTGCGCGAAAGGTGGGTCAAGACGTGGCCAATCGTCCACTCTGGCAATCTGCTTGGACGCTCGCTGGCGATCGGCGACTGTTCTTCAAGCCAGTCAACAAAACGGCGTTGCGAGATACGACAGCCCTCGACCTCTCTTAGGACCTGTCGAACGTCAACTGCCATTCGTCAAGTCTGCCCGACCGGGCTAGTCAGAGTTGTTCTCGCCGGGGGATAACGACCACGGTGCCGTCATCCTCGCGGTGGACGGTCACGCGAACGCCGTAGAACTCGGCAAGTGTTTCCGCTGACAGCACATCTTCGACCGAGCCGTCGGCGACAACTGTGCCTTCATGGAGGAGGGCCAGGCGATCGCTGTACATTCCCGCAAGGGTGAGGTCATGCATTGCTGAAATCACCGTGAGGCCATGTTCACGACGCAGTCGCTCAACAAGTTCGAACGCCTGCTGCTGATGCCCAATATCGAGCGCACTCGTTGGTTCATCGAGCAACAAAATCGGAGCCTCGGTGGCGAGGGCACGAGCGATCACGAGCCGCTGCCGCTCTCCCCCGCTCAGCACCCCCAAATGGCGAGGAGCAATTTCGTCGAGGCCGAGTCGGCCGATCACATCGTCGACCATTGCCCGATCGCTCTTTGTTGGATGCCCGAAATATCCGATGTGGGGTGTGCGACCCAGCATCACGTACTCGCGGCCGGTCATTTCATCGGGCAAAATTGGTTCTTGCGGCACGTACGCAACGAGCGAGGCCCGGCGAGAACGACTACGCAGCGACAGCGACGACCCGTCGACGACAATGTCACCGGAGTACTTCACGAGCCCTGCGACGGCACGAAGCATCGAGCTTTTGCCAGCACCGTTTGGTCCGATGAGACCGACCCAACTTCCTGAAGCGACAGCCATCGAGAAGTCATGGATCACCGCACGACGGCCGTATTTCACCGCCAGGTGTCGAAACTCAACCGAACTCACCGACTGACCTGCCTCGTACGCAGCAAGATGATGAAGAACGGTGCTCCAATGAATGCGGTGACAACACCGATCGGCACCTCGGCGGGTGAAGAAAGTGTTCGGCCAGGGATGTCCGCCAAGATGAGAAATGCTCCGCCGACGGTGACGGCAAGCGGAATCACAACTCGATACGTCGAACCGGCCATCAGTCGCACCATATGAGGCACCACAAGCCCGACAAAACCGATGAGGCCACTCACCGCCACAACGGCAGCGGTTCCGAGTGTTGCGGCGACAACAACGGTTAAGCGAACCCTTGCAACCGGTATACCAAGCGCAGCTGCCTCCTCATCACCCACCCTCAGCACATCGAGATGGCGACGATGAAACAACAGCACGGTCGTCGACAGCGCAACATATGGAAGAACGAGTACGACATCGCCCCACGACGCAGTGGCGAGCCGGCCAAGAATCCAGTTGTAGACCTCGCGCACAACATCTGAGTTGCGTTGCAAGATGAACGTCTGAATCGCAGTTGTCAACGACACCATCGCAACACCAGCGAGGACCAACGTGCTTGAGGTACGCATCCCGCCAAACGAGGCGCCAACGAGATAGGTGAGGGCAACGGTGCCGAGAGCAAACACAAATGCCACAAGTGGAACCGGGTCGACCAGCCAGTCAAGACGATCGCTCCCGACGGTCGTAATGACAAGTGTTGCGCCGAGCCCGCCACCCGCTGCCGCTCCCAGCAGGTAGGGGTCGACGAGAGGATTACGAAATACCCCCTGGTAGCTCGCACCGCCGAGCGAAAGGGTGGCGCCGACAATTCCTGCCAACACAACCCGAGGCATGCGAATATCCCAAATGATTGACCACTCACGTTCGGTGACTCCGCTCGAGATTCCTAGCCCCGATTCTCCGAACCCGGGTATGCGCTCAAGAAGAGCGAGTGGGACCCTCCACCATTCGGGGCCAGCCGGACCTGTCATCGTTCCGGTGCAGGCAATGACGACGAGAACGAGCACCGACAACGACACCTTCGCGGTGATCGACAATCGATGCTCTCTCAGCACTATTCCTACTCGCCTGCGCTCGCCACTGCCTCTACTGCGTCGACGACGGCAGACATGTGCTCGATGATGCGGGGACCCCATCGCGAGGCAATGTCATCATTGAGAGGAACGACATGGCCGGCAGCGACAGCCGTCAGCGCATCCCACCCTGGGCGAGCAGCGACTGATTCTGGGGTTTCCCCGCAATAGATCGTGCAGGCCAAGAAAATGATGTCTGGGTCTTTGTCCAAAATGAATTCTGCCGACAACTGCGGATATCCGTACGACTCTTCCTCAACAAGGTCAGCAATGTTGCGGAGACCCAGCGATGTGTACGTCGACCCAATGAAGGTCTCACTTGTCACTGAGTAATAGGTGCTGTCGAGTTCGTGGTAGAAGGTCAACGGCGTTTCAAGCTCAGGCAACGTCGCAATGCGCTCGAGCAAGGCATCAAGATCAGCGGTGAGCTCATCGACAAGCGCTCCCGCTTCGTCAGCGTGACCGGTTGCCGCACCAAGTTCAAAAATCTGCTCAAACGTGTCATCGACCGTGACTGCCGCTGGCCCCTCCCAGTGCGGGATTCCTGCACGGTCAAGGGCAGCAAGAAGATCGGGGTTTGTTCCATCGGTCACGATGAGGTCGGGACCAAGACCAATAATTGCCTCGACATTCGGGTCGTAGCCGCTCACCCCCGGCATCTTGTCTGCGGTTTCCGCAGGGAAATTTGAAAAGTCGTCGACTGCGAGCACTTGGTCACCGGCGCCAACTGCGTACAGCATCTCTGTCGCGGTGGGAGATAGCGAGATGATCGCCGACGGGTACACCATCTCTTCTTCTTCACTTGGGTCGTCAGCCACTTCGGCATCAGATTCTTCAGCGACTTCGCTATCCGCGGTAGGCACAGTCGTTTCGGGTGCTGACTCGGTTGTTTCACTTGGCGTCTCGGCAACGGTGGTCTCGACCGCTTCAGAGCCCACATCATCATTGGCACCATCATCTGATGTGCCGCAGGCCGCTGCGACCATGATGAACGGCAGCAACACCGCCAGTCGGGTAATTCGTTTCATAATTGACTCCTAAGAACGGAGCGCAAGTTGGACCGAGGCCAGCGAGCTGGCCGGCGAGCCTCCCTGAGCCTCGAGGGTGGTTATCGCGCACAACGCGGTCGACCGGGCTCGTCTGGCCAGATGCCAGAACTACCGTTGCGGGACAGCGCCGGGATCTCACCGGACTTCGCACACGTAGTGACCTACGCAACATAACACGACGGCCGCTCTCTAGAACGAATCACGATGCGTGGGGCATGACGACATCTCCGCACCTATGCTCATCGGAGCATGTCTGAATCGAATCACCCCCAAAGCGACAGTGGCATTGTTGAAGAGCCACTCACCGAAGACCCGAGACCTGACGGGCTTCGATCAGCGCCGTCGCTCGTGGTGCTCAACACCGGCAACGGCAAAGGAAAAAGTTCATCCGCGTTCGGAATGATGGTGCGCGGCCTCGCCGTCGATTGGAATGTTGCGGTCTGCCAGTTCATCAAGAGCGGTGATTGGCGCGTTGGCGAAGAAAAGATGGGGCGCAAGTTGGGCGTCGAGTGGCACTCATTTGGTGACGGCTTCACCTGGGACTCTGACAATCTCGACCACGATCGCAACATTGCCCGCGAGGGCTGGGAACAGGCGGCGGCAGTCATCTCGGGAGGTGATCACCAACTCGTCATCCTCGACGAACTGACCTACCTGTGCTCGTGGGGTTGGATCGACACCTCAGAGGTCGTTGACACCATCAAGCAACGCCCCGACCATGTCAACATCGTGATCACCGGGCGCGATGCCCCCCAAGACCTCATCGACATCGCCGACACGGTCACCGAAATGACCGAAATCAAACATGCCTACTCGCAGGGCATCCGCGCAAAGCGCGGTATCGACTACTGACATGCCCGATCTTTCAACGCTCGACGTCCTCGACCTTTCCGATGCGATGTCGGAATATCAGGCTCTTGGGTGGAGCGTGTTGACGATTCGGCCCGCCGACGACCCGTACGAAGCGGTCGTGCGGTCACCCGATGGAGAGACGGTGTGCCTTCGACGCACGCCCATCGTTATCAGCCGCATCGGTGACAACAGCGACGGCCACACCGGTCGAGCGTCAATGATCTACCGTGATCTCATCCCTGGCCGGTGGGATGGTCGCTACGTCGCTTCTCACATCGCGGTACCCGATGGAGGTGAAGTGCCTGACGATGTACACCACCATGAGGTCGACTTCCAGTTCCTTGCTGTTCGCTCAGGTTGGGTAGATGTCCTGTACGAAGGCCAAGGCGACATCATTCGTATGCGGCCTGGCGACATCGTGTTGCAACCGCCGGGTATTCGGCATCGTGTACTCGCAACATCTCCAGGATTCGACATTGTGGAACTCGGCTGTCCGGCCGACCATCTCACTACCTTCGACCACGAAATGACGCTTCCAAATGGAACCTATGGCGATCACCTCTGGGGTGGTCAACGCTTCGTGTTCTCATCTCCGGGGGATTTTGCCGAAGCATGGGACCACCCAGGGTTCTCAAGTGATGACAGCGGTATCAGTGCGGCAACAAACGGAATTGTTGATGTGCGAAGGGTGCAGACTTCTGATCGAGGAGACACCTGCCCGCTCACGCCGCATGACTTTCGGTTTCTTTTCGTGATGGACGGCGACATCAACGTCATCGTGAGCGACGGCACGACTCACCATCTCGAAAGTGGCGACTCAATCGCTCTTCCACAGGCCGCTCAGGCACAGGTCACTCAGGGTGCAACGAATGCCACGCTGCTCGACGTCCTCGTGCCAATAACGGCTGCAAGTTAGCCTCTTCATTCGTGCCCCTCTCCACCATTGTTCGCCAGATTGCCCGCGGCTTTGTGATGGGTTCTGCCGACATCGTCCCCGGTGTCTCCGGAGGGACGGTGGCGCTCGTTCTCGGGATCTACGGTCGCCTCATTGAGAACATTCAACGCGGCGCATCAGCGTTGCGGTCTTTGCTTTCACGAGATGGCTCCGCTGCGGTCTCAAAGGCAACGTCGGTTGAGTGGGGATGGTTGCTGTCGCTACTCGCCGGAATTCTCATCGCAATCGCAACCCTTTCCGCCCTACTCGAACAGCTACTCGAAGAGCATGCGATTCGCACATCTGCAGTGTTTCTTGGTCTTATCGCGGGTTCGATTGTCGTTGCATCGCAACTCATCAGAGACCGAAACGTCGCACATGTTGCCATCGCCATCGTGACTGCCGCCGCATTGTTCTTCGTGCTCGGCCTGCGATCGGACACTCATGCGGTTGGCCCTGAAATCGTCACCCGGCCGACGTGGGTATTCGTTCTTGCTGGGGCGCTCGCAATCTGCGCGATGATCTTGCCCGGCATTTCTGGCTCGTTCATTCTCGTGATGATCGGTATGTACACAGAGATCATCGGGGCGGTGAATGACCGAAATCTTGCCGTTCTCGCCGCCACGGGTATCGGCTGTGTGGTCGGACTTGCTGCGTTCTCAACCTTGCTGAATTGGTTACTCGACCGCTATCACGACATTGTCATTGCCGCCATGGTGGGCCTCATGCTCGGTTCGGTTCGGGTGCTGTGGCCATGGCCGAACGGCACGTCAACCACCGCACTCTCTGCCCCTCAATACGACGTGATGATTCCGTTCGCTCTCATGTTCGTCGCTGCGGCTGTCGTCATCGCTGTGCAACGACTGTCGGCCCGGTCGGCGAGCTCAGACAGCTGACAGTACGTCGGTATTGATCTGATACAGGTCAGAGACGTTTCCAGAAAGAATCGCCTGCGTCATCTCATCGGTGAGGTGCGCTGTGTGCTCCACCAACATCTCCTGCGACCATGGCCACGTCGAATCACTATGCGGGAAATCGTTAGCCCACATGAGCCGTCGCCAGTTCATCTGCTCGGCGACACGAAACGCTGTCCAGTCGTCTTGGAACGTGGTGTAAATGTGCTCTGCGAAGTACTCAGACGGCAGCCGCTGTAATTCGACGCCCGGCGCCATCCAGTTCCGATGTCGCTTCCATGCGTGATCCATGCGGTACATGTAGTGCGGCACCCAGCCAGCATCAGCCTCAACACACACCACCTTGAGGTCAGGGTGCCGTTCAAACACCCCGCCGTAGATGAGGGTGCCCATGATGTCTTGAATACCGCGGATAATCGCAAGGAATCCGTTAATCCGCGGACCCCGCGGGCGACTCTCGAATGCGCTGGCCCGAGACGTGAGAATATGAAAACTGAGAGGCAAACCGAGGTCGATTGCCGCCTGCCAGAACGGGTCCCACATCGGGTCGTCGTAGTCGCCTGAACCATCCTCAGACCAGGTTGCAGGTTCTCCCGGCATCATCACGCCTCGAAGCCCAAGGTCAGCGATTCGTTGAAGGTCAGCAATGCCCTCGTCGACACTGCGCAGAGCCGTTTGGCCACAACCGAGAAGTCGATCGGGCGCCACCGAGCAATAGTCGGCAATCCATCGGTTGTAGGCAGTGAACGCCGCGTGTTTGAAATCGGCGTCAGGGTGATTGCAAATCATCATCCCAACCGTTGGGTAAATCACTTCTGCCGCAACTCCATCTCGCTGCTGATCAGCGATGCGATAGTTCGGGTCCCAACCTGAGCGATGAAGTTCGTCGAACGACACACCCGACACCGTCAGTTCTTCGGCTGGCTTGCCTGCAGCAGCAACAAGACCCATCGCAATCGGTCGCGACATTCCGGGAATGACGAACATGTCGCCTCGCGCGTCATCGGTCACCATATGTGGAGCCCGATCGCGCCACGCCGGATCGATGTGTGCCGTGTAACAGTCGGGAGGCTCAGTGATATGGGAGTCGGCGCTAATGACCGGAAACGGGAACGTCACCGCGCACCACGCACAAGACGACCCGGGGTTGCACCCGTTGACTCACCGCCGGCCATGATCTCAACCCCGGCAACAAATGTGTGTCGGTAGCCATCAGCCCTTTGCAACATTCGTTTGCCGCCAGCTGGTAGGTCGTAGGCCATCTCAGGTGCATGCAGTTGCAGACCATCGAAATCGATGACATTCAGATCGGCTCTGCGACCGACACCGATCACGCCACGGTCGGTGAGGCCGACCGTTTCGGCCGTCATTCGGCATTGCTTGGCGATGAGCGTTTCGACCGGAATGCGCCCCGTCGGACGATCGCGCCCCCACCACTGCAGCAATGTTGTCGGGAAGCTCACATCACAGATCGTCCCGACATGAGCTCCACCATCGGATAGCCCGGGAACCGTTGCTGGGTGACGCAACATTTCACCGACAGCATCGAGGTTTTCGCCAAACCAGTTGAGAATCGGCTGATAGAGCAGTGCATGACCGTCGTTTTCCAACATCCAGTCGTAGAGCAAGTCAAGCGGTTCTCGCCCTTCGCAACGAGCAATCGCTTCGACTGAGGTGGAGGGGTCTGGTTCGTAATTTGGCGGGTCGCCCAACTGGAAGATGAACCGATAACGGTGGATCGCGCGGCTCCCCAGGGAAGTGTCATCAACACGGGCACCTTCAATGATCTTGCGTCGCAATTCTGGGTCGCGCATAACCGCTACTCGCTCAGCGAGTGGGCG
This sequence comes from uncultured Acidimicrobiaceae bacterium, assembly GCA_937897105.1. GTDB lineage: Bacteria > Actinomycetota > Acidimicrobiia > Acidimicrobiales > Ilumatobacteraceae > Casp-actino5. Next base: position 581 of record CALCBR010000061.1, on the reverse strand, counting down.
GTCGGCGATCGCTTGATACGGCTCAGAGAACATGAACGGATGCAACGTCGCCTCAAGTCCGAGCATCAGCCCGACTGCGCGAGCACCGACTTGCCCACGCATCTGCACGCCCCGGGCCGATGCCTCGGCAAACCGAGCAAGTTCGACACGCCAGTCATCTCCGGTCTTCGCACCCTGAGCGATCGATACCGAAATTGGTCGGCCCGACTCTGATGCCATCCGTTCGAAAAGATCAAGCTCTGCATCGCGATCGATGAAATCTGTCACCGCCTGCAGCACACCCTTGTTCGCCTCGCCAAGTGCTGATGCAATACCAACGAGCTCGTCAGCCTCTGCACGCAACGTTGGCGTTGGCTCTCCAAGACTTGTTCGGTGGTTGAGCGTTCGACTTGTCGAAAATCCGAGTGCCCCTGCCTCGACCGCCTCGCGGGCAAGTCGAGCCATCTCTGCTATGTCGTCAGGCGTTGCGGGCTCTTGTGTGGCTCCGCGCTCCCCCATCACATGAAGGCGAAGTGCACCGTGAGGGAGTTGGGTGCCGAGGTCAATATCGCGGGGACGGCGCTCGAGTTCGTCGAGATACT
>CALCBR010000060.1:0-5459 GCA_937897105.1 uncultured Acidimicrobiaceae bacterium | reverse complement strand
GACGAGCCGATCACCGGGCTTGATCTCCCTAGTCAAGAGATCATCCTTCACGTCATCGCCGACGAAGCAGCACGAGGTGCAGCCGTTGTGTTCTCTACCCACCACCTCGGAGAGGCACGCTGCGCAGACCGTGTCATTCTTCTTGCGGGGTGCGTACTCGCCGATGGCACGCCTGAGGACGTGTTAACGCCAGCACTTCTCGCTGAGGCATTTGGTGGAAGGATGGTGAGTGACCCGTCCGCCACCCTCGTTGTCGATGAACACCACCATGATTCCGATCACCATCCCGCAACAGAATTGTCAGGTCACCTCGATCATCACGACCACAGCCATCACGATCACTCACACTGAGATGACGCAATAACGAATTGGGGGTGAACTCGCATGAACCTCGATAACTCTGGCCTCCACCAACTCGTCGCCACAAAACTCCACGACGCCGGACAGCTGTACACCCAGAAGCGGCGGAAACTCGTCGATGCCCTCTCACAGGCTGGGCCATGCACCCTTCCCGAGCTCCTTGAATTCAGTGACGGCATCGCCCAAAGTTCCGCATACCGAAATCTGACGGTTCTTGAAGAAATGGGAGTGGTCCGTCGCCTCGTTCACCATGGCGAATACGGAAGGTGGGAACTTTCTGAAGAACTCACCGGCCACCATCACCACCACCTCGTCTGCGATTCCTGTGACATCGTCATCGACGTCGAGTTGCCAACCCACATCGAGCATCTGATGGATGAGGCATTCGAAACAGCAGCAATTCGATCAAAGTTCACCGTCGACCGACACAACATCGACATTGTCGGAACATGCGCAAACTGTCAGGAGACCGCGCAAGCGTGAACACAGTTCTTGAGGAACGGTGAACAAACGAGAGCGCTACAGCAAACTCAACAGCGAGCCCTGGTCTCCGAGACGCTGACGACGAGCCGAGCCGCTCCACGGCACTTGATTGTCCATGAACGCCCATGATGTCCGGTGCTCGATTGACGGGCCCCAGGCGTGGAGACCTGCCCTATGTTGTGCGCACGGATATCCCTTGTTTGATGCGAACGACCAATGGACATGGTGATTGGCGAGTTCCCGCATATGTCGGTCGCGAGAAACCTTTGCAAGCACTGATGCTGCCGCAACGCTCGCACACTCACGATCAGCTTTCACTTGCATGACGATCTCGTCAACGAGAGGTGATACAAAGTCCCATCGACCATCGACGATCGCAACATCGACCGAGACTCCGAGTGAGCCGAACGCTCGCTCACACGCAAGGCGTTGTGCCTCCGACATGCCTAACTCATCGCACTCCTGCGCCGAAGCCCACCCTGTTGACCACGACGAACACGCCGCACCAATACCGTCAAAGACCCGCTCACGAACTCGCTCGGTGAGGGCTTTCGAATCTCGCATGCCATCAGGAAACTCACCGTTCACCACTTTTGACCCAAGCACGGCCACACCTACCACGAGCGGGCCGGCCCATGAACCTTTACCCACCTCGTCCACGCCCGCAACAACAAGACCATCGTTGAGATAGGGCGACTCGAGATGAAGGCCCGGGCCAGCGCTCAAGCGTTGAGCGGTCATGCAAGAACGATGCCGGCTGCTCCGGCCTCGACCTCACCGACTCGCCAGAACCCGTCGTTCATGAGATCGCTCGCAAGGTCGGGCTCTACGGCAGCCAAGAGCCCACCGGAGGTCTGTGGATCAAAACACACCGCCGCCAACGCATCGTCAGAAGACGTTTCGAGATGCCCAGCAACATATTCGCGATTGCGCGGATCTCCGCCCGTTCGAACACCGTCTTCTGCAACTCGGAGAACACCGGGATACATCTGCAAGCCACTCTTGTCGACGACAAGACGAACTCCGGAGCGTTGAGCAACCTCCCAGCCATGGCCTGCGAGGCCGTAACCGGTGACGTCGGTGACAGCATGCACCGAGGGCCCCGCGGCGACAAGCAGTTCAGATGCTCGCCGATTCACGGTGCGCATACCAGCGATTGCCGCTGCTTGTTCATCGGCTGAGCCCGCAGCAAGCGAGAGGCCCGTGCCGAGTGGCTTTGATAACACAACCACGTCACCCGGCTGCGCACCCGACTTCCGCAAGACACGGTCAGGGTGCACCACCCCTTGCACAGCAAGCCCGTAAATCGGCTCAGGGTTTCTAATCGTGTGCCCTCCTGCGACTGTGCCACCCGCCTCCCCCACCACCTCTGCACCGGCAGCGAAGATTGCAGCTATTGCTTCGCGGGGAAACTCCTCGGGAAATGCCGCAACGTTGATCGCCATCACCACCGAGGCACCCATCGCAAACACGTCGCTACACGCGTTAGCAGCTGCGATTGCACCAAAATCTGCCGGGTCGTTGACAAGCGGTGGAAAGAAATCGGTCGTCGACACCATCGCAACGTCATCACTCACTCGATACACCGCCGCATCATCGAATGGAGCGAGGCCCACGACTAACGACGGATCTGAAGATGTCGGAAGGTCTGACACTAAATCTGCAAGGAGCGAAGCTCCCCACTTCGCCGCACAGCCCCCACACGATGTCCACTCCGTCAATCGAAGGGCACTGAGATCAAGAGGTGCGCTCATAGTGCGATCTTACGTCTCGCTGACCTCGGCGGTGTGAGCGAGCAACGCCTCGCCTTTGGCCTCGCGTGATTGCCAATTCTCATCAAGAACTGAGCATCGCAGGGTGAGGGCGTCATCTTCGACCTCCCAGACGATCGCCGGACGAAGCCCATGCCATCTGATGGCGTACGACACCGTCGCCGTTGCCGACCCGGGAAGGTGAAATACCTCGATTGGTTGCAACGACCAATCAGATGAAATTCCGGCTGCGAGTATGTCTGCACTATCGCCAACCGGAGCCACGAGTTGCTCCTCGAACTGGCGAACGGCAGTGGCCAAAGTGTCGTTGCGTTCAGCGGTGACCGCTGCACTTCGTTCTCGAATCTCGCGCACGTCATCGGCTGCGCGCAGTTCGTCAGCTCGACGGAGAACGCGTTCGGCTGCGTCGAGAGCCACCTTGAGCCCAGGGAGTTGTTGCCGCGCTACCGACTCCGCAGCAAGGGCGACATCGTCGATCAGCAATTCAGGCCGCTCCCCCATCCGACAGAGCTGATCCCACTCAAGAAGTGCAGTGACCGGGTCGTCATCACCGTCAGCAAGATCACCAAGAAGCCATGCGCATCGCGCCGCAGTTACCGATTCTGCCAATGAAGATCCTGATGCGCCCGGTGGAAGTTCAAACCGGCCAGCTCGGTCAACGATTGACTTCCAGCCAGCCACCACCGATTCGGGCGAGGGCACCCCTTCAAACCATGAACTATCGGCAGAAACACCGTGACCTGTCAGCGCAACACGAGTATGCGAATGATGACCGAGAGAGATGGTGACGGCATCGGCACCCAGGTCGGCGCCAGCAACTGAACCCACAGCGGCCATTGATTCGATGAGGACGTCACCTCGATCGATGCCGATCGCTACCGGTAACGGCGAGTCGTTGTAATAGTCAACGATGACCATGCCACCTCGGTGAGCCGTGGCATACACCGTCTGCACGATGTCGCCATTGGGCACTCTCATTCGAGTTTCGACGACCGGAGTACCCTCGAGGCGGCTTCGGCGCACGCCTGGGTCACTCGTCGCATGATGCCATCGGTCCTCGGCAGCGACGTGAAATCCGAGAGTTCGCCTGTCATCGGAAACGAGCAGAGTCCCATCCGTCGACATCTCTGCCCACCACGACATTCCAGCCACTCCCAGAGTGACTGGTCCGGCAAGAAACTGACGAAGAATCTCCACCCCTCCAGTCAACCGGCTCTTCAGCATGCGGACACCGTCACGATCGCCTTACGCTGGAGGAATGTCGGACGTTGTCGACGAACGTGCACTCACCATCGCGCTACCCATACGCTCGTTTTCCGGCGGCAAAGAACGCCTCTCATCGAGATTGTCATCTCATCAACGGCGTTCACTCGCGCACCAGATGTGCACCAACCTGCTTGAGGCGGTCCGGTCGTTTCACGTCATCGTTGTCACCAATGATGCAGAGGTTGAGCAATGGGCTGAGCAACAACACGTTGATGTGGTGAATCCCGACGCAGTGGGTCTCAACGTCGCCGCCGATGCAGCTCGGGCGTGGGCACGAGATCATCATCGAGAGCAAATCATGATTGTCCACTCGGATGTGCCTCGGCCAGAGGCCCTTCCGCTGGTGTGCGCCTTAGAGGGCATCACCATCGTTCCCGACCACCAGCGAAACGGCACAAATGTGTTCTCACTCCCGGTACATGCAGATGTTGAGTTCTCGTACGGAGAGGGCTCATTTCAACGTCACGTCACACGCGCGTCCGCAGCGGCCCGGCAGACACCGTGCAAACTTCACATCGTGCGCCATCACCAACTGGGGCTCGATATCGACACCCCGAATGATCTCGCTCATCCTCTCGCCGCACCCGCCACAAAGGAATTTCTCTCATGAACGCAAACGACCCCGGTCAACCACCTATTTCTCACCAACACGGCGTTGAGAGCTGTAATCTCGAGGCACCACGCATCGCCCTAGCGATAGGCGCCCACCCCGATGATGTTGAATTTGGCTGCGGTGGGACCCTCGCCAAGTGGTCTCAACTCGGATGCGAAATTCACCATTACGTGATGACAGATGGATCGAAGGGCACGTGGGATCAAACGGCCGACACCACAGTGCTTGTCGAACGCCGGCGTGCTGAGCAGGTCGATGCTCACCTGCGCCTCGGCGGCAGCGGTGATGGCCATGTGCATTGGCTTGGCAGGGTTGACGGTGAACTCGAGTCAAATGTTGCAGGTCGCTCAGAGATCGCTCGAGTGATCCGAACCGTCCAACCCGATGTAGTGCTCACCCATGACCCATGGAAGCGCTATCGGCTGCATCCCGATCATCGGGAAACCGGCCGACTTGTCTGCGATGCCATTGTTGCGGCCCGCGACCCACACTTTTTTCCCGAACATGGCTTGCAACCGCATCGACCCCAACAACTCTTGCTCTGGGAAGCCGATGAGGTCAATCACATCGAAGACGTCACCGTTTCGTTGGCGACGAAGCTCGCTGCTCTCGAAGCTCACGTCAGCCAATTTGAGTCAACAATGAAAGCCGTTGACGAGGAGGGTCTCAAGGATTTCCGCAACCGGATGACCTCTCGGATGGCTGAAATCGCCGAACCGTTCGGACTACAGGCGGCCGAGGCGTTTCATCTCATGAGCAACCTGTGACGGACGCGAAACTGGCGGGGTTGATGACCCCGCCAGTTCGTATTGCGTTATTACGTGAAGAGCGTTAGCGCTTCTTCGCAGCAGCTTTCTTGGCCGGAGCCTTCTTCGCTGCTTTCTTAGGAGCTGCCTTCTTCGCAGCAGCCTTCTTGGCCGGAGCCTTCTTCGCTGCTTTCTTAGGAGCTGCCTTCTTCGCAGCAG
>CALCBR010000059.1:0-2308 GCA_937897105.1 uncultured Acidimicrobiaceae bacterium | reverse complement strand
CAGTTAGTTGAGCGTCGGAACGGCTGGCGGCGGCGGTACGTTCCGAAGCGCCAAAGCCATTCGGCTGGACCAAAACGAAAACGCTGCAACCACCAGGGTGACCACCAGAGCTGTAATGCCCAGATCAGCAGTATCCAGACGAAAATCACAGTGCGCGTGAGATCAAACTGTTCGGCCAACACCGCAAGAGTTAAGAGACCGAGAGCGGTCTGAGAGAGATAATTTGTCATCGCCATGCGGCCTGCGGCTTGCAGCCGCTGCTGTAATTTGCTGGCGTCGTTCTTCCACAACACAATGACACCGAGGTAGCCGAGTGCCATTGGGATGGTGCCGAGTCCAAGAGGAATGTGTCCGGTCAGTGCTGTGCGTTCAGACCAGGAGTCGATGATGTGAATCGCAATGCCAATGCACGTCAGCAAAAGCCCGACACTTAGGCCCCACACGGCCATTTTCTTGTAGAGCTCTCGAGGTCGTGTGCCCTGCACAATGCCGAGTCGATACAAACTCACTCCAATCAGCATCAAGCCGACCGAACGCAATATGGCATCGGCATAAAACCAGGTCAACAGGTCGCTTTCCAACAAGGGAGTTCCTCCGGGCACCCAGTACTCACCAATTGAAAAGCTGCCGTTATTGACACCGATCTGAACTAACGCTGCGCTGAGGGAGCCAATGACGACAAGTCCAACTCCTACCGCCATAAGAACTTTTGGTGATCGCCGATGAACTAACAGCACGATCGGCGCCGATATTGCGTATGCGGTCAGCACGTCGCCTATCCAGAATGCTGCATGAATGGTTCCGATGATGAAGAGCAGGGCAAATCGCCACAGGCTTAACCAGTTGGGGTGCGCTGTTTTCGAGCCGGCCCGTTCCCAGAAAATAACGACCCCTACGCCGAAGAGCAGAGAGAACAACGCCATCATTTTTTGCTCGATGAACAGTTTTGATGCGATTCCGATGACCCAGTCGAATGGCTGTTCAGTTCCGACAGCGCGAACGTTGCTGTAGCCAGCAAAATCGTTGAAACCCCAGGTAAGGGCGTTCATCGGGAGAATGCCGAGGATTGCGATGCCTCGGATGAGATCTAATGACGTCACCCGTTCTTTTTGGGAAACGGGTGCTGATCGAGAAGTTGTATTCGACATTGTGGTGGCCTTCGGTGATCGAGTCGCTTGGCCTCTGCACCCTACTTCGTGTGCTCAAACCCATTGGATGACTCTCTGCAGTGTCGCCGCGGTGACGCCAGCGTGGAATTATCGGCGGCGCTTTTTTGCAGAGAACCAAATGTGCGACCCGAATTGATCTTCTTTCACGGGCTCGCCAGAGGTGACATACCAGTTGACTCCGGCGGTGACGGATTTCAGGTACTTGCGCATGAGTGGGCCGACAATGATGATGCGGAGGAATTGGCGAAGCCCGGGTATGCGGCTTACCGGTCGGGGCCAGACTTCGATGGTGAGGCGGGTGTGCTCATCATCGAGCGGGTGGAGATGCCACGAGACGTGGGAGGTTTCTTCGCCGATGGCGCCGATGTCGAGTTCGTAGCCGGTTCGGTCGGTCCAGTGAGTGAAATGACGGTGGTACACCCAGCCACTTCGGTAATGCACTTCGTCGTGTGCTCCTACACCTGGCCAGACTGACACGGGGTTGTTTAGGCAGAAGGGGTGAACGTTCTCAAGATTTCCAGCAGTCGAGATGACCTCCCAGACACGATCAAGGCTGGCGTTAATGATTGTGCTGATCCGCACCGGACGTCCGCTCGTTGAGGAGCCTCGAAGGTTCATCTCTCAACTGTGGCTCAAAACTATGTTCGGCCTTGCACGCTACTCATTGAGCGCAGCCCGAAGTTCCGAGGGGTTGATACCCACAAGGTAGGCATTCTCGTTGTCGTACATACTGAAGGCAGAGATATAAAAGTTGCCGTTCAGATCCCAGGAGTCATATCCGGTGATGAAATCTTCGCTACCTGCTGACACGTCGAGGTCGGGCAGTTCGACAAGCATTGTTGACTGCGCCGAGGCGATATCGAATTGCCAGATTTCATTTGGAGCACCGAAGTTGTCGCTTCGGCCGAGGTAGATGGTTTCATCGTTCGGGTCGAGTTGAAAGACCCAAACTTTGTTGTTCCCTGAGGGTGTTTCACCTGCAGGGAAATCTGGGCGGCCAAGATACTCCCATGATCCGTCTGCATCAGTGAACCGATAGATATGCCCCATGTCGTCACTGACATAGAGGTTTTGGCGCTCGCTGTCCCATTGGCCAACCTCGATCGCAGAGAGTGCCTCCAACCCGAAATCAGTCTTCT
>CALCBR010000058.1:0-5997 GCA_937897105.1 uncultured Acidimicrobiaceae bacterium | reverse complement strand
TGGGCGATCTGCCCTTCGGCTTCCTCTTGGAACTCGGTGTTGTCTTGCACACTCAGCTGTGGGAACGCTGACGTTGTTGCTTCAACCGCTGCCCGCCCGACTGCAGGGTCGACGCCTTCTGCATATGTAAGACCGGCAAACGTGATGCCATCAGTAATTCGGTGTTCGTTGGTGAGTCCGCGGTCGATCAGCCAGTTAGCCCCGACGAGCGAGGCGTCATCAAAGATGCCTTTAACGACGAGGCTCGTGGTGTAACCATCTTCGAATTCGACGTCGACGCGGTCACCGATGGAAAGTGGCCCCTCCTCAGCAACGGTGTCGAGTACCGCGATTCCGTCTCGACCGATTTCAGCAACGCCTTCAACAATGCCCATGTTGACCACTGATGTGCCCGTCGATGAGTCGAACCCAGTTGCGGTAAGTACCTCATCGTCAATTCGAACCGCGGTAGGTGAGAATCCGGCGATGTGATCAACTTCGGGTAGTTCAGCGAGTTGATCGACAAGAAGACCTGAAAATTCGAGGCGCTGGTTTGATTCGAACACCCAGAGGTCGGCAGAGATCGATTCGCTGAGGACCTCTTCGAAACTATCGAGAATTGATTTGGTAAGAACTGCAACTCCTGAGATGAGTGCAAGCCCAATCATGAGTGCGGTCACGGTTGAACTCGTGCGCTGAGGGTTTCGGCTCGCATTGCCTCGAGCGATTCGACCTGTCACGCCGCGCAGTTTTGCTACCGGTTGGCCAATGAAACCGGCGACTACCCCGGCAAACATTGCCGAGAGCATGGAGACACCAATAAACGTGAGCGCTCCGCCGATGCCGATGCAGGCGAGCGTTGCTGCGGTTCCACCAGGGTTACCGAACATTCCGATCGCCATAAGAATGAGACCGGGGAGAAGAACTGCGCTTCCTGCAGCGATGCGAACGGTGAGGGGTCGTGTGGTTTTCCCACCGGTGCGGAAGGCTTCGAGTGGAGTGACCCGTGAGGCGCGAAGCGCCGGCAGGATTGCCGAGGCGAGAGTGACTCCCATGCCGACGATGACGACGACGATGATCGTTCTGGTCCGAATCTCGAGCGGGCCTTCTGGGAATTCACCCCCTGCAGATGAGAACAGTTGCTTGAGGGCAGAGGCAACACCGAGGCCGCCGACCAAACCAAGACCTGATGCCGCAAGGCCGATCGAGCCGGCCTCAATGAACACCATTTGCATGATCTGTTTGCTACTGGCGCCGATTGAGCGCATGAGGCCGAACATCCGGGTGCGTTGGCCGACGAGGGTGGCGAATGTGTTGTTGATGATGAAGGTGCTGACGAACAGCACCACGATGGCAAAGCCGAGCAAGACGTTGCCGAAGATGTTGATGAATGAGCCGAAGTCTTCTTTTTGCTCGCCGATGACCACTTCACCGGTGACTGCCTCGAGGTTGTCGGGAAGTACCGCAGAAATTGCGGTGACGAGTTCGTCGGGGCTGACACCGTCGGCTGCTGCGACAACAACAGAGTCGACTTGGCCAGGGAGCCCGAGCACTCGCTGCGCTGTCGGAAGGTCGAACAGAATGAAGAATGCGCCTCCGGTGCCGCCCTCTCCAAAGTCGATGGTGCCACTTAACGTGAAGACTTCAGGCTCCCCTGATGGGAGGCTGATGGTGATGTCTTGGCCTACTTCAAACCCGCCGCGTTCGGCTTGTACAGGGTCGATCACTACTTGCTGACCGGTTGGTGGTTCGCCGTCGAGAATCCTGAACGACGAGACCGGGCTCGGCCCTCCCCATGAGCCGGTGAAGACTGGAGGGCCAGTGGGTCTTACGACCTCGTCATTGCTGTCGATGGTGTACGCGCGCTCGAATGAGAACAGGCCGCCCTCGGTATATCGAGCCTCGGGAAGCTCGGCGATTGTGCTGACGACCCCATCATCAAACCGCGGTATCTCCCCGTCGGTGGAGTTCATGCCGTTCTCGACGCCACGAACCTGGGCGTCGACTCCTGCAAAGGCATCTTCTGAGACTTGATCGAAAATTGAACGAAGGCTGTCGGCCAACACAAACGAGCCGGAGACAAATGCAACGCCAAGAACGACAGAAATCAGTGTGAGGATGAGGCGCCCGAGGTTTGCTCGTGCGCCTCGCAGAGCAAGCTTGATCATTTGAGTCAGCTACCGATCGATTTCATCATGTCGAGAATGCGCTCGGCAGTCGGTTCTGACATGTCGTGAACAATCTTGCCGTCGTTCAAAAATAGCACCCGATCTGCGGCAGCTGCAGCGTTTGCATCGTGGGTTACCATGACGATCGTTTGACCAAATTCATCGACGGCGCGGCGCATGAATGCAAGTACTTCGCTACCTGAGTTGGAGTCGAGGTTACCGGTCGGTTCGTCGGCGAAGATGATCGTCGGCCGACTCGCAAGCGCGCGAGCGACGGCAACGCGTTGCTGCTGTCCACCAGAGAGTTCGCTCGGGCGGTGTGAGAGCCGGTCACGAAGACCGACGGTGTCGATGACGGTGTCGATCCACTCGCGATCTCCGCTCCGGCCACCGAGTGACATCGGAAGATTGATGTTTTCTTCAGCGGTGAGCGTCGGCACGAGGTTGAACGACTGGAAGATGAATCCGACTTCAGATCGGCGCAGTTCGGTGAGCTTTTTGTCTTTGAGGTCAGCGAGAAGGGTGTCACCAATGAAGGCTTCGCCTGAGGTGAGTCGATCGAGCCCCGCAATGCAATGCATCAGCGTTGACTTTCCTGAACCGCTCGGGCCCATGATCGCAGTGAAGCGGGCACTCCCGAATTCAACGTTTACTTCGTGGAGTGCGGTGACAGCGGCATCGCCATCGCCGTAGGTTTTCGTTCCGTTTACGATGCGAGCAGCAGCTGTGAGGGTTTCTGTAGAGGTCACGCCGTGAAGTCTGCCGTCGTTTCTGGCGGAGTCCAAAGTAAAGAGCAATGTGCAACCGTGTTCTTACCTATGGTGGGATGATGAGTATTGAGGTGCCAGTCGATGAATTACCCAACGTGGTGTCGACATGCGGGTGGTGTTTCGTCGTGACGAGCGGGCCTTCGGGGGCGCATGTGCTCTCGCTGTCACCCACGTGGAGTACATCTGGCGAGGCAATGTTTTCTGTGGCAAGCAAAAGGCTGTCATCGAATATCGAGGAGTCCGGAGCCGCAACGCTGGTATTCCCGCCGTTTGCTGCCGGTGAACTTGACGGCTACTCGCTGATCGTCGACGCGTCGGCGTCGACGACCGAGAGTGACACCGGAAATCTTCGTTGTCGACCGACACGCGCCGTTTGGCATCGACCGCCACCGCCAGCAGTGAAGTGACCTTCCATGACGTGGTTGAACGAGCGCCAGCGAGACGGTGGCATAGATGAAGTGCAGGTTGACGGCGCGCCGGGCTCGCTGTGGTTATGCGGCAAGCACCGCATCGGGCCAGACCCAGAGGGCGTCGTTGCATCAGTCGACGCCTCAGTAGTTGTGTGTCTCACCGAATCCCATGAGTTAGTGGACCGATATCCCGCATATGTCGAATGGCTAACGAGCGACCCGCGAGCCCGTTGGTTTCCAATTCCCGACTTGAGTGTCCCTGACGAAGACGAATGGACATCGTTGATCGCAGGCATGCTGAGCGAGGTTCGCAGTGGCAAACACGTGATCGTGCATTGCGCCGCAGGTATCGGCCGGGCCGGCACTGCAGCCTGCTCGGTATTGCTCGCAGCAGGTCTGTCACTCTCCGAGGCCGAGCGACGAGTGGCAGCGTCTCGTCCTGGAGCTGGTCCGCAGTCGCGCGAGCAAGCGGCGTTTATCCGGCGATGGGCGGTGAACTCGCCAATCGTTGACCAACAGTGAGGTCTCTGTAGTTCGGTTGTCGATTAGAGGTTGTCGATGATGATTGCGGCAAGATCTGACGCAAGTGTTTCGATATCAGGCTCGATCTGAATGAGGTTCGCCGACACCGCAATCGTGACGTCAAGTTCAGGCATGTACATCGCGTGCGAGCGGAAACCTGGCGTGCCACCACCGTGCGAATAGACGGTGTAGCCGTCAAATTCTCTCACGTTGATGCCGAGACCGTAATTCGAGAAGTCCGACGGGGTGGTGAACGCAGTGAGCATGTCGTCGCTCAGCGCTCCCGTGAACTGCTGTCTGAACACTCGGGCGAGATCTTCGGCCCGTGCTTCAATACCTCCACCGGTCCACCCAACCGAGCGGAGTACCTCTTGTGGAATCACGCTGATGTCATAGAAGGCTCCGACTGTCGCTTCTGCGGTGTAGACCGCAAATCCAGGAACGAAATTCAGAGCAAGTTTCAGATCGCCCTGCACGTAGCCGTCGATGGTCTGCTCGGGCGGTGACTCTTTCGGAGGCAGATAGATCTCTGAGGCGTCTGCCGGGTCGAAGAGTCGGTTCCGCAATTCGATATGGGCGGAGTTACCGGTGACCTTCTCGATCACGAGCCCGGCGACGATAAAGCCGACTGTGTTGTACTCGTATGCCGTGCCAGGTTCGTAGAGGGGGCCTTGTTCGACCGCCCAATCAATGACTTCCTCCGGTTCAAACGGGGTGTCGAGTCGAGTGCTCGCGAGCACATAGAAACCGAGGTCGAACGCGAACTCGGCGAAACCGTCGGTGTGATCGAGAATCTGACGGATGGTGACGGAGTCGCCGTAGTCAACACCGTCAAGCACGTAGCCCGAAGCCCAACCCTCACCCAGGTAGGTCGACACCGTTGCATCGAGGTCGATGAGGCCTTCCTCAACGAGTTGCAACACGACTATTGAGGTCATTGGTTTTGTAATTGACGCCCACCGGAAATAGTCAGATGTCGAGAGTTCAGCTTCAGTCGTAAGGCTCCGAACACCCCGAGCGAGATTGACCGCTTCGACGGTGTCGGTTCCATCGTCCGATGGTCGAAGCACTGTCATCGTGACGCCGGGGGCCTGAGTGGAGGCCAAAAAGTTGTCGATGACTGCGATGAGGCGTTCTTCAGTCTCATCGACGACGATCGATGTCGTTGTTACTTCAACTGTCGTGGTGGTTGGGTCGATTGAAGTGGTGCTGACGTCATCAGAAGTGACCTCAGCAACTGTTGTTGTCGTTGATGGCTCTGGCGCCTCGGATACGGTCGGCGATGTCGACGAACTTGAGCAGCCGACACTGCTGAGTGCGCCCGCAAGCACAACTCCGAGTGCGATCAGAGAGCGTTGGGGGCGTTTGAAGCCCGCCATATTTAGCGCCCGATGTAGTTCGGGGTGCGCTTGTCAAAGAATGCTGCAACTGCCTCACGATGGTCAGCTGTCGACATTGCTCTCACCATGGCGGCTGCTTCGGCATCGAGTGCGGTAGCAACATCAGCATCGAATGAACGTTGGATATTTTCCTTCTGCATGCGCATAGCGATCGGTGAGCGTGCTGCAAGTTCGTGGCAGAAAGCCATTGCAGCGTCATCAAACTCGGCATCAGCAAACATGCGGTTAATGAGACCGAGATTGAGAGCCTCTGTCGCAGAGACCCGAGGCGAGAGAAACATGAACTCCTTCGCCTTCGCTTCTCCAATAAGCCTGGGCAAGAACCAGGAGCTTCCGAAGTCACCACTGGCACCGATGGTCGAAAAGGCTGAGACGAAAATCGCGCTTTCTGTTGCGACTCGGAAATCTGCGGCAAGCGCGATTGAGAACCCGGCACCTGCGGCAGCTCCAGGTATCGCCGCAACGACCGGTTTTGGAAGTTTGCGAAAAGCGCCTGATATCCACATTTGGTTTCGGCGGAGGCGGTCAAGGCTTTCTTCAGGTGTCATCGATTCACCTTCTCCGGCGTGACTAGCTCTGAACCCCTTCACATCACCACCGGAGCAGAATGCTCCACCTTCACCGGTGACCATCAACACCCTGATGTCATCACGTTGAGCAACTTGAGGAAGCGCCGTGTTGAATCCGTCGTAAATCTCGTCGCTGAGAGCGTTTCGAGATTCGGGTCGGTTAAACGACAGCACGGCGA
>CALCBR010000057.1:0-38727 GCA_937897105.1 uncultured Acidimicrobiaceae bacterium | reverse complement strand
CCTCGTCATGGCTGAGAGGAAGGACGTATCGCTCGCCATAGGTGTACAACATGTTGAACGAAAGCTCACCGTGGTGGTACCGCCTGTGTACGGCCTCCCGATGGGCGTACGACAGCGTGTCGTGCATCCAACCCATATTCCACTTATGACTGAATCCGAGTCCACCAGTGTCAGCTGGATGGGTGACGCCCGGCCATGCGGTTGACTCTTCCGCGATCATCACTACATCGCCACACTCTGCGCCGATCACTGTGTTGAGTTCTTGCAAGAACGCAACGTTCTCCAGGTTTTCATTTCCTCCGTGTTCGTTTGGTGTCCACTCTCCATCGGCACGCGAGTAGTCGAGGTACAGCATCGACGCAACCGCATCGACACGAAGTCCGTCGATATGGAATTCACGCAGCCAGTAGAGCGCATTACTCACGAGAAAATTTCGTACCTCGTTGCGCCCAGTGTTGAAAATGAATGTTCCCCAATCGGGATGTTCTCCTCGTTGGGGATCCTCATGCTCGTACAGCGCTGTTCCATCAAATCTGCCGAGCGACCACGAATCTTTCGCAAAATGAGCAGGCACCCAGTCAAGAATCACTCCGATGCCTGCGCCGTGCAGGCGGTCGATAAGCCGTCGGAGATCGTCAGGGCTTCCCAGCCGAGCGGTCGGAGCGAAAAAGCCGGTGATCTGATACCCCCATGAGCCGCCAAAGGGGTGTTCCGCAAGCGGCAGAAACTCGACGTGAGTAAATCCGAGTCGCTGCACATGGGAGATCAGGGCGTCAGCAATTTCTTCCCATGAATTGAGATCTAGGCGCCACGACATTGCGTGCACTTCGTAGATTCGCAGCGGTTTGTCGCCTTGCAGCACGGCGCCCCTGCCGGCCATCCAGTCACGATCACTCCACTCGAACTCATTGGAATCATTTGGGATGATCGATGCATCACCAGGTGGCAACTCGCTTTGCCGCGCCATTGGATCGGCTTTCATCACCTCGCGACCATGGGCGCCCGTGACACGAAACTTGTAGAACTGCCCGCCCTCGGCCTCATCAACCACCGCAGCCCAAATTCCAGAGGAACCCACGGGATGCAATTCGTTACCGGCCCAGCCGTCCCAATCTCCGAGCACCTCAACCCGCTGGGCGTTTGGGGCCCAGACCGCAAACCGAATCCCTGCAGCCGTATGTTGAGGGCCAAGTAGCTCCCAAAGCCTCCGATGAGTGCCCTCATTAAAGAGATGAACATCGATCTCACCCAGCACGGGTTCGACGAGTCGGGCGTTGGTCACTCTTAAAGACTATGGTGCGCGCCAGTGCGCATACTCATGTTCTCCTGGGAAACTCCTCCCGCGGTATCGGGTGGTCGGGCCGCGCACGTCGATGGCCTCGCCCATGCTCTCACCGATGCCGGCCATGAAGTTGTTGTGATCACCCGCCTCACCCCCGGCACTTCGAAATACACCGAATCAGGTTCGTTTCGAACTCTTCGTGTCGAGATCGATCTGCCGTGGCTCCCCGATCGGGCGATCGCACGGGTTGCATCAGCTAACCACGCCTTCGTCATGGCGGCGGCCGATCTCGGCGATTGGAGAGCCGACATCGTTCATGCCCATGACTGGGAGGTGTCGTGGGCCTCACAGGTGGCCGCCCACCAACATGGCTGCCCACTCGTCACCACCTTCCACGGCACCGAACGCAGTCGCCATGGGGGTCATGTGCCTCCTGGCGTACCCTCAGATGTCAACGGCATCGAATGGTGGCAAGCGGTCGCATCACGACGCGTCATCACCATCTCGAAAATTCTCGGTCGGCAGGTCACAACCGATTTTGAACTCGATCCCGCAGCGGTACGCAGCGTGCCTGGTGGCATCGACCAAACCTGGTGGACTGCTCCCGCACCTCATGCTGATGAGCAACCCGACGCCAACTTGATCTTTGCGTGGGGAAGCATCAAATACGAAAAGGGCTTCCACGTGCTCGCCGGAGCGCTGGCTGAACTTCGGTCTCACCACCCGGACGTGCACTGTGTGATCGCCGGCCGTGGCTCGTATCTCGCGGACCTGCAGTCGCAAATCGATGTCATCGGGGTAAGCGACCTCATCGATCTTCCCGGATATATCTCTGATAACGAGCTCCGCACAATGATTCATCGGTCGGCGTGCGTCGTGATTCCTTCGCTCTATGAGCCTTTCGGGGTCGTCGCTCTCGAGGCGCTCGCTGGAGGGTCGCCGCTCGTCATTGCCGAAACTGGCGGCCTTGCAGAGATTGTCGAGGGAACCGAGGCCGCCTTGACATTCGAACCAGGCAATACTGGCCAACTCGCAGAGCGAATCGACACCGTGCTCCGGGATCGCCATCTTGCAGAATCGCTCAGCGATCACGGGCGCCAACTCGTCGAGCAGTCATATTCGTGGTCGGCGATTGCGCAACGAATGATGGCGTGTTACCTCGATGCGCTCGGTCTCAGCTGACCAAATCGGTCATGCTGGAGAGATGACCACCGAATCTGTCATCAATCTCGAACGTCGCGACGATGGTGTTGCGATCATCACCCTTACGAATGGAAAGGTGAATCCGCTTTCCACTGCCGTCCTTGAAGGACTGCATGCGATCGCAGATGAACTCGCTGCCGACCTGCCAGGAGCGGTCATCGTCACCGGAGGGGAGCGTATTTTTGCTGCCGGTGCAGACATCTCCGAGTTTGGTGGCCCAGAAGAGGGCGCGGTGATTACTCGCAAATTCCATGATGCTCTCGGTGCTCTCGCTGCACTCCCGCGAATGGTGATCGCCGAGGTTGCTGGCTATGCACTTGGTGGCGGCTGCGAACTCGCAATGGCCTGCGACTATCGAATCGCATCGACGAAGGCTGTCTTCGGGCAACCCGAAATTTTGCTCGGCATTATTCCTGGGGGTGGTGGCACCCAGCGTCTCCCCCGCATTGTTGGGGCGAGCCGAGCTAAAGAAATCTCGCTCTCCGGACGCCAAGTTGCCGCCGAAGAAGCGCTCCGGATCGGACTCGCCGACGAAGTTGTCGAGCATGAAGCACTCCGAGAGCGTTCACTCGAACTTGCATCGAGTCTCGCCAAGGGGGCGCTCGTCGCCCAAGGGCTCACCAAAAAGGCGATCGACCGCGGGCTCTCACTCACTCTTGATGATGGTCTCGCAGTTGAGCGTGAGGCGTTTACCGAAGTATTCCGGTCGGAAGACTCCCAGATCGGGGTGAAGAGTTTCTTGGAGCACGGCCCGGGCAAGGCTGACTTCGTCGGTCGCTAATCACCTTCCGGCGCCACTGAGGTGATGACCTCTCTGGCGCATGCATAGCTTCTTCAAATATCTCCGCGAACACGATGGAGTAGCCGGCTCCGCAGTTGCCCGAGAGTTCGGAGCGACATGGCACCGGGAGCGACGACTCATCGAACTCGGTGTACTCGATCGGCCTGCCCATCGGGTGTTGCGGTCAACGACTTTTCCTGAAACCTGGAAACAACGTTGCCGACTTGCGACGATGGGCCCTGGCAATGGCGTCATTTCTCACGCTGCGGCAATCAGGCTTCACGACCTCGAAGGGTGCGATGACGACGATCGTGTCCATTTGCTCTGTCGAAAAGGCTCGTGGCCCGGTGCGCCAGGAGACATCGTTACTCACTTCACCCGCGGCCTCTCAGAAGACGACGTCGTTGATATCGACGGCATCCCTGTGTTGAGCGTTCCGAGCACACTTGCCCTTCTGCGAGCCCATGCATCGGAGTCGGCAACCGCACGTGCCCTCATCTCAGCATTACGTAAGGGATGGTCGGTCACCGAAATTCAACGGGTAGCGCAACGGTGGCAGTCGCGGGGCCGGCCCGGTCCGTCATTTGTCATCGAAGCGCTCGATCGGGCGCAGAGGGAGGTCTCCACCTCAGGCGTCAACCGGAGCAAGCATCTCGTCAGCAGCTGACCACGGATCGAGTCGTTGTTCGGTGACCTCTCCGGTCACTTCATCCCAACGATCACCCGTGCAGATTTCCCGGGCTCGCTCACGAAGACGATTGGCAACAATCTCTCTCAACTCTTCAGATGACCTGAAACGACGACGTTCTTCTAACAGCCCTGAACTCTCTGCATATTCACGGTGTTCGAGGACCGCGTTCCATAATTCTGGAACTCCTTCACCTGTGTTGGCGACAGTCGTCACGATTGTTGGACGCCAGGCGTCATGAGGGAGATCAGACAGATCAAGCATCTGTTCAAGGTCTCGACGAGTCTCCTCAACACCCTTTCGGTCAGCCTTATTGATCACGAACACATCGGCGATTTCCATCAGGCCAGCCTTATTCGCCTGCACGCTGTCACCCCATCCAGGGTTGACGACGACGACTGTTGTGTCTGCTTTGCCAGCAACCTCGACCTCGACCTGACCGACCCCGACCGTCTCGACCAAGATCCACTTGCGTCCAAGGGCGTCGAGTAGTCGAACCGCTTCAGGTGTCGCAAGTGAAAGTCCTCCGAGGTGGCCTCGTGTTGCCATTGACCGAATAAATACACCGGGATCGGTTGCATGGTCCTGCATACGCACGCGATCACCAAGAATCGCTCCACCGGTGAACGGAGACGACGGGTCGATCGCAAGTACTGCGACTTCAAGATCAAGTGAGCGCAAATGGCCGATCGTCGCACTCGTCAATGTGCTCTTTCCCGCTCCGGGGGCTCCTGTCAAACCAACGGTGTAGCCCTCGCCACTCTTCGGGTAGGCAAGTCGCCCGACCACTCGGCCGGGTTCGCCACCACGCTCAATCAGGGACAGCAGGCGTGCGGTCGCAGCCCGGTCGCCTTGCAGTGCAGCCGAAAATAACGCCTCTGGATCTGCTGACGCACGGGCCATCAGATGACGTTCTCCGCGGCCGACACATCAATGACCTCGGTGACACCATCAACTCGATCTCGCATGATTCGCTCGATGCCACCTTTGAGGGTTTGTGTAGACACTGGGCACGTGCCGCAGGCACCGACGAGACGAACAGAGACGACGCCGGTGTCTTCGTCGACGCCGATGAGTTCGACATCGCCGCCGTCCGCTTGAAGCACGGGCCGAATGACCTCAATCGTCGCAAGAACTTTTTCCAACATGACGCCTCTATTCAACCATTCAAGGCCCGTTTTACCCCCGTCGAGCGATGCGAACACTGAGAACATCTCCTACGCTCGAACCGTGGTCGGTTCGCACGCCAAGCATTCCCACCTGCTCGCACATCAGGGCGGTTGGGATGAAATCCTGCTCGTCGCAGGTCCGATCGTGATCGTCATTGCATTGCTTGCCCTCGTGAAGCGGCGTGTCGAGCGAGCGGCAGCCGAACACGAGCGTGCTCGCGGGGCATCACCTTCGGGTGATGCCGACTCCAATCTCACGTAGGCGGCCGACGAGGTCGTCGTACCCGCGGTCGATATGACCCACTCCACTGATTGTCGTCACGCCGTCGGCTGCCAATCCGGCAACGACAAGCGCTGCGCCGGCACGAATATCGTGCGCGGTTACCGACGCCCCTGACAGCCGCTGCACGCCAGTGATCTCGGCGTGATGCTCGTGCATCTTGATGTTCGCTCCAAGCGCCTGCAACTCGTCGATGTATCGGAACCGGCCCGGATACAGATTCTCGGTAACCACCGCTGAGCCATCAGCGACCGACAGCATCGCGATCACGAGTGGCTTGTAGTCGGTTGCAACGCCCGGGTATGGCAGCGTCTGTACGTCAACCGAGCGCAGTCGCTGAGGAGCGGTGACCCTCACACCGATTCCATCGAGATCGGTGAAGACGAGCCCCATCTCAGAGCAGCGGTGCAGAAACATCTGCATGTCGTTTCGCTGAGCGTCGATCATGTCGACTTCGCCGCCGGCAACTGCCACCGATGCGATGTAGGTAGCCGCTTGAATTCGGTCTGGAACGACGCGATGTGAGGCAGAATGCAATGCCCCGTGAGGCACTCCGGTGATTCGAAGTGTTGACTCACCGATTCCCTCGATGTGGGCTCCCATTGCGACGAGGAAGCGGCAAAGATCAGCAACTTCTGGCTCGCGAGCAGCGCCATCGATCGTCGTCACCCCATCGGCACATACTGCAGCGGTGACCAAATTTTCGGTTGCTCCAACACTGGGAAAAGAAAAGCGGATGTCCGCGCCGACAAGCCGGGGAGCGTTAACGGTGAGCACGCCATCTGCGAATGTGCAGGTCGCCCCCATGGCTTCGAGTCCGGCGATATGCATGTCGATTGGTCGGAGTCCGAAATCGTCGCCCCCTGGAAGGGCGATCTCGATCTTGCCAACCCGCGAGACGAGTGGCCCGAGCAGATTGATTGACGCCCGCATACGACCTGCGAGATCGGCAGGAACGCTGGTCGATAACTCACCGGAATGGGTGATGCGCAACGAGCCATCGCTGCCGGAGTCGACCTGGGAGCCAATCGAGCGAAGAAGATCAGACATGATGTCGACGTCAACGATCTCAGGAACGTTGTCGAGATTGAATTCCCCGTCGGCAAGCACTGTTGCCGCCATCAACTTCAGAACAGAATTCTTCGCACCCGGCACACGAACCGTGCCATGTAAAGGGCCTCGGTGGTCGATGCGGATAACCGGCTCAACCACCTCTTCTGTCATTCCCGTCCTCTCATTAGGCACTGCAACAGTATGCTCCCGCCGTGACGGTAAGTCGGGGCACTCGAACAGTGACGCGTTCTTGGGAGGCAACGCCCCATCTCCTATCGGTGCTGTCAACACCGCGTCATGACCTCGTAGTAGAAGAACGTTCACCCTCAGGTGACGACAGCGGCCACACGTTTGTTCTCGCAGATGGTCCGTTTTCTCATTGGGAACGCCATGTCAGCATCGACGACAACAGGATCGTTGAAACCACCTCGTATCGCATCGATATCCCATGGTTTGGGTGGGTGTTCTTTTTTCCCATCATGTTCTTTGTCAACCGACTTGGGGTTCGACGCCATCATCTCACCTCCACCCCGCCGTCTCTGCCGTGGTGGGCACCACCCGATCGCCTGAATGCCCGTCAAGTCATGATTCTTGGCCTGCTGGCTGCCGCAGCAATGAGCTCAGCATTCACCAACACTGTCTTCACTCAAACGGTTACGTTCGCAGCAGATGACTTCGGAGTGGGTAATACCGGCGTTGGTGTCGCCGGGTCTCTCGTAAGGGCAGGAATCCTCATCACTATCCCTCTCGCCATCGCCGGCGACCGAATTGGCCGTCGCAAGATTGTCATCGCGATGGCGTGGACCGCTCCGATCGTGACCGCCACCGGCGCTCTCGCCCCCAACTTTCCCTTTCTCGTCGCAACCCAGAGCATCGGGCGACCGCTGGGCCTCGCACTCGACTTTCTTATTGCTGTTATCGCCGCTGAGGAGATGCCACGAGGTTCGCGGGCCTACGCCGTTGGCATTATGGCGATGGCGAGCGGCCTCGGTGCGGGTATCGCCGTCATGGCATTGCCACTCACCGATCTCGGCCCTTCGGGCTGGAGATGGGTGTTTGCTCTCACGCTCATATGGCTGGTGATCGCGATTGATCTCACCCGACGACTTCCCGAGTCACGACGATTTAGCGCGCCGCACGCAGAGCATGTTCCGTTGCATCGCAAACGTTTCTTCACTCTCGCCGCAATCCTCGTCGGTGTGAATCTTCTCGTCGCACCGGCAAGTTTCTTCCAAAATCGCTATCTCAGCGATGTGCGAGAGCTTTCGGGCTCGGCGATCTCACTGTTTAGTTTGGCAACTGCAACGCCAGCAGCGATTGGGCTCATCATTGGTGGGCGGGCGGCAGATCGGCGCGGACGTCGACGCCTCATCGCTATGTCGCTTCCGTTCGCTGCGTTACTCATTGTCGCATCGTTCAGCATCGGAGGTCTTCCGATGTGGGTCACTGCGTTTGGTGGTGGACTTCTTGGCGGGGTTGCCTACCCCGCCCTTGCGGTCTATCGAGCCGAACTCTTTCCTACTGGCAACAGAAGCCGTGCGGCCGGACTACTCACCGTTGCCGCCCTTCTCGGTGGGATTGCCGGCCTCCTCGGGGCCGGCGCACTGCTTGACACAGGGTGGGATTACCGGTCGGTCATGGGGCTGCTCATGTTTGGACAGGTCATCGCCGTGATTCTTGTTGTCGTCGGACTTCCTGAGACCGCTCAGCGCGAGCTCGAAGAGATCAGCGGCGACTAACTCGTCACGACTTCGTCAAGATACGACGAGCCTCGGCAAGTTCACGTATCGCTGCGCTTGCATCCTCATGGTCTCCTCCATGATCTGGGTGCACCGATCGCATTTGCTGCCGGTAACGGCGGGAGACTTCCCGAGATGATGGTGACGTCTCTACGTCGGAGAACCCAAGACGTTCCAATGCCCATGCACGTGGGTCGGCGAGAGCGGCGAGTGATGAACTTTGTGCACCGGCAAGGAATGCGACCATCGATGGCCCGATGGGCCCTTTCCAACGCAGAGCCTGAATCAAGACATCTGCGATCGATGATCGATGCTGCTGGTCGAGGCGTTCAATTGCGTAAATCGCTCCGAGGACCTGTGCCAGGTCACCACCACGGTCTGCGAATTCAAATGACATTTCCTCACCTTCCCCGATGAGGCGATGAGTGCTGACCGCAAGCCCATGGCGATCGACTTGGTAGCGGTGCCGCATTCGGGGTTGTACCACTCGGCGACCGGCACCGATATCGCTGATGAGCCGACGAAGACCAGTGATGTCATCGCTCGCGAGATCGAGGGCATGGCGAGCCACGACCGCACCCAAGAGAATTCCTCCCAGACCTGGAGCGGGTTCGACCGGCAGAACGAGATGGCCTAGCGCAACTCGGCGAGTCGGCTGCGCTGAACGGGAATGAAAGATTTCCAATTCGGCGAGCAGCATTCCGCCGAGCGTAGCGACGACTGTTCAACGCGTCGTTTTGTGCTCAGAGTTCTGGTGAGAAGTCATACCCACGGACGGCAAAGGTCTCGCAGATCTCGTGCCGCTACCGCGATGTGTTCGGGGTCGAAAGGTTCCTCGGTAAATGACGTTGTCAACTGCTCTACCGCTGCAACCACCGAGGCCCACACGTTCATCGCAAGCCCGTAGGGGGGCGACGACTCAGCGAGTTCCGGTGCGAGTCCGAACAGTTGCATACGAGCTGTCGCATCATCGACGGACCGTGCAAGATTGTCACCGATTGAGAACAAGGCGGCGAGAGCCCCGTCGGGTGCTGAACTATCAAGCACTGCAAGGTCTCCTGATTCGATCGCATCAAGGAGTTCATCAACATCGTCCGCCGCATCACCAATAACGAAGAGCGAATCGCCTTCCCACCGATGAGGAATCTCCCCTGCGATGAGCTGCTCAACGAGCACCCCGCGCTCAGATACCGACCATTCGTCAAGTTGAAATTCAACGGCTTCGTCATCGTCGCCGAGAGCGATGGGAAACGGCCCAATTTCGCGTTCGAGTCGATCAAAAATCTCATCGGTGATGTCTTCAGCGGACTCTGGCACAACAAGTTCGTTATCGCGCCACGCATGGGGAACAGAAGCCGCCGCTAACGACTCAACGAGAGCACTCCGCTGATCGGCATCCCACACGGTGAGGTCGTAGAAGACGTTCACCGCTTCGTCATCATTTGCGTCAAACTCGTGCTGATCGGTCACGCGATGACACTACCTGTTCAGCAACCAGAGAGATTTTCATCTGTCAATGACGTCATGCAAAAAGGCGCCTACCAGTTCGTACTCTCGCCGTCGATGTTCGGGGTTTCGCAACCCATGCCCCTCCCCCTCAAATTCGGTGTAACGCACCTCGACGCCAGATGCATAAAGGGTGTCTCGCAGGGCTCGGCTTTGAGCGACGGGCACGACCGGGTCATCGGTGCCGTGCATCAGTAGCAACGGCTGCCGGATGAGATCAGCTCGACCGACCATCGATCGTTCTATGTACCGGGGGTCACCGAGAGGTCCGATGAGTGTGTCGTTGTAATGGGCCTCAAAACGGTGGGTTGCCCCTGCTAGGGATGCGGCGTCACTCACCGGATACAACGTAATTCCACCAGCGACCGACTTCGAGTAGTCGATGAGCACACCTAAGACCGCCATCCCTCCCGATGACGATCCCATCACCACTGTCGTCGATGGTGTTGCCCATCCCCGGCGCTGGCATTCAGAAATCACCGCAGCCACATCGTCAACATCGGCGCGGCCCCATTCGCCGTGTAACGCCTGAGTAAACGAGCGCCCGTGACCGGTCGAACCTCGCGGATCAGGAATGATGACATCCCAACCCTGAGACTGCCAATACGCAACTCGGGGCAGAAATTCGACCTGCCATTGGTCGGTTGGGCCGCCATGGATGTGCACGAGACACCGTCCAAGCCCAGCACCGTAACGACGAAACGAGATTCGGTGCCCATCACTAATGGTTTCTTCACAGGAGGGCTCAGACAGTTCAATCGACGCCCACTTTTCGCTCGGACCGACTGCGAGCACCGTGCGACCCCAACGTTCGCTTTCGGTGGGGGATGCCCCACTTTCGAGCCGATACACGACGAGTTGATTGGGTGTTCGCGCTCCACTTCTGAGAGCCGTAATGCCTCCGTGGCCCCAATGGACTTGATGATGCACGCCACGACCGATTGGTTCCCACTTCTGAGCATCAAACGAATACACACAGAGTTCGCCAAAGCCATCGAGGTTTCGGGTGAACGCGAGGTGCTCACCGTCAGGTGACATCGCAAATGAGCGCTGTGATGTGCCCCACGACGGGCCGCCATGTTCAACCGCATCAGCAATCAACAACGTTTCGTCACACCACACGTTGAGCCATCCCGAGTCGTCTCGCAGTGACAACACGCCGTGGCGTGAACCGGTGATCTGTTGCTGCTGACCTTTCCCCGCGATGACGGTGATCGAGCGCTCATCAAGGTTGCATCTCACCTGAACTGAGTGGTCCCACGGCATATCGGGAACCGACCAACCCTGCCACATCACCACCTGCTTTCCGCGGTCGCTGATCACGGCAGGGTCTGCACAGAAATCATGCCGGCCGTCATCGAGGCGTTCGACGTCACCATTGCCGATCGCAATCATCCACACCGATCCACGATCAGCGGTCACCACCACCGCGTTGCGGCCAACCACCGGTACCGGACTTTCAATCGGACCGTCCATTGCCGACAACAGCGTTGTTGCTGGGCGTGTCCGATCGGGCCAGACCCGCAGCGTGCCGTCGTACGCCACATAGACGATTGCATCGCCATCGCCAGCAAAACACCAGACCCCTCCACTTCCACCACGCCCCGCCGCCGGTGGCGTATCAATCTCAAGTGTCTTCTCTGATCCCCCGTCAACCAAAACCTCAACGAACGAGCATGCTTCTCCGGAAGGTCGAGAAAGAAAGATCACCGCGTCACCGTCGGGTGTAGGTCGAGGCTCGGTGATATCCCGGCCAGAAAGACACATCTCGATGTCGGGGGTTTCGCCCATGCAGATGACGGTACCTTCCGGCACTACCGTATGGGTATGTCTGACACCAGTGCCCAGCGCCCTGATCGCAACCTTGCCCTCGAACTTGTGCGCGCCACCGAATCAGCTGCTCTCGCCGCAGCACGATGGGTGGGTCGCGGCGACAAAGAGGGTGCTGACGCAGCAGCGGTAGATGCAATGCGCCTCAGCCTTTCCACAGTTCAGATGAACGGCGTCGTCATCATCGGTGAGGGCGAGAAAGATGATGCCCCAATGCTGTACAACGGCGAAGTCGTCGGAGACGGCTCTGACCCGCAAGTTGATGTCGCAGTTGACCCCATTGACGGTACGACACTGACCGCCCTCGGTCTCAACAATGCGTTGTCAGTGATCGCAGTTGGTGAGCGCGGCTCAATGTTTGATCCAGGCCCCTCGTTCTACATGAAGAAAATTGCGGTTGGGCCCGAGGCTGTCGGCTGTATTGACATCACAGCAAGCCCGACACAAAACCTTCGATGGATCGCAAAGGCCAAGCAGACAACTGTGCGCGACCTCACTGTCGTGATCCTTGACCGGCCCCGACATCAAGACCTCATCGACGAGGTTCGCTCTACCGGTGCTCGCATCCGTCTGATTCGTGATGGCGACGTGTACGGGGCGATTGCAACATCGTGGCCTGATGCCGGTGTCGACGTTCTGTTCGGTATCGGTGGCACCCCTGAAGGTGTGATTAGTGCTGCTGCCCTCAAGAGCATGGGGGGAGAAATTCAAGCAATCGTCGATCCGCAATCAGATGATGAACGAGCGAACGTCGAGGCTGCCGGCATCGACACGAGTCGGGTGCTCAGCCAAGATGATCTCGTTCAAGGCGACAACTGCTTCTTCGCCGCCACAGGACTGACCGATGGCCAACTCCTCCGAGGCGTTCGCTTCGACGGGCGCGGCGCAAGAACACAAAGTCTCGTGATGAGATCCCGATCAGGAACGGTGCGCTTTATCGATGCCCGCCACAGAGTGCGGAAACTCCAGGAGTTTTCTGCGATCGATTACACCTGAACGCCGGCGGCGCTGAGACGAGCGTTTGCCCGCCCGAGCGCTGCAACCGCACTTGCATCATGTTCTCCACGCAACTGCGATTCCGCACGCTCTTTTGCCGCCTTTGCCCGCTCAACGTCAATCTGTGAGGCAATCTCCGCGGTATCTGAGAGTATCGACACCTTGTTGTTGCTTACCTCGACGAATCCGCCATGGACGGCGATGTCTTCAGTTGAGCCGTCGGCGAGGAACACCCGGGTGTGGCTTTCTGTCAACGCCCCAAGAAATGCGGCGTGGCCTGGCTGAAAGGCGATTTCTCCACCACCGAGGGTACGGGTGATGACCATCGTGGCCTCACCCGAATACAGCACCGCCTCCGGCGATACCACCTCTACGCTCATGGTGGCTGACATCGATCAGCTCTCCCTCAGAGCCTTCGCCTTCGCCTGCACCTGATCGATGTTGCCAACGTTCAAGAATGCCTGCTCAGGAAGGTCGTCGAGTTCACCGTCGATGAGAGCCTCGAATGATTCGACAGTCTCAGCAACAGGTACGTACTCGCCCTTGAGACCGGTGAAGACCTCGGCGACATAGAACGGCTGCGACAAGAAGCGCTGCACCTTACGGGCACGGTTCACGGTGAGACGGTCCTCTTCGGAAAGTTCGTCAAGACCCAGAATTGCGATGATGTCCTGCAGTTCCTTATAGCGCTGGAGCGTCTCCTGCACACGACGAGCCACGTTGTAGTGGTGATCTCCAACCACCTCAGGTGAGAGGATGGTCGAGGTTGACGCCAACGGGTCCACAGCCGGGTAGATACCGAGCGCTGCGACCTGACGAGACAACTCAGTCGTTGCATCAAGGTGCGTGAAGGTCGTGAAAGGCGCAGGGTCGGTGTAGTCGTCAGCGGGCACGTACACGGCCTGCAGGGACGTAATCGAACGGCCTCGGGTTGAGGTAATGCGCTCCTGCAACTGACCCATCTCGTCAGCGAGCGTTGGCTGGTAACCCACAGCTGATGGCATACGGCCGAGCAGCGTTGACACCTCTGAACCCGCCTGCACGAAACGGAAGATGTTGTCGACGAAGAGCAACACGTCCTGGTTCTGAACGTCGCGGAAGTACTCAGCCATCGTGAGGGCTGACAGCGCAACGCGGAGACGCACGCCTGGTGGCTCGTCCATCTGACCGAAGACCAAGGCGGCCTTTTCAAACACACCTGACTCCATCATTTCAAGACGGAGGTCGGTGCCCTCACGGGTGCGCTCACCAACACCGGCGAACACCGACACACCACCGTGCTGTGATGCCACACGGTTAATCATCTCGGTGATGAGCACGGTCTTGCCCACGCCCGCACCTCCGAAGAGGCCAATCTTGCCACCGGCGAGATATGGGGTGAGAAGGTCGATCACCTTAATGCCGGTCTCGAACATGCGAGCCTGCGGCTCAAGAGCGTCGAACGATGGAGCTTCACGGTGAATCTCCCAACGATCCATCTGGTCAAAGCCGTCTGGGTCGTTGTCGAGTGCTTCACCCCACACGTTCCACACGTGTCCGAGCACCTTGTCGCCCACTGGCACGGTGATACCGCGCCCTGTATTGCGAACGGTGGTGCCTCGGGTGAGGCCGTCAGTCGGCTTCAAGCACACGGCGCGAACTCGGCCAGAACCAAGTTGCTGTGCTACTTCTGCCAACACGGGTTGCGGCTGTCCATCGACGATGATGTCGAACTCAAGCGCAGTGTTGAGTTCTGGAAGCGCACCACGTGGGAACTCGACGTCGATCACCGGTCCGGCGATTGCGACGACGCGTCCTGAGGCGAGTTCGGTTTCGGTCATGCTCATGTCAGTTGTCTCCGTGCTGTGCTGCTGGGACGGGCGACTCTCCGAGGAGGTCGACATATTGGGCGGTCGAGGAATTCCCCGAACCGAGGGCTTCGGCACCACCAACGATCTCCATGATCTCGGTGGTAATTGCGTCCTGACGGGCGCGGTTCATAATGATGCTGAGATTGTTAATCAGCTCTTCGGCGTTATCTGTTGCCGACTTCATTGCTCGCTGCCGGAAGGCGTGCTCAGACGCAGCTGCGTTCAGCAATGCGGCATACACACGAGCTTCGACATACCGAGGGATCAGCGTGTCGAGAATGGTGGATGGATCAGGTTCGAATTCGTAGTCTCCGCCGCTGCCATCGGTTGAGCCGGCCTTACCGTCTCCACCTTCGATCGCTTCCGCGGTGAGCGGAACCAAAGGCCGAAGCACGACTTCTTGGCTGCCCGGAGTGATGAATCGGGTGTAGACCAATTCGATGCGGTCAACTTCACCTGACTCGTACATAGCTACCGCAGCCTCGGCGATCTCGCGAGCATTCTCATACGACGGGCTATCGCTGTACCCTCCGAAGGCTCCCGCAACGTTGTAATTGCGGAACTTGAAATAGCTCTCGGCTTTGCGGCCTGAGGTGACGATTCGGTAGTCCTTGCCGGCGAGGGTGTCTGCTTTGATCTCGCCCTCAGCCGCACGCTGCACTCCGGCGTTGTAGCCGCCGCACAATCCACGGTCGGCAGAGATCACGACGTAGCAGGTTGTGCGAATCTCATCTCGCCCAAGCAACAACGGTGAATCTGATGAGCCACCAGCAGCAGCGAGGTCTTTCACAACCTCGGTGATCTGCTCCGAGTACGGCACAGCGGCCTGTACTCGTTGCTGGGCTTTCACGATTCGTGAACCCGCAATCAGTTCCATGGCGCGCGTGATCTTCTTGGTGGCCTGCATCGACTTGATGCGACCGCGAAGAATGCGCTCCTGACCTCCTGCCATCTAGATCACTCCGTGGCGAGGGTCTTGTCGGAGTTTGCGTCGCCGACTTCGTCAGCGTCAACAGCCGTTGGATCGGCGTTCACGCCTGATGCCGCACTGGCTGCAACGAACGAGTCTTTGAATGATTGAACGATGTCGTCGAGGCTGTCAGGCACACCTGAAGTACGGATCTCCTGCAAGAGACCTGCGTGACGGCTTCGCATGAACTCAAGAAGTTCTTCTTCGAAGCGACCGACATCAGCCACTGGAACGTCGTCGATGTAGCCCTTCGTGCCGGCGAAAATCGACACCACTTGCTCTTCAACTGACATTGGGCTGTTAAGAGGCTGCTTCAGCAGCTCAACGAGACGGTAGCCACGCTCGAGCTGCGCTTTTGACACTGCGTCAAGCTCTGAGCCGAATGTTGCGAATGCTTCGAGCTCACGGAACTGGGCGAGGTCGAGCTTCAGCGTTCCGGCGACACCCTTCATCGACTTGATCTGCGCTGCGCCACCTACTCGCGACACCGAGATACCCACGTCGACCGCAGGGCGAACACCTGACTTGAAGAGGTTGTCCTGCAGGTACACCTGACCGTCGGTGATCGAAATCACGTTGGTCGGAATGAACGCTGACACGTCTCCGGCCTTCGTCTCAATGATCGGAAGAGCGGTGAGTGAGCCTGCGCCGTTCTCATCGGAGAGTTTTGCGGCACGCTCGAGGAGACGGCTGTGCAAGTAGAAGACGTCACCGGGATACGCCTCACGGCCTGGTGGGCGGCGCAACAACAGCGACAGCTGGCGATAGGCCTCAGCCTGCTTGGAAAGGTCGTCGTAGACAACGAGGGCGTGCTCGCCGTTTTCCATCCAGTGCTGACCCATTGCGCAACCGGCGTAGGGAGCAAGGTATTTGAACGGCGCCGAGTCAGCAGCGGGAGCGGTCACCACGACGGTGTACTCCATAGCGCCGGCCTCACGAAGCGTCTCAACGGTCTGAGCGACGGTTGAACCCTTCTGGCCGATCGCAACGTAAATGCACTTCACGCCCTGTCCCTTTTGGTTCAGGATCGTGTCGATTGCAACCGTGGTCTTACCGGTCTTGCGGTCACCAATGATGAGCTCACGCTGACCGCGGCCAATCGGCGTCATGGCGTCAATCGCCTTGATGCCAGTCTGCAACGGCTCGTGCACCGGCTTGCGACCCATGATGCCAGGCGCCTGGATTTCCATACGGCGCATCTCGACGCCAACAAGGTCACCCTTGCCGTCAACCGGCTCGCCGATTGCGTTCACGACGCGACCGAGAACACCGTCGCCTGACGGCACCGACAAAATGCGTCCGGTAGCCGTGACCGACTGGCCCTCTTCGATCTGGTCTGATGACCCGAGGACCACCGCACCAATCGAACCTTCATCGAGGTTGAGAGCGAGACCGAGGACGCCTCCAGGGAATTCGAGAAGCTCGTTCACCGCAGCGTCGGGCAAGCCAGCAACACGGGCAATACCGTCACCAACTTCGACGACCCGACCAACGGTGCGAGCCTCGACCGATGGCTCGTAGCCATCGAGGTTCTTTGTGATTGCTGCCGCAATATCGGCAGCGGAAAGTGTGAGTTCAGCCATGACGTGTTCTCCTAGAGACGGCTCTTCAACTGATCAAGACGGGTACGAACGCTTCCATCGATGACGCTGTCACCAACGGTTGCGACGACTCCACCGATCACGGTGGGGTCAATAACAACTTTGAGATTCACCTCATGCCCAGATGAGTTGGTCAAGGCTGCTTTCAAGCGGCTCACCTGGTCATCTGAGAGGGCGACCGCAGTGCGAACTTCTGCGACTGCGAGATCTTTTGAGGCCGATGCTCGGGCGACGAGGCTGTCGATGATCTCAGGAAGATCACGGCCACGGCCGGAACCAATGACCATCGACACCAACTGCATGGTCGTCGAGGTCGCTTGACCATCGAGCAAGCTTTCTACGATGCCTTGACGACGATCGGCCGGCACCATGTCATCGGTGAGTGCGGCACGGAGTGCATCGCTCGACTCGTATGAGCGAGCGAACCGAAACAGTTCGTCTTCAACCTCGTCGAGATTGCCTTCCGCTCGGGCGATTTCAAACAGGGCTCGTGCGTAACCCTCAATACGTGCGTCACTCATGATCCGGCACCTACCTTCTGAATGAAGTCTTCGATCAGTGCTTGCTGAGTTGCATCATCAAGAGTTTCGGCGACCAATTGATCGACGACCGATGATGAGATTCGGGATACTTCAACTCGGAGCTCATCTCCCATGCGACCCGCAAGACCCGCTGACTCAGCCTCTGCACGTGCTTCGAGATCGGCGATCTCTGCAGCCAAACGCTCACGGCCCTCTGACAGCAACGCAGCGGCTTGCTCATCGGCCTCGGCGAGGAGACGGGCACGCTCAGAAGCGATGTCACCCGCAGCACGACGAATCTCTTCGGCCTCGGTACGAGCCGACTCGAGTGCTTCAGCAGCGCCATCAAGATCAGCCTGAATCTTTGCGGTGCGGTCAGCCATGCCCTTCTTGGCAGCAGGGCCTCCGAACTTGTAGATCAGAGCAAAAATGATGATCGACGCAATACCGCCATAAATCAGTTCGGAGAGCGGTGGCAATAGCCAGTTAACACTCTGTGCGGGATCGATATCTCCCGCGGCAATCAGGTTCATCGTGTTGCTCCTGACGTCATTGAGCCCTCAACAGCTGCCGACACGGCTCCCGCATCGGGGGCACGCCCAGTTGCGAGTTCGACGGTGCGTGCGGCGACGGTTGCGGCTGCTGAACCAATATCACCTCGAATTGCCTCATGCGCAGCAGCAGCCTCAGCGGCAGCAGCGTCTCGAGCGCTTGAGATGCGAGCGTTGGCCTCAGCGAGTTGCGCTGAACGCTCTTGCTCCAACGTGGCGCGGGCAGCATCGATACGAGATGCGGCCTCAGCTTTCACTTCGGAGAGCGCAGCCTCATATGCGGCTACCTCCGCTTCTGCTTCGCTGCGAGCCTGATCGGCTTCAGCGTGCGCACCACGAATCGAGTCGTAGCGAGCATCCATGCTCCGACGAAGGCGCGGATACAGGAAGAAGCGCATGAGCAACGCAAAGAGGATGAATGCACCGGCACCCCAGTACAACTCTTTGGCTTCAGGCATGATCGGGCTTGGGCCCGGATCGCACTTCCCTAGCGATTCGATCTTTTCTGAAGGATCTTTGCCCTCAGGAATGATCGAACAATCCGCGTACGTGTACTCGGAGTAGCCCTCCTCGCCTTCGCTGGCGGAGAGGAGCACTTCAGGTCCATTTGACCCGTATGTCACGACGGCTGTCAGCACGTCAACTCCTTGATCTGCAGTTATCGGTTACGTATACGAGATCCGGTCGATACCGGATCGAGTGATCAGAGACCGATGAGGATGAAGACCACGAAGCCGATGAGGGCTAGCGCCTCGGTGAAGGCGATGCCAAGGAACATCGTGGTGCGGACCATGCCGGCAGCCTCTGGCTGACGGGCCATTGCCTCAACGGACTTACCGACCAGGTAGCCAATGCCGATACCGGGGCCAATTGCGGCGAGTCCGTAAGCGAACCCGGCCGAACTAGCGGCGGCTGCAGCCTTGTCGGCTTCCTGAGCGAGAATGGTGAATGCTTCCATGTTGGGGTTGTCTCCTGGTTGGTTTGTAAGGGGAGAAATCGGTCCTGAGTGTTAGTGCTCAGGATGGGCGGCACCACCGATGTACACGGCGGCGAGGATCGTGAAGATGTAAGCCTGCAAGAACGCGACGAGAACCTCGAACGCGGTGAGGAACACCAGCATGAAGAACGGCAAAATGCCGACCGGAACCAGGGCAATGTTGCCGCCCTGAACCAATTCCTTCGTGAGAAGGGCAAAGGTCACGAGAAGGATGTGACCAGCGAGCATGTTGGCAAACAGACGAACTGTCAGCGAGAACGGACGCACGAGGAACGTCGAGATGAACTCGATCGGCGTCACGAGGATGTAGAGCGGCCCGGGCACCCCAGGAGGGAAGAGCGAGTTCTTGAGATATCCGAGGCCCTGGTGCTTGAAGCCAACGCCGATGAAGACGACCCACACGAGCAGTGAAAGGAAGAGTGGGAGCGCCATTCGAGCAGTTGCTGGCATCTGAATGACCGGAATAATTCCCGGAACGTTGCAGAGGTAGATAAACGAGAAAAGGCTGAGAAGGAATGGTGTCCATCCGAGGCCGTCGCGACCCATCGTCGGCATGACGATCTGGTTTTCGATGAATTCAACAATCGCTTCTGCGAGGTTTCGAACTCCCTTGGGAGCCTTCGAGCCATCGGAGTTACCGGCGATGAGGAAGATCACCGACGCAATCACCGCAGCGAGCACCGAGATGATGGCGACCTTGTTGAACGACGGGAACACATCACTCCATCGGAGGATTTCGTTAATTGGTGGAAATTCGAGTGCGAACACGTTTGTTTCGTTCCTGTTGTTTCTACGGGCGGGCAGGTTTTAGGCCAGCGTGAGCCAGCGAGATTGCTACGTACTTCAACTCCCACACGAGGAGTCCTATATGAGACACGATTATGGTCGCTCCGAGTGCGGGACGCGAAATCCATGATGCGTCACGCACGAGAAGGAAGGCAACGAGAATCAATCCTAGACGAATGAGGTAGCCGAACAACGTGGCGGCCATCACTAATGCGGTAGAAATTTTGGCGGCGCCTGAGACGAGTGCAGCGGCCAACAAAAAGTTGACGAAGACGAGTCCAAGAGCGAACGCCGCCGACAACGCGCCGGGGCGGCCCCAAGGCATCGCTGCCACCGCGATGATCAAGGGGGTGACGTAGATACCGCGCTTGACCATGTCGAGCGAAATTCGCACTTCAATCGGGTTGTCATCGAGTTCAGGCGTCGACATATCTGGAGTCGTCATCGAGTCGTCCTCGCTTGTGAAGCCTCACGACGCTCAGCCTCAAGGCGTTCCATACGGCTGTCGTAGTCGAGTTTCATCTTGACGAAGGAGCCGGCGGCGGCAAAGAGCACAAGTCCGATCATGAAGAGTGGACGAGTTCCCAGCCATCGGTCGACCAGCCAGCCAATTCCGAGAAAGAACGCAAGAAGGAGCGCAGTCTCCATACCGCGACCCAAGTTGTCGTCGGCGCCGCCGGCGCGGGAATCTCGGGCTTGGGTAAAGAGCAACTTCATAGGAGGGAGCGAGTCATTAACAAGCACCACCTGTGCTTGACAACGCCCGAAAAACTAGACGATGTACGCCGGCGTTCGCAACCATCTCGTGTTGCAGTTTCTTGGCATTTTTCAGCGGTAAAGAAGCGCAAAGTTCAGTCGTCTGAGGTGATCTGCTCAGATGCCGGCCGAAGCAGTGCCGCCTCAATCTCTTCAGCCCGCTTTCGGCGGACACTTGGATGCAGCACCGTGAACAACACGATCGCGATCGCCCCCATTCCAAATGGCAGGTACGTCGGGTTGGTGCCTGTGAGTACCGGATACAGCGTGAATGCTGACAGCAACGCCGTCCACGTCCACAAGATGGCAACACTTCGACGGTGACCATGACCAAGGTTCATCAAGCGGTGATGAAGATGGCCCTTATCGGCAACGTCAATCGCTTGACGCTGTGAGGCACGACGCACGATCGCAAACAGCGTGTCGAGAATTGGGACACCAAGAATGAGCACTGGGATCGCCAACGGAGCAAGGAAGAAAAACGTTTGGCCGACGAAAGCCTGGGTCAATGGATCAGCTCGGCCTCCAACCATGCCTGTCGCAACCGCAAGAAGGAGACCAAGAAGGAACGCTCCCCCGTCACCCATAAAGATGGTCGCCGGGTTGAAATTATGCGGAAGGAATCCAATCGAAATTCCGGCAGCGATGATTGCGACGAGAGGCCCCAAGTTGGGCTGGCTTAAGAGCCCAAGATCAGACAATTTGAATGCGTACAGAAAAAACGCTACTGCACCGATTGCGACGATTCCTGCGGCCAACCCATCAAGACCATCGATCAAATTGATCGCTTGAGTCATGCCTAGCAACCAGATAACGGTCACCACCGGCTGCCAGTCGCCCGACAAAATAAACACGTCGAGATAAGGAACGCGGAAGTAGTACATCGTCGCACCGAACCATGTCAACAACATTGCTGCAATAACGATGCCAGTCACTTTGGCCGGAGGAGCAAGATCTCGGGTGTCGTCGAAGAATCCAATAGCGGTGATGGCAAGCGCAGCGAGAATGACACCAATGTGTTCGATGCTCCCATCGAAAAGGGCGTCGAAACGGCCAAGCGACTGTGCGAACGCAAGCGCAATTACAAGTCCGAGCAACATTCCGAGACCACCGACGTTCGGAATCGCTGTTGTGTGGACACTTCGGTCATTAGGCCGCGCAACCCAACCTCGTCGCTGCGCGATCTTGCTCACGACAGGAGTGGTCAGAAACGTGACTGCGGCCGCCACGAACCCAATGATGAGGTAGTCAAAGAGGCTCGGCATGGCGTGACCTTAGACCCGATACGGCTCAGTACGCCGGGAACCTCTCACAGAGATCAGCAACCTCTCGACGGACCTCAGCCACCACTTGCGCATCGCTTCGATGACGCAATGTTCGGGCGATGAGATCAGCGATCACCGGCATCTCGACAGCCCCCATTCCCTGGGTCGTCACCGACGGTGTCCCGATGCGAACACCGCTCGTCACAAATGGGCTTCGAGGGTCGTCGGGAACCGTGTTCTTATTCAACGTGATACCTGCATCGTCGAGAACGGCCTGCGCTTCCTTGCCGGTCAGTTCGGCGTCAAAGGGCTGGAGATCAACGACGATCATGTGAGTATCGGTGCCACCCGACACCATTCTGAACCCGTGACCAGCGAGACAGTCGGCAAGTTGAGAGGCGTTCGAGACAATGCGGTGGGCGTATTCGCCGAACTCCGGTGACGCTGCTTCTTTAAACGCAATCGCTTTGCCCGCAATCACATGCTCCAACGGGCCGCCTTGCCAACCTGGAAATACCGCTTTATCGATTGCGGCAGCATGCTCAGCTTTCGCCAGAATGCAACCGCCACGAGGGCCTCGCAACGTCTTGTGTGTCGTAAACGTCACGACATCAGCGAACGGAACCGGGTTTGGATGAGCGCCACCTGCAACGAGCCCAGCGAGGTGAGCAATGTCAAATAGCAGCAACGCACCGACCTCGTCGGCGATCTTTTTGAACGGCTCAGGGTCGAGCCGGCGTGGGTAACTCGTCGTACCCGCCACGATGAGTTTTGGTCGGTGCTCTACTGCAAGCTCACGAACACGGTCCATGTCGATACGTTCCTCAGCACCAACACCAAACGACACAAAGTTGTAGAGCAGCCCGCTTGCATTAACCGGGGAACCATGTGTGAGATGGCCACCGTGGTCAAGACTGAGCCCGAGCACGGTGTCACCGGGTGACAGCAACGCCTGATACACGCACATATTTGCGTTAGCGCCGGAGTGTGGCTGCACGTTTGCGTGGTCGGCTCCAAACAAACGTTTCACTCTTTCAATCGCAATCGACTCAATCGAGTCGACGATCTGGTTGCCTCCGTAGTAACGCTTGCCCGGGTAGCCCTCTGCATATTTGTTGGTGAGAATTGACCCAACAGCCTTCATGACCGCAGGGGAAGTGAAATTTTCGCTCGCAATGAGCTGCAGACCCGTTTGCTGTCGATCAAACTCGGCCTCGAGCAACGCCTCAACTTCGAGGTCGGGCTGCGCATCAGATGGGAACGGCATGGTTAGAACTCCTCCTCGAGAGCGGTGAGTTGATCGACTCTTCTTGCGTGACGACCTCCCTCAAACTCGGTTGAAAGAAAGGTGTCAACAATTTCTTCGGCGAGCCCCACACCAACAACTCGAGCACCAATCGACAGCACGTTGGCATCGTTGTGTTGTCGTGCCATGCGGGCGGTGTACAGGCAATTGCACAACGCGGCCCGAACACCTCGGACCTTATTTGCCGCCAACTGTTCGCCCTGCCCGCTTCCTCCGAGCACGATGCCGACATCAGCTTCGCCATCGCGCACAGATCGTCCGGCAGCTGAACAAAATTCTGGATAGTCGACGCTGTCGCTGGAGTGTGTCCCGTGGTCGATCACGTGGTGACCCGACGCTTCGACATAGGCAATGAGGTGTTGTTTGAGTTCGAAGCCGGCGTGATCACAGCCGAAAGAGATGGTCGCCACGACTGCAAAGTGTACGGCCGAACATGCCTAGGGTCACGGACGTGCCAACAATCTCAGCTCGTACACCAGTGATCATCGGCGTCGGCCAAGTGCAACAGCGGGTCGACGACCCGAGTGAGGCCGCCGATGCAACCGTGTTGATGGCGAACGCCATCAGATCAGCGGCCGAGGATGCAACTTCAACTGGTGACCCGATTCGTTCAGCTGATGTGCTCGCAATCGTGCACACCTTGTCGTGGCGATACGGCGACCCCGCCCGGGTGGTGGCCGACCGGCTCGGTATCAGCCCTCGCCGAGTCGTCACCCCAATGGGCGGCAACTCGCCTCAATCTCTCGTCAACTCCGCCTCACAACGAATTCTTCGAGGAGAACTTGACTGCGCACTCCTTGTCGGCGGCGAAACATGGCGCTCACGAATGCGGGCCAGAAAGCACGGCGTCGATCTCGACTGGCCAAAAGTTGATCCAGAAGTACTTGAACAGGAACCACCAGAAACATGGGGTCACGACCTGCAAATGTCAAACGCAGAGGAGACCGAGCTGGGTCTCATCATGCCGGTGCAGGTGTACCCGATGTTTGAAACAGCAATCAGAGCTGCCCGGGGTGTCAGCCCTGAGCAACACCTCGCCGATGTCGGTCGTATGTGGTCAGCATTTAGCGCCGTTGCAGAGCAGAACCCGAATGCCTGGCTACGACAATCACTGAGCCCGAGTGAGATCACCACGCCATCAGAGTCAAACCGCATGGTCGGTTACCCCTATACGAAAGCGATGAACTCGAATAATGACGTTGACATGGCAGCAGCGATCATCATTTGTTCGGCTGAGCATGCGGAGTCACTCGGGGTGCCAAGAGACCAGTGGGTCTTCCCCCACAGTGGTTCTGACTGCCACGAACACCCGTTCATCACCGATCGTGACAATTTCTCTCAGACACCTGCCGTTGAGTTGGGCGGTCGACACGCACTCGAGTTGGCCTCGCTTGATATCGATGACATCGCTCATCTCGATCTCTACTCGTGCTTTCCTTCGGCGGTGCAACTCGGTGCTCGCTCTCTCGGTATCGACCCGTACAGCGAAAGCCGTCCACTCACTCAGACCGGCGGGCTCTCATTTGCTGGCGGACCATGGAATGAATACGTCATGCATTCGATTGCGACGATGGTCGAGACCCTCCGCAACGACCCAGGATCTACAGGTCTGGTGTGGGCCAACGGCGGGTTCGTGACGAAGCATGCGTTTGGCACCTATTCGACGACACCACCATCTCAAGATTTCAGACATGCCGAGCCTCAAGACGAGATCGATGCTCTTCCCAAAGCGGGCTGGGCTGACGCTGAAACCGCATCTCACGACAGCACCACTTACATCGAGGCCTACACCGTCATGCACGGACGGACATCTCAGCCAGAAACCGCCTGGGCCGCGATCAGACTTGCCGATGGCCGGCGCACATTTGGCAAGAGTGACGACCCCGCACTGCTCGCTCACCTTCTCGAGGGCGAGCACGTGGGTGAGGTTGTTCAGGTGATGAACGATCACCGCTTTGAACCCGTGAACTAAGTCGGCAGTGACGTGACCTACTGAGAGGTGGCATGATCACACCATGACGAGTTCATCTACGAAGCCCC
Organism: uncultured Acidimicrobiaceae bacterium; assembly: GCA_937897105.1. GTDB lineage: Bacteria > Actinomycetota > Acidimicrobiia > Acidimicrobiales > Ilumatobacteraceae > Casp-actino5. Next base: position 13,557 of record CALCBR010000057.1, on the reverse strand, counting down.
GCATCATCCTCGATTGCGATCCCGGCCACGACGACGCGGTTGCGATCGTTGTCGCCGCACACACATGCGAGTTACTGGGCATCACAACGGTGGCGGGTAACGCCCCGCTCGACAGGACCACTCACAACGCCCGAGTGCTTCGACACATGCTCGACCTTGACGTCGAGGTGCACTCAGGGGCCGGTCGGCCGATGGTGGTCGAGCCAGCATTTGCCGGATACGTCCACGGCGAAAGTGGTCTTGACGGCGCTGACCTTCCCGAACCGACTCGGCCGCTTGATGGAACCGACGGCATTCAATTCCTTATCGAAACTGCCCGCTCCAACCCTGGCTGTCACCTTGTCGTCACTGGGCCGATGACGAATATTGCTCTTGCGCTGCGAAGCGACCCCTCGCTCGGAGACCACATCGCCGGCATCTCGTTTATGGGTGGCGGCACATTTGGAAATCGCACTGCGATGTCTGAATTCAATTTCTGGGCTGACCCGCATGCGGCTGCGGTCGTCGTCAACTCGGGCCTCCCTCTCATCATGGCTGGCCTCGACGTCACCCACCAGTTTCAAGCGACCGCGCCCCGCATCGAACAGGTGAAATCAATTGACGGGCAACTCGCACACGTGCTCTCCGGCTTATTCGATTTCTTTTCTGCGAATTACAGCTCACGTCACGACGACATGGAAGGCGCAGCCGTTCACGATCCTCTTGCGGTGCTCGCGCTCAGCCATCGTCAGCTGTTCGAGTCGGAAGAACGATTCGTCGACGTCATTATCGACGGCGATCACACTCGAGGAATGACCGTTGTCGATCAACGAACCCTCATCGATCGGCCCGCTGCGAACTGCACAGTGCTCACCAAGGTTGACGCGGATGCCGCCTGGGATGTCGCCGCAGCGGCGATCGCTGCGGGAAGCGTTGAGCGGTGACCACCGACTCCTTCCCACGCCAGTACGCCCGCACGCGCCGCTTCTCCCTCGGCGAGCCACGCGACCTCCGGATTAGTCCTGACCACTCAACCGTGTTCTTTGCGCGATCAAAGAGCGGTAGCGACCCCGTCACCTGCCTCTGGGCATGTGATTCGAACACAGGTCGCGAGCGGCTCATTGTCGACCCCAGCGAACTCAACGCCAACTCAGAACGCTCAGATGCCGAGCGGGCCGTTCGTGAACGCCTCCGTGAGTCGGCCGAGGGCATCACCTCATACGACACTGACCATGGCTGCACGACCGCAGTGTTCACTGTGTCGGGAAGTGTCTTTCAGGTCGACCTCGCCACAGGTGAACTCACCGAAGTTGACGTTGGTGCTGGAGCCTTTGATCCGCGACTCTCGCCGGATGGTCAACACCTCGCCGTCGTGACCGGCACCACATTTAAGGTCGTATCGATAGCGGCACCCCAGACACCGCTCATCGAACTCAGCAGCGACAGCGCTGACATCAGGTGGGGTGTGGCCGAGTTCATTGCCGCTGAAGAAATGGGACGGATGCGCGGGCATTGGTGGTCACCAGATGGCGCACAACTTCTCGTTGCCCGCGTAGATAACAGCCCCGTGTCGGAGTGGTCACTCAGCGACCCGGCGCAGCCCTGGGCACAACACCAGTCGATGAAATACCCGGCGGCTGGAACTGCGAATGCCACGGCCACCTTCCACCTTCTCGATCTCTCATCAGGAGCGCTAACTCCAGTCGAGTGGGACGCCGCTGCCTTCGAATACGTGGCGAGAGCGTCGTGGGACTCATTTGGGCCTCTCTTGACGGTGCAATCGCGTGATCAACGAACTCTCAATGTGCTTCGGGTTGATCCGATCGACGGGTCAACCACCGCTATCTGGCACGACGAGGATGAGCACTGGGTTGAACTTGTTCCGGGCACACCCGTTGGAATCGGGCTCGACAACGTCGTGACCGCAGCAGACCGAGATGGTGCCCGTCGCCTCATCATTGATGGTGAACCGGTCACACCTGCCGACCTTCAAGTCCGGTCGGTCATTCACGCTCATCACGATGGCGTGCTGTTCACCGCGAACCCGATCGACAACGGCACTGTTCAACACCTTTGGGTCTGGCAACGCGATCGTGGCCTTTCCGAACTCGTTGGTGGCGACGTCGTCGCACAAGCGGCCGGAACCACCGAATTCGCCATCACGAAAACCGCAGACCTTCACCACGCAGGTCAGCCGTGGACACTCCCAAATGGACATCAGCTCGCATCATTTTCAGAACACCCTCTCTGCGAACCACACGTGACGATCGCTCGAGGAATCGCAAAAGACGGTCACGCGCTCGACGTAGCGATTCTGCTTCCCTCAACGCCGATCACCGGCCCATTACCGGTGCTTGTTGACCCCTACGGCGGCCCGCACGCGCTGCGGGTCGTTCGATCGCAACGTGCACATCTCAACTCCCAATGGTTCGCCGATCAAGGGTTCGCTGTCGTCATTTGCGATGGCCGAGGCACCCCAGGCCGAGGATCGTCGTGGGAACGTGCAGTCCATGGAGACCTCGCGTCACCGGTTCTCGATGACCAAGTGACCGCACTCGACATCGCAGCGAAGCACTGCGAAACACACCTCGGCTGCACCCTCGATCTCTCACGGGTTGCAATCCGAGGATGGAGTTTTGGCGGTTACCTCTCGGCACTCGCAGTCATGCGAAGGCCTGATCGCTTTCATGTTGCTGTCGCCGGAGCACCAGTCACCGAATGGCGCTGGTACGACACTCACTACACCGAGCGGTATCTCGGGAATCCGGTGGTCGATGACACCGCCTATCGGCGATCATCACTCATCGAAGATCTCGAGTCACTCGAACGACCGCTATTGCTCGTTCACGGTCTCGCTGACGACAACGTTGTTGCCGCTCACACCCTGCAACTGTCGTCTGCACTGCTGTCGATCGGCGCTCCACATTCTGTTCTCCCACTCGCTGGGGTGAGTCACATGACCCCTCAAGAAGTCGTTGCTGAACATCTCCTCAATCTTCAACTTGACTTCATCCGCCAGTACCTGTCGTCTTCCCAAAACCACTAACTCGCTCCGAATACATGTCGCTACACGAGTCGATAACCCATGAGAAGTTCACCTCGGCTTCCCGCTGCTCAAGCAGTAACACGTTCACCGTGCAAGCAACACTTCACTCATCCCCCTCAGCCATCTGATGTCGGTACTTGATCTCATCATCATCGGAATCGCCGTCTGTCTCGGCGCCATCGTGAAGAGCGTCACGGGAATGGGCCTCCCACTCATCGCGCTCCCCATCATCTCGCTCTTCGTTTCACCTGAAACCGGGATCGCCATTCTCGCCATACCCTCAATTGTTCAGAACGCCGGAATTGTCAGCACTAACTGGCACGCACGTACAGAAACCCGAGGTCTCACTTCGTTTTGTCTTGCCGGTGGAGTCGGAGTGGTGATCGGCACGCTCTCACTTGGCGCTGTACCTGAACACATCACACTCATCGCGCTCAACATCACCATCATCACCTGGCTCTACCAGCGTCTCCGGAACCCCGACCACAACATTCCGAAAACAAAAGAGCGCCTGCTGTCGCCTGCAGCCGGAATCGTCGCCGGGGTCTTCCAAGGTGGATCTGGTGTGTCGGGGCCTGTCGTTGCCGCATGGCATCAAGGGTTACGGCTCCCACGAGATGCATTTGTATTTTCCATCGCCACTGCGTTTGGTCTCATCGGAACCACTCAGACCATCACCCTCGCGGTGAATGGTCATCTTGAGGGCAGAGTGCTCATCTCACTGGCGATTTCCGCCATCGTCCTTATCTCTGTGCCGATCGGACCACCACTTCGGCGCCGGCTATCGGGCGCAGCATTTGACCGTGCGGTGATCGGCCTCGTCATTGCGTCGTGCATCAGCCTCACCGTCGACATTGTCATATCTCTTGCCCGCTGATTGAGCGCACTCTCGGCACTCACTAATGTGGAATCACACTCGTTTGGTAGATGGGGGCATCGAGACATGACGATTGACGATTACGCACTGAGTGACCGTTACACGCAGGAGCAGACGACGTCGTTCCTTTCAGGCGTTCAAGCACTTGCGCGACTTCCCCTTGAGCAACTCATGGCCGACAAGAACAACGGGCTCAATACCGCAGCATTTGTGAGCGGATACCCAGGGTCGCCCCTTGGCGGCTACGGAGATGAAGTTGATCGCGCAACATCGATTAACGCCGACCTTCCGCTTCGCCATATTCCAGCAATCAACGAAGAACACGCGGCAACAGCAGTCATGGGATCTCAACTCGTCACAACCCGCGCAGATGCCCTCCACCAAGGCGTTGTCGGGGTCTGGTACGGAAAAGCTCCAGGCCTTGAACGCGCCAGCGATGCGATTCGCCACGCCGTGCTCGCCGGCACCGGCGCCTACGGTGGCGTCGTCGCTCTCGTCGGTGACGATCCGGGTGCGAAGAGCTCCACCGTGCCATCGAATTCGACCGATATTCTCGCCGCACTGCGCATACCAGTCCTGGTGCCCGGCGATCCAGCTGCCCTGCTCGAACTTGGCCGTCACGCGATTTCAATGAGTAGAACGGCAGGGCTTTGGGCCTCAGTACGGGTCGTCGCCGACGTTGCCGACGGCACCTCCTCGGTACAGCTTGACGCCTTACAGCATCATCCGGTGTCGCCAGAGCGCCCAGCCAACCTCTTGGCACCCACCGGTCGGGTTATATCACCGTTCAACCTTGAGCTCGAACGTGAACTCATTGAAGTTCGGCTTCCCATTGCGCTCGACTACATCCGCCTCAACAACCTCAACCGAGTGACCGCTGGCAATGACCGAGCCGAGGTTGGCATTATCGCTTCGGGCAACACCCATCGGCAGGTACATGAGGCGCTCAAACGACTCGGCATGCAGTCGAACGACGATATTGCAAGCAATGGCATCCGAATCCTCGAGATGGCGGTGACCTACCCGGTTGATACCTCCACCATCAAAGAATTTGCCCACGGACTAAGCGAACTCATCATCATCGAAGAAAAGCAGCCGATCGTCGAAACCGCGGTCCGCGACATTCTTTCGGGGGCCGCAAATTCACCGCGCATCATCGGTAAGTCGGTTCACCATGCCGACCCGATCGCGCCCCACCACGGGACGCTCGACACCGGCACGATCACCACCGCGTTACGAACCCGACTCAGCGAACGACTCGGTGATCGCCTTGCTCCCGCAGCCCCGCAGCAAATTCATCACATTGAACTCACAGTTGAGCGCAGCCCATTCTTCTGCTCGGGCTGCCCACACAACTCCTCAACGGTGGTTCCTGAGGGGTCGGTAGTCGGAGCAGGCATTGGATGCCACACGATGGTCATGCTCGGCGAACCAGGCCGGGGCGGCGACATTGTTGGTGTCACTGCGATGGGCAACGAAGGATCGCTCTGGATCGGAATGGAAGACTTTGTTTCCACCGATCACATGATCCAGAACATCGGTGACGGCACGTACTTCCATAGCGGGCAGCTCGCCATCACCTCCGCTGTCGCAGCGGGAAGCCACATGACATTCAAATTGCTCTACAACGGCGCAGTATCGATGACCGGTGGCCAAACGCCATCTGGTCAACTATCGCCCGCGGCGGTTGCCGCCAATCTTCTCCGCCAAGGAGTCACTCGTGTCATCGTTACCACCGACGACACCGACCGGCATAACGACTGGCCAACCGAGGTTGACGTATGGCACCGCTCTCGCCTCATCGAAGCACAAGAAGTGCTTGCGGCAACCCCGGGCGTCACCGTGCTCATCCACGATCAGCCATGTGCCGCGGAGCTCCGACGCGATCGCAAACGCGGACGTGCTGTCACGCCGACCGATCGCATCGTCATCGACCATCGCATCTGTGAAGGTTGCGGCGATTGCGGCCGCACTAGCAACTGCTTGTCGGTGCAGGCATTCGACACCCCGTGGGGACGAAAAACTCGCATCGACCAAAACTCCTGCAACCTTGACCAATCATGCGTCGATGGTGACTGCCCATCGTTTATTGCTGTTGACACCGAGCCAAGCCTCTTCGCTCGCCTCACCTCACGCATGTTCGATCGCAATGGCACACCGACACACCAAACCTCAACCGAGATTCCGCCGACTGAGCCACCCACTCCGACCGCCTCAATACATCGAGACGACCTCGCGATTCGACTCACCGGCGTTGGTGGAACCGGAGTGGTCACCGTCGCACAAGTGATCGGCACCGCAGCGATGCTCGACGGTTGGAGCGTTCAAGGCATCGACCAGATCGGCCTCAGCCAGAAAGCTGGTCCAGTAGTGAGCGACATTCGACTCTCACGCGGTGGCGCAGTGCAAGCAAGCCGCCTCGGTCAAGGCGATGCGGATGTACTGATCGCTCTTGACAACCTCGTTGCCGCCGGAGCGAACGGCCTTGGAGTCATTTCACCAACGACCATGGTGGTCGGCTCGTCGACCGAGACGCCCACCGCTTCAATGATTGCGCACCCTGAACTACACCTTCCCAATAGCGATGACATCGAAAACACCTTGGCTGATGCGACAGACAGCGCAAAGCAACTCTGGGCTGACGCAGCTCAGATCACCACCCGGTTTTTGGGAGATGCGACAACGGCAAATGTCTTCGTCGTCGGGATGGCCGTTCAGATTGGCGCATTGCCGATTTCGCTCGACAGCCTCTCCGAGGCAATCCGGGTGAATGGTGCTGCAGTTGAGGCCAACCTCACGGCACTTCGCCTCGGCCGCCTATACGCAGTCGGTCAGTTGAACATCGATGCACCTTCGTCACCAACAGCAGAAGTCGAACTTCCCGACGACGTCATCGGGCGCTGCGCTGAGGACGTAAAAGCCCATAGCGGCACTCGCGCATCGCAACGCTTCCTCGACACCGTTCAACGGGTTCGCGACATCGACCCTGACCCATCGCTTGAGTTGACGACATCTGTTGCGACTCACCTTCACCAACTCACGACCTACAAAGACGAATACGAGGTCGCCCGACTGATCGCTACCGGTGACGGGGCCGGCGCATCTGACTCGATTGCAGACGGTAAGGGAGTTCGCTATCGGCTGCTTCACCCACCGATCCTCGCCGCGATGGGCGTGAAAAGAAAACTGCGCTTCGGCCCGGGTTGGATACCGATGTTCAAACTGCTGAGACGAGCACGGGTGCTTCGAGGAACTCCACTCGACATCTTCGGTTATGCCCGAGTCCGCAAAATCGAACGCTCGCTACCCGGCGAGTACCTCGAGCTCGTTGACGCAATCACCACTTCGGTCTCGACCCTGCCCTACACCCGTCTCGTCGAACTTGCACGACTTCCCGACGTCATCCGCGGCTACGAAGAACTGAAAGAAAGCCGGGTTGAAATTTTCCGCACTCAACGGACGGCAGCACTCGCTGAACTGAAGTAGCTTGCGCTGCGCTCAGTTCGACTCGTGATACGACGAGTAAAACTCTCGGTTCGGTGCCAGCACATCAAACACGTCTCCGGTTGGCTCCGGCAGCGCAGCATCACTCGTCTCGCATCGTGACACACGTTCTCCCCATCGGAAAATAACCGAACCCCATGTGACACCCCCGCCGAACGCAGTGATCGCAATCGTGTCATTCGGAGAAACTCTTCCTTCGTCGAGAGCATCGCAAAGCGCCATCGGAATCGATGCGGCAGAGGTGTTGCCATGGTGTGCGATGTTCACCATCACCTTCGACTCGGGTACTCCAAGTCGCGTCGTCGCCGCTTGGATGATCCGAAGGTTCGCCTGATGAGGAACAACGAGGTCAATATCGTCTGCGTCGAGAGATGCTCGTTCCAACGCTCTCGTCACCGACTCGGCCATACCCTTTACCGCAATCTTGTACACCGCTTGACCTTCAAAATGAAGCCGATGCTGGGAGGGGTCGCGGAATGTCGAAAGTTCACCACGGGTTCCGAGGGTTGGTATGACCATCGTCGAGCCGGCGGGGCCATCGGCACCGAGGTCGACACCGAGCACGCCAACATCGGCCTGATCGGAGTGCTCAATGATGACTGCTCCCGCTCCATCGCCAAAGATCACGCAGGAATTTCGATCGCGGTAGTCGAGGAAAAAGTGCAGCTTCTCTACTCCAACAAGAAGGATTCGCCGTGCGACCCCAGAGGTCACCAGCGATGTTGCGGTGGCGAAACCATAGACAAACCCAGAACACGCAGCATTGAGATCGAAGGCACCCGCATTGACCGCACCGAGACGCTCTTGCAACACACATGCATTACTTGGACAACTGATCTCCGGCGTCACTGTCGCCATAACGATGAGGTCGAGGTCGGTGGTCTCCAGACCAGCAGCGGCGAGCGCATGTCGCGCTGCAACCTCGGCCATATCGGTTGTCTCAACATGACAGATGCCGCGTTCAGAAATGCCCGTGCGTTCACGAATCCACTCGTCATCGGTATCGACAAGTGTGCTGAGGTCAGCATTTGTCAACGACAACGGAGGTCTGCATTTCCCCCACCCTGTGATTACTGCCCCCATGTGTCCCCCCCAGTTGCTCAGCTACCCAAGGTGGGAGCGTCAAGAAACAATAGGTAGACGATGAGCGCCAAGGCGAAGCCAATGAATGACACGGTTGCGACACCAACAAATCTCACCATCGTCGGATGTACCGGGTTCTCTCCGGCTCGCAACGGGCCATGCAACGAGTCATATCGAAACTCAGCCCAGAAAATCACGACACCTCCAACCGCCACCCAGAGAGCTCCAAAAACACCAAACAGGTAATGCGCATGCTCTGAAGCTGTGCGGGCGAGCAGTGCTCCAGCGATGATCGTGGCCAGACCTGTGCGCTCCCATGCCAACGACGTTCGCTCATGGGGAAGAGGCGGGTCAAACGAATGCAGTGGGCGCTGATGGCGACGCCCCCGACGTTGCCTCATCGCGAATCGATCACCAGCAAGATCACTGCGGCCACTCCGATCAGGGCAACACCAATCGCGGTGATCTGAGGAAGGTATGACGCAGGGAGAGGCTGTTCGAGACGCATTGCGCGCTCGTTGAGTGACCAACGGCGAAACGCTGTTGAGGCGGTCACAAACGCAAGCGCCAACACCATGACTCCGATGACTTCAACGCCTTCAATGTCTTTAAGAACAACGATCGACCCTAAACCGCCGGCAACGAGAGCCAATGACGTTCGAATCCATGAGAGAAACGTGCGCTCGTTCGCAAGAGTGAACCGGTAGTCGGGGTCAACACCCCAGCCTCTGGGATCAGGTGGAAACAGATATTCGCGCAGCTTCATTTGGTCACTCCCAACTCGGTGATAGCTGCGAGAAAACGATCATTCTCAGCAGGGCTACCGATGGTGACCCTGATGCCCTCTCCATCAAACGGCCGCACTACCACTCCGCGCTTTTCTAGCTCGGTTGCGAGCCTCATGGTGTCAGAACCGGTCGAGAGGTACACGAAATTGGCTTGATGGGCGGGCATCCACCATCCCATCTCAGAGAGTTGTACCTCGACGCGGCCTCGTTCGCTCACAATCACCGCGCACCGGGCTTCAATTTCCTCGATGTTGTCAATCGCCGCAATCGCAGCCGCTTGAGCAGCTGCATTGACGTGAAACGGGACAGCAACTTTGTCAATGTCGGCGATGACTTCCGGGTCACCCACCGCGTAGCCCACTCGCAAACCAGCAAGACCATGTGCTTTCGACAGGGTCCGCGTCACGAGCACATTCCGAAACTGCGGAACAATGTCGGCGACCGGGTCGGGAGTACCAGCGTCGACAAACTCGCGGTAGGCCTCATCGATCACAACAATCACCTCTTCGCCCGCTGCCGTGGCGATTCGCACGATGTCATCATGACTGAGGACAGTGCCCGTCGGGTTATTCGGGGTCGCAAGCATGACCACCTTGGTCGCCGGAGTGAGTGCTGCGATGATGCCATCGACGTCATAGGTCAAGTCGTCGAGTAGAGGAACCCGAATCATCTCAGCCCCGGTGAGTTGCGAGTAAATCGGGTACACCTCAAACGAACGCCATCCAAAAATAATCTCGTCACCTGGATCGAGGTAGGTGAGGAAGATCTGTTGCAACAACCCGACCGAGCCGTTTCCAATGGTGATGTGGTCGGCTGAAATGTCGAGCCACTCACCGATCCGAGAGCGCAACTCTCCCCCTCGGTGATCGGCGTAGCGGTTTGCCCCGCGAACTGCGTAAAGAACCGCATTCTCCACAGCGGAGATTGGGCCCTCAGGGTTTTCGTTCGACGCAAGTTTTACCGCGTCGGCAATTCCATGCTCTTGTTGCGCTTGTTTTGCATCACGTCCCGGCCGGTACGCGGGAAGTGCTTCTACGGCAGATCGGGGTCGTCCGGGTCGTGCTTGTGTGTTCACGCCTACGAACGGTAGCGGCCAACGACACCTGAGTTCTCAAGTTCGTCAATCTCTTCGTCTGAGTACCCGAGTTCTAGGAGCACCTCTCGACCGTTCTCACCGAGCACGGGCGCAAATCGGCGGGGTGCGGCATCGACGGGCACCCCTGGTGCAAGTGAGGGAGTTATGCGGTAGCGACCGAGGCGCGGATGATCGGTCATCGGCAGTGAATTCGTCACGTCATCGAGGGTGACAACTTCGTGTACCGGAACTCCCGCTGCGGCACAGGCGTCGACGAACTCTTGGGTGGTGTGAGTTTCGGCGATTCGCTGGTACTCCCGATAGAGCTCATCGATGTTGTTGAGCCGTCCTAAGCGCGAAACAAATCGCTCGTCTTCCAGCATTTCCAGGCGACCGCCGATGCGAATCAGACCCTCGAAGTGGTGTCGCTCGTACGCAAGAATTGCTACGAGGCCCCCATCTGAGGTTCGAAGCGGACGACGTTCTGCGCTCAACAATCTCGGATACCCCGCTCGCGAAAGTTGCGGTTCGGGAATTGCTTCTGCTCCGTGCTCTACGAGCAAAAACGCCCGCATCATGTCGTACATCGCAAGCACTGTGTCAGTTCCCTCGCCAGTTCGTTCACGATGGAAAAGCCCGGCGAGCACCGCTTGTGTGAGCGCCATTCCCGACACCTTGTCGGCGATAAGAATCGGCGCCATCACCGGTGGAAGCCCTGAACGCTCATTGGTGTCAACGAATCCGGTCGCTGCCTGAATGATGTCGTCGTATGCAGCGGCGTCGGCATTTGGTGAACTCGGGTCGTAGCCAGCTGCGGCAACCCAGACAAGATCAGGGCGAAGCGGCCGTAAATCGTCGGGAGTCACACGAGCACGCTCACGAGAGCCCGGACGAAGGTTGGTGACAAACACATCGCTCTCTGCGACAAGTTTCTCGAATATCGCCCGACCCTCGTCACTGCGCAGGTCGAGCACAATGCTGCGCTTATTCCTCATGAGGTTCAATGTCACGCCGGAGACATCGGGGTGAGGGCCCTTGCCCATATGCCGATTGGCATCTCCCACCGGAGTTTCGACAACGGTGACCTCAGCGCCCATGTCGGCAAGAATTTGGGTACCAAAAGGACCCATGATGACCGCCGTCAGGTCAAGAACTTTCACGCCGGCAAGCGGTTGGTAATGACTCATCGGCTTCTCAGTCGAGCAGGTCGACAGGGATATCGACAAATCGGGCACGAAGCCACTCACCGAGACTCTTCGCTTGGCCATCGGTTCGTGTTGATGCCGCAACACCTTCAGAGAGCAATCCTCTGACCACGAAGTTCAACGACCGAATGTTCGCAAACGTGTATCGGTCAACGGTGAGGTTCGCTGTCTCTGGAAGTAAGTCTTTGAATCGTTCAACGGTGAGGAATTCATCGAGCCACAGCCAGGCCTCATCACTTCGGGCAAACATGCCAAGGTTCGCGTCTCCACCCTTATCGCCCGAGCGCGCACCAAATAATGTGCCCAACGGAGCGCTACGTGTTTCACCCGATGAGGGTGAACCCTGGGGACCTAGGGTGGGTTCGACGCTCACCGGCGAGTGCTCTGGGGCCACCGATTCAACTTGACGCGTTGAACCGTTCACATGCACATACGCAGGAACGAGGTCAGCCGGCACAAGCGCTGGTCGGTACACGCCGAACGGCGATCCCGCTGATGGGCCTCCCGACAGCGAATAAAAGCCTGGAATACTCGACAGACCGGTTTCAACAAATGCGTTTGAAAAGGCGCGACCGACTTTGCGTTCGTCACGGTCTTTCACGCTGATGCGAAGTTGGGCAGTCGCCGCTTCGTTACTTTCCGGATCGCTGTGGTCGGTCCGCACCAGACGAACCTCGCATTCTTCGAAGTCTGCAGCGGCATAGGGCGACGCCTCCCAGAATGCTTCGAGAGCCATCTCTGATTTTTCTTCAACGTCAAGTCCGGTGAGCGCAAGCACCATGTCATTTCGATAGCCACCAAGTTCGTTCATCGCAACCTTCAATGATCCCGTCGGCGGTTCGCCCTTCACGCCCGAAATTCGGACCCGATCGGGCTCAACTTGTTCAAGAGAAATGGTGTCGAACCGTGATGTCACATCAGGTCCGAGATATTGAGCGCCACCGATTTCGTAAAGCAATTGGCTGGTCACCGTTCCGACCGAGACCAGACCACCGGTTCCGTCGTGCTTACCGATCACACTCGAACCATCTGCGAACACGTCGGCGAATGGAAATCCGATTCGCTCGCGACCCGGCACCTCGGTGAAGAAGGAATAGTTCCCTCCGGTGACCTGTCCTGAGCATTCGATGACGTGACCAGCGACGACTGCGCCCGCAAGAGCGTCCCAATCTGTGCGCAACCATCCATGGTGATACGCCGCCGGGCCACAGACGACCGCTGCATCTGTCACCCGACCGGTGACAACGATGTCAGCACCCTCGGTGAGAGCATCAACGATGCCCCAGCAACCGAGGTATGCATTCGCCGACACATAGCGAGATACATCACCCAGCCCATTTGCTGGATCGAATGCGACGAGATTTCCACTTTCAGCGAGATCAACCGCTCGATCGAGAAGATTGTCGCCGTCAACGTAGGCAATAGTTGGGTTGAGACCGAGACGGTCGGCGATTTCTTGAAGGGCGTCCGCACATCCACCCGGATCGAGTCCACCAGCGTTCGAGACGACTTTGATGCCACGATCAAGACAGGTTCCCATCACCTGCTCCATCTGAGTGACAAAGGTTGACGCATATCCGCGGCCGGGATTTTTTGCGCGAATCCTCGAAAGGATGAGCATCGTGAGTTCGGCTAGCCAATCCCCCGTGAGGACATCGATCGGGCCGCCTTCAACCATTTCCTTTGCACCAGATAGACGGTCACCGAAAAACCCGGAGCAGTTCGCAATACGAATCGAGTCACTCACGAGTCCTGACCTCCGATCTCGAGCTCGACAAGTAGATCACCCATATCGACGCGATCGCCAACACTGAAACGAACTGTGGTGACCGTCGCTGCAGACGGAGTCGTGATTTGGTGCTCCATCTTCATCGCCTCGATCACCATCAACACTTGGTCGGCCTCGACCGAGTCGCCGTCGGCGACCCGCACGTCGATGACGGTACCCGGCAGTGGAGCAACAGGTCCTGACCCTGCAAGGTCAGCGTCGTGTTCGGCAA
>CALCBR010000056.1:0-4673 GCA_937897105.1 uncultured Acidimicrobiaceae bacterium | reverse complement strand
ACTTTGATCGAATTGCTGCTGTTTCGAATGCCTCATCCATCAGATGCTCGATGTGAGTTGGCAACTCCACGTCGATGACGACGTCACAAGAATTGCAGACGAGGTGGTGGTGATGGTGGCCGGTGAGTTCCTCTGATAGTTCCCATCTCCCGTATTCGCCATGGTGAACGAGGCGACGGACTACTCCCATTTCTTCCAAAACCGTCAGATTGCGATAGGCAGAACTTTGAGCAATACCTTCGCCTGAGAGAAGAAGTTCTGGGAGAGTGCACGGCCCAGCATTTAACAAAGCTTCCACCAACGCTTGTCGCTTCTGGGTATAAACCTGGCCCGCATTCCCAAGCTTCAAGGCCACCAGATCGTGGAGGGCTGAGCTGTTGGACTTCATTTACTTCCGACCTCTGCCAAGCATGCCATCATCTTCGTGGGAGTGCTCGTGATGGCTTTGGTCATGATGATGAAGGTGATGAGATAGTTGTGGGCTCAGCTGATCTGAAGAGCCGTGGTGCTGCTCGTCAACCACAAGAGTTCCTTCCGAAGTACTAACCAATCGTCCGCCAAAAGCTTCCGCCAAGAGCCCTGGTGTCAAGACACTGTCTGGGCTCCCGTCCGCAAGCACACACCCAGCGAGAAGTATCACACGATCTGCGTGACGCGCCTCTGCGAGCTGATGAGTAGAAAACACAACAGCAGCGCCACGAGCGGCCTCCGCATCGATCACCTCAAGAATAATTTCCTGGCTCGGCAAATCAAGCCCCGTGATTGGTTCATCCAAAAGTAATAGTTCAGCGGAGGCAGCTACAGCTCTTGCAACCAATACTCGCTGGCGTTCACCGCCTGATAGTTCGCTGAATCGACGGTGACGGAGATGTCCGACGCCGAGGCGCTCCGCCGCTGAGTCAACCTCGATCCGATCTTCTGCTCGGAGTCGATGGAAGAGACCACGGTATCTTCCCATTTTCAGTACTTCTTCGACTGACATTGGCATCCAAGAGTGATGAGTTTGCTCTTGTGCTACAAAGGCAACTTTTGGTTGACCCTCCACAGTCCCATCTGTCGCCTCCAGAATTCCTGCCATCACATGGAGAAGCGTGGTCTTTCCGCTGCCGTTTGCCCCGACAAGAGCGATTGACTCTTCCGATCTGATGTTTACTGAGCATGGAGCTAAACAAATGGCAGATCTACGGTGCACGCAGATGTCGGTAAGACTCACTACGGAAGTTCCTTGTCTGGAACGGTTGAGATGGGTTGAAAACATCAGAACCTAAATGTAGCATCATGAGAATGATTCTCAGTCTTCACTCAACTCGTTTCAAGAAAGTTTCTGTTCTCGCAGCGTTTGCCCTGGCGGTTGCAGCATGTGGAGGAACGGAAAGTTCTAGTGATGAGACCGAAACTTCGGGAGTTGAGACAACGGAAACCGCCGATTCACCAACGCAAGCCTTGACTGCGCTAGCGACCACAACCATTTGGGCCGATATCACGTCAAACGCGCTGTGTGATGCACCTGTCGAATCGATCATCCCGGCAGGCGCCGACCCTCATAGTTTTGAACCTTCGGTTCGAGTCCCAGAAGACATTGCAGCGGCGAATCTCTTGGTCAGAAACGGTCTATTCCTCGAAGAGGGACTGTTGGCCACCTTGGACTCGATAGACGAGACCAAGACAACTGTCCTATCTGTGGCCAGCCTCGTTGAAACATACGTGATGGCAGGCGATGAGGATCACGCCGACCACGACGATCACGGCGATGAGGATCACGCCGACCACGACGATCACGGCCACGACCATTCAGCTGGCGATCCGCACTTCTGGCTTGATCCGGTTGTCGTGGCGGAAGCAGTAAGAGGTATTGCTTCAGCTGCAGTGGATGCAGGCTGGCCAGAGAGCGTCGAAGCTTGCGCAACAGCTTATGCAGAGGAATTGGCAGCACTTGATGAAGAGATCGCAGCAGCTGTCTCAGCAATTGAGCCAGACAGTCGCCTCCTTGTGACCAACCATGACGCCTTTGGGTACTTCGCCGACCGTTATGGGTTCACCGTTCTTGGAACCATCCTTCCATCGACAAGTACCCTCGCTGAGGCAAACCCAGCAGATCTCGCTGAACTTGCAGAGAAAGTTCAGGAAACTGGAGTGACAGCAATCTTCTACGACCTCCAGGCGAGTTCCGCAGATGCGCAAGCATTTGCTGATCGGCTGGACGGGATACAGGCAGTTTCTCTTCTTACAGGCGCCCTTGTGGAGGATGCTGAAATTGGAGCCGATTACCTCACCATGATGAGGACTAACGTTGATCGGATCGTCGCAGGTCTAAGCAACTGAGTGCTTGTCACGAAGGTTGAGTGCTTGACATAGAATTCTTCGAATGACGTGGTTGACCGATCCGGTCGCTTGGTGGTTCAGTCCTTTCGTGGAGAGCGGGATCATGAGAGACGCCCTTTTGGGTTCTCTTTTCACCGTCGTGGCGTCGTCAATTGTTGGGACTTGGGTAGTGCTTCGAGGGCTCACCTTCTTAGGTGATGCGCTAGCTCAAGGTGTACTTCCAGGGATTGCAATTGCATGGGCGCTGACCGTGAATCCGCAGATTGGTGCCATAGTGGCCGCCTTTGTGATGGTTTCAGGTGTCAACATCATCCGCGCGACGTCACCGCTACCTGATGATGTTTCACTGGGAATTCTTTGCGTTGGGTTTCTGTCACTCGCAGTTGTGCTCATGTCTGCGCGCGGTGGATTTGGCGATCTGAATCGCTTCCTGTTTGGCTCGGTTACTGCAGTAAATCAGGAAGGAATTATCAGATCTGGCATATTCGCTGTGATATCGATTCTTTTTGTGACGATCGGGCACCGGGCATTGTCCATGGCGACCTTCGACCCCGCACAAGCGAAGATTGCCGGATTCTCGCCCCGACTAGCTCATTTTGCTTTGCTTGCGATGACAGCCCTGACCGTTGTGAACTCATTTGAGACAGTTGGATCGTTACTTGTGTTCGCATTCTTGATCGCTCCTCCCACAACTGCGTCGTTGTTGGTCAAAAGTGTCCCCCGAATAATCGCCCTTTCCGTGATTTTGGGGGCATTCGCAGCCGTAGTTGGACTACTTATTAGTTACCACCACAGAACGGCAGCGGGAGCGACAATGGCGCTCACGAGTGTCTCGATATTTTTCCTCGGACTTTTCACTCACAATTTTCGACTCAGAAGCGTTGCAACCTGAGCCGATGCCCCGAAACCGGCCGGGGTGAGGGCAGTCCTTGACGCCTCCCGGCTGAGGGCGAATCTTGGGCAGAGCCGACAACAGCACTAAATATCAAGAAAAAAATTCGGTGCGTGGTCCCTCAAATACTGCTCGATTGCCCCTGCTGTTGGATTCACAAATCCCACATCGCCAATCACCACCGTCGGGACGGTTTCATTACCGCGAGCAAAACTTCGAACGACTTCAGCAGCGTCCGCGTCAGACCAAATGTCATGCTCGATCGTTGCAATGCCCCGCTTCTCGAGCCCACGGCGCAGCATCGAGCAAAACGGACATCCTGGTCTCCAGTAGACGTGGACGGCGTCAGGCACGAGCCCTCTCGGCGAGCAAATTCTGCAGGCGCTCGAGCGTGCTGACAATTGCTTTGTGGTTTCGGGTGGGATAGTTCATGAGTTCGATGAACCATGGTGCCTTCGAAGTTGACCAATCGAACGATTCGGTCACACGAGTGCCATCTCCGTCTGCTTCGAGTTCATACCGCCATCTGTGGCCACCGATGTGCGCCCATGCAATGAGGCGGTCGTGCTCGAATTCAACGACGGTGTTGTTCATTCGGTAGGGAATAGGGCCAAGTTTCATGTTCATACCGAACTTCGACCCCAACTCGAGCGACGAGCTTCCAGAACGGCTCGATCGAACCATGCCCGAGCCGTCGAAGAGGCGGTGCTGATCAGGGTCAGACAACATCGCAAACACCTCGGCAGGCGATGCCGAAACATGAATTGACGAGGAAACGCATCGAACTTTTGTTGACATGTCGGTCAACGTACCCATCACGAGGGGATGCTGCGTATTCGTGTGGATGATCAGTCTGAGGCGGCAAATCGCTCGACATCGTCAGGGTGGCCGGCGACGACGATGTGGTCCTGAGGCTTCAGCACCGTCCCGGCTTCGGCATATGTGAACTTCCCGCCGGCTGGCTGAATGCATACGACGGTGACCTTGAACTCTTGACGAATACCCGCTTCTCTGAGGGTTTTATCTGCGACGTGGGCGGGAACCATCATTTGGCTGATGACGAATTCATCATCGGGGTCGATTGGTGTTCCAACCTCATCTGCTGCATTGAGCCGCACGAATTCTTCGAGCTTGCCGGTGACCAGGTGGGCGACACGTTCCCCCATTTCCGCCTCTGGGTAGACCACATGATGAGCGCCCACTTTTGACAAGATCCGGCCATGGTCTGCCGTGATTGCTTTGGCCCAAATATTCTTCACCTCAAGTTCGACGAGCAGTGCAGTTGTGAGCACACTCGCCTCGATTCCATTGCCAATGCACACCGCCACGGTGAGGGCTTCGTGCACCCCAAGGGCACGAAGCGCTCGTTCGCTGGTGGTATCAGCTTGGGCAACTTCAGTCAGTTGACCTTTGTGCTCGTCAACCGGGTTCGCATTTTGATCGATACCGAGCACGGGGT
>CALCBR010000055.1:0-10003 GCA_937897105.1 uncultured Acidimicrobiaceae bacterium | reverse complement strand
GAGTGGGTGTGTTTTCCCGCCGGCGCAGGCTCAGGCGTCACCGGGGTCATCGACGGCGACAGCGTCGTTCTCAACGGCCGTGGGTCGTTCAGTTCAGGTGGACGTTATGCAGATTGGGCCGGAGTTGTGTTCGCGGTCTGCGATACCGACGGCAACCGGGTTGAGCCACTCGACATTCGCTTCACGATCGTTCCTCTCAGCGATCCCAACGTTCGAATCGATCCGACATGGGATGGAAGTTCAGTGCGGGCATCCGCCACCGACGACATTCACTACGAACAGGTTCGGGTGCCACTCGATCGTTGCGCCGACTGGTTTGGTGCCAACCGTGCGGAAACGCTTCGCACTGTGCCCGTGGTTGACCACCGCTACCGCGAAGATTGGGTTGGTCTCTCAGACGTATGGCTTGGGTGGATGGGTGTCGGGCTCGTCCGAGCCGCACTCACCGATGCTGCCGAAGAGATCACCAGTCGAAAAGCAATTCTCGGGAAGGCAATGGTGTCTCGACCCACCGTGCAGGTGAACCTCGGTCGAGCGTCGTCACTCGTCGCAGCCGCTGCCGCAACAATGGAAACTGCATGTCGAGAGATCGACGAGCGAATCGCAGCTGAGATCGTTCCTACCGATGCCGACTACTTGCGACAGGTTGGGCTCGCAACATCGGCGCTTGATCAACTTCGCGACGCAATGACAGAACTGCTGTCAACCCAGGGCGGCAACGGCCTGCGTGAGAGCGGGCACTTCGAGCGGCGTTGGCGTGACTTCCAAGCGATGCCACTTCATATCAATGCACACCGAGATCGGGCACATCATCAGATCGGTCGCTTCGTACTCGGCGAAGAACTCGAACCGTTCTAACCGGCCGACACTCAACTCGTTGCGAACGGAACCTCGCACGCCTGATCACTCACCACTGCCATGTGCACAGGGTTGTTTCCGTGCGCGCCGGCTGACCACGACGGGAACACCACCGAATACAAGCCGTCAGCGCCGGCGACAAACACAAGGAAACGATCAGGAGACTCAAACACCGGAATGAGGTCGTCATCTGACCCTTTCGGCGTTAACGCAGCATTCAACGATCGGATGCGTGACCGCCGCACATGACACAACTCAAACAGACGATCTTGAATTGACGAGCGAGTCCAGCCGGCCTTCGCAAGCACATTCGCATGTTCTGGGTTCAGCGCGATCGCGACCGACCCCGTGCGAAGGTACAAGTTGTTTGACCCGGCATTTGTTGAGACTTCGGCAAGTATTCGCAGAAGCCGATCGGGGGAGTCAGGGTCGTCCGCATCGTTCACAAACATCACCGAGTGCGGAGCTTCTGTACCGAGGACGGTGACAACATCGCTGCCTGTTGGGTAGCCCCACATTTCCGACATCGGCGGGAACGGCGATGCATGTTCTGCTTCGGCGAGACACATCGAGAACTTCCCTGGGTGACCGAGCAACGCCATGTCTGATACACCAGGCTTTGCTCCACCAATGTTCATCATGGCGAGACGCAACGCACGTCCGATGCATGCGTTTGCGCGATGCCCGGGCCCCAACGCACCAAACCCCGATGCAATGCCTGTGATCGCTCCAAGTGGGCCGTTCACAACAAGTAAGGGCGCAATCGAATGTGTGGTCGACTGCACCTCACTGAGATCAAACTCAGGCTGCAGCACCGCTTGCATCGCAGCAAGCACGAACGGCATGTAGTCGGGTGAGCAACCTGCCATCACCGCATTCGTTGCGAGTTTCTCGACGGTGGCAACTCCTCCAAGTGGGCCAACCTCGCCGAGCACCACGTCGCCGTCAAGACCCGAGGCAAGCACCATTCGATCGACCAGTTCTGTTGTCGGGATGATCACTGGCAGTCCGTCGGTGCAACCCATCTCGTGCAGCATTTCGAGCGCTGCGACCTGATCGACCGCCTCAAGTAGCTCCATTACGACCCACTCGCTGCGGCGACGGGCTCGTTATCGCCCGACTCGTTACCGTTCAACACTGCGACGAGGCGCGGAGCGATCTCATCAGCAAGTGCCGCCATCTCACTGGCGCTTGAACCTGCGATCGGATGCGGCAGGCGAACTCGCGGAATGTCAGGCATTCCACTCGACAACGCAATGAGGTCACCTTGCTGCCAGAACGGTTCGGTCACGAGAGCAACAGTTGGAATGTTTCGAAGGGCGAGTTGGATGCCGTCACGCACGGTGCCGGAAGTGCAACTGCCTCAATGGCCGTATGCCGCAATAACTGCGGAGCATGTGTCAGAAATTTCAGCGAGGTCTTCGGTGGAGGCGAGGGCGCTCGCGTTTCCCTTATTCCACAACTTCACGGTGATACCGGGTATGACCCGCTCAACCGCTTCACCGATGAGTTGAAGAAACTCAACCGACCCTGGGAAGCCATTGGCGAACAAACCGATTTGCTGGCCCGGCGCGAGGTGAGCCGACAATTCATACGGAACAGTTGGTCCGGAGCGTTCCCCTCGTGGATCATGAAACTTCATGCCATGACCTTAGGGTGCGCCGCCGCACTCGCCGGCACCGCAACCTCACTCAACTGAGAGCCTGATCACACCGAGGTCAAGGGCGGGGGACGCAAAATCGACATGAAACTCGTCGCCAACCCGGCAATCAAGTGGCCGGGTGAATGAACCTGCCAACACGGTCTCGCCTGCTTGCAGCGGAATTCCGAGGCCGTGCAGTCGTTGAGCAAGCCACACGATGCCTTCTACTGGGTCTCCCAGCACACCGGCAGCCACACCGGTTTCTTCAACGACACCGTTTCGTGAACAGATCGCTCCCGCCCATCGCAGCTCGCCATGTCGAACTTCATCGACCGGCATCTTCACATCACCAACGACAATGCCGGCGTTCGCCGCGTTGTCAGCGATGGTGTCACGAACCGTTCTGCTCACACCGTCGTCAGGGTGCACCCGGTAGGAACGAGCGTCGATGAGTTCGAGAGCAGCAACGACGTGGTCGGTTGCGTCGTACACATCTTGCGCGGTGACATCAGCACCGTTGAGGTCGTCGCTCAACACGAATGCCAGCTCAACTTCGATCTTCGGGTCGACGTGATCAGCCCGCTTGAGCGACCCACCGTTCGCGATGAACATGTAGTCAAACAAGATGCCGTAGTCAGGCTCGTCGATCTTCATCGCCTGCTGCATCGCTCGGCTGGTGAGACCGATCTTCTTGCCGCGAACTACCGAGCCCGACTCGACCTGTAGTGCTACCCACGCCGCTTGGATCGCATAGGCGTCTTCCAGGGTCACATCGGGGTAACAGCGCGTGACTGGGTCGATCGAAGATGCCGACTCACGAGCTGCTTCATGCTCAGCGGCGAGTTCGGCGATCTGTTCATCACTCAGCGTTCGGCTCATCATCACCCTCCGAGTCGCGGCACTGAATGCGTGTCATATGCAATCGCAACGTTCTTCGTTTCCATATAGAAATCGAAAGAAAACTCGGGGCCACCGTCTCGACCGATTCCGCTCGCCTTCACTCCCCCGAACGGAGTAGGCAGGTGGCGAACGTTCTGACTGTTCACCCAGATCATTCCCGCATCGAGGTCACGGGCAACACGATGAGCGCGACCGGTGTCACCAGTCCACAGGTATCCGGCGAGACCGTAGTCGACATCGTTCGCAATACGAACCGCGTCGGCTTCATCTTCGAACGAAATTGCGGTGAGTACTGGCCCAAAGATCTCTTCTTGCGAGATCGTCATGTCGTTCTCGGCACCACTGAACAACATCGGTCTCACAAAACACGACTCGTCATCGAGCGTGATGCGATCAGACACAAGACCTCCGACGGTCACATCAGCACCCGCCGAGCGAGCAACTGCTTCATATGAGCGAACCTTCTCGCAATGCACCGGGTGAATCAACGGCCCAATCACCGTTGACGGGTCAAGCGGGTGACCGACCGGAAGAGTGGCGACACGCTCTTTGAGTTTTGCCACGAACTCGTCGTGAATTGATGACTGAATGAGTACTCGGCTCGATGACGTGCAGCGTTCACCGTTGAGCGACCAGATCATGAACGCAACTGCGTCGAGGGCCCGTTCGAGATCGGCATCGTCGAACACGATCACCGGGTTTTTTCCGCCAAGTTCGAAATGCACCCGCTTCAGCGTTGGTGCTCCCTGTGCCTGAATGAGTGAACCGGTTGCTGACTCGCCAACGAACGCGATCGCGCGAATGAGCGGATGCTCGGTCAGCGCCTTGCCTGCAGATTCGCCGAGGCCGTGAACTGTGTTGAGCACGCCTGCGGGCAGGCCGGCTTCGAGGGCGAGTTCGCTCAGCAGCGATGCGGTAAGAGGGCTCCACTCCGCCGGCTTGTGCACGACCGTGCAACCAGCTGCCAGTGCGGGGGCGATCTTCCACGTCGACAACATGAACGGTGTGTTCCATGGGGTGATGACACCGACCGGTCCGATTGGTTGCCGCATCGAATAGTTCACATGATGTTGATCGGGCATCGACCGGCCATCTGATGCTGAAGGAGCGTGGTCAGCAAAAAACCTGAAGTTCTCGGCGCCGCGCAGCGCAGCCTCCGACATGAATCTGATGGCTTGGCCAGTGTCGATGCACTCCACGGTTGCGATCTCGTCACGATGTTCAACGATGAGATCCGCAACGCGATGCAAAATGCGTTTGCGTTCTTTACCCGGGGTGCGCGACCACTCTTCGAATGCGTTGGCTGCCGCTTGTGCTGCGGCATCAATGTCTTCCGCCGATGCCGACGCGATCGTTCCTAATGGTCGACCATCGACCGGAGATGTGTTCTCAAATGTTGACCCGTCGAGGCTTGAGCGACGCTCGCCAGCGATGAGATGTTGAACCGGCTGCGTAGTGACACGAGCAAGAGATTCTCCTGCAATTGCTTCATACGCCTCGAAGGTTTTGTCTGCGGCCATCGTCAGCCCCCGTTTCGTTCGATCATTCGATCACGAACACCGTTGCGATTGACTCGGAACTCCGCGTCGATCTCTTGAACCTCTGAACTCAACATCGTGGTGCTCGCAGCCTCAGCCCCAATGAAGTCCTCCACCGCATCGATGAGCACATCGGCAAGTTGCTTCTTTTGTTCACCACTTCGACCGGGCCCAATGCGTGCAATGACGGCGATAAAGCGATTGTCAACGTGACGGTCAGCAATCGCCACATGGTTTCTGCCGACCGCCCTGGTGCGAAGCGCATCAACCGGAGCGAGGCCCGAATCGATCGCTGCATCATGAACTGCATCGACCAATCCGTCGATGTCAGTGGGTCCTCCCATCGTTGAGCAGGTATTCGCGGAAAACTCGATCGTGATATGCGGCATCGCCTCAATTATTGACGATCGGGCAAGGGCCCAACGACCGAGAGGGCATCGGCAGGTGAAAGGTCATTGCGCTCGGCTCTTGTCTGAACATGATTCGCTGACTACGTTGCTCCCAGGGGGTGACCAACATGGCCGGCAGTTATCACGAAGCACCAGAATCACTTGGCACTGCGCCGCCCGGATGTCCGGCACATGCGACATGGTCGCCATTGTCAACCGACTATCTCACCGACCCGTATCCGATCGCTAACGAACTGCGAGATGAACACTCAGTGTTCTGGTCGGAACAACTCGGTCACCTTGTTGTCACCGACATGGATCTCATCGAAGAAGTCTTTATGACCCCCGATGTGTATGCATCGAGCAACGTGCAAGACCCGATTGCGCCGCTCTGCCCGGCTGCGCAGAATGTGCTCGGGGCCCCCGACTTCAACCCGGTTGCGGTGATGTCAAACCGTCAAGAACCCGATCACGCTCGCATCAGGGTTTTCACTCGTCAGGGGTTCAGCAATCGACGATTGAAAACCCTCGAGGACTACATGCGGAGCCGGGCAACCAAACTGCTCGATGAAATGATCGCAAATGGGTCGCCGGCTGAATTTGTGCAGCAGTTCGCATTTCCTCTTCCCGCTGAAATCGTGTTCAGGCTCATCGGATTTCCACCTGAAGATGACCGCATGATCAAGTCATGGTGCGTCAACCGCAAAGCGTTCTCGTGGGGTCACCCGACCGACACCGAACAGGTTGCGATCGCGGAAGGCATGCTCGACTACTGGCGCTACTGCCGGGAGTTCGTTGCCTCTCGTCGCGAACAGCGTGAGGACGATTTCACCTCAGAACTTCTCAACGCCTGGGAGGCCGATTCGGGCCCCGACCGTGACCCCGATGCCACGACCGGCATTTCCTACAGCGAAGTCGAGTCGGTGGTCTACGGCATCAGTTTTGCCGGCCACGACCCGGTGACCGCCCTGATGTGCAACACGTTGCTGTGTTTGCTGCCACGTCGTGATCAGTGGCAGGCACTTGTCGACGACCCGTCGCTCGCTGCGAACGCAGTTGAAGAAACGCTTCGCTATGAGTCGAGTCAGATTTCATGGCGACGCGTCACCACCCAAGACACCACACTCGGCAATGTTGACGTGCCTGCGGGAACGAGGTTGATGCTCAACTTTGCGTCAGCGAACCACTCGCCCGGCCATTTTGAGAACCCTGACGAGTTCGACATCACTCGGGCCGGAGCAAACAAGCACATCAGTTTCGGAAAAGGCATCCATTTCTGCCTCGGCGCCGGCCTTTCACGAATGGAGGCACGCATCGCACTCGAACTCCTTGCCGAGCGCCTGCCGACATTGCGCCTCAGCGAGGGCCAAACGTTTGACTACTTCCCGAACATCACGTTCAGAGGCCCCAACTCGCTGCTCTTGGAGTGGTCATGACGCTGTACGCAGTGCAGAAGTTTCTCTACGAACTCAACCGCACACCGGCGTTACAAACCGCCTACGAAGAAGATCGACAGGCGGTGCTCGAGCCATTTGACCTCACCGAAGAAGAGACATCTGCGCTCGTTGAGCCCGATATCGGCAAGTTGTTTCACCTTGGTGTCAACGGTCAGATCCTTATGCACTTTGCTGCGTTTCACCAGATCGAATGGCAGGACTACCTACAGCGCATGCGCGACGGGATTGCGAATTACGGACCTGTGCGAGAGGGTGTGTATGCAATGACAACCAGCCTCGCTGACGTTGTTGCGCCGGTTCACCAGTCGTCTGAAGGGAGTGCCTCATGAGTCTTGTTTTTGCTGGTGTGTGCTCACACGCACCTGGAATCACCGGTCGTGCGCACATGGCTGACCCCGATGTTCGTGACCGTTTTTATGATGCCTTCCGTCAAATGGGCGATGATCTTCGAGCTGCGAAGCCAGATGCGGTTGTCATCATTGCGGCCGAGCACTTTGCGAACTTCTTCATGAACAACATGCCGTCGTTTGCAATCGGTATGGCCGATTCGTATGAGGGCCCCATCGAAGACCCGGGTTGGCTTGGCATTGAACGACGTCAAGTGCCCGGCAATCGCGATATCTCACAACGATTCATCACCGAAGTGATGAAGGGTTCCGACATTGCCTATGCCGAAGAGTGGAAGTTTGACCACGGCATCATGGTGCCGCTCAACTTCCTCACACCCGACTATGACATCCCGGTCATTCCTGTCAACATCAACTGTCAGGGGCCTCCCCTTGCACCACTCGAGCGGGCGTGGGCGTTCGGTGAGTCGATGCGCCGGGCGTGTGAGGCAATGCCTGAACGCATCGCCATCATCGGCACCGGTGGTATTTCTCACTGGCCTGCAACTCCCGACTCAGGGAAGATCAACGAAGAATGGGACCTCGACTTCATGGATCGCTGGTGCCGCAACGATAAAGCCGCACTGCTTGACGATGATGCATATAACGACTTGAAGGTTTATGCCGATGCGGGCCAAGGCGGTTTTGAGATTCGTACCTACCTCACGGTTTCGGCGGCAGCCGGAGGGGCACAGGGAGTTGTGCACTTCTGCGAGCCGATTCCCATCTTCGCCGTGAGTTGCACGGTCGCAACCTACGACCTCGCCACCGTGTAGTTACTCAGTAGTTACTCAGCGGCCGGTTGTTGTTGCATCAACTGTGCCGATGACACAAATGACGCAAGAGTGATGAGGCCGAGTCCCGAAGCGATCACGAACGTCCATGACGGGTTCCACGCAAACATCGGCACCCACAGCAACGGGCCGAGACCATGGCCGACAAATCGGAAGCACAGCACCGATGACAGCGCGCCACCACGGTTGTCGGGAACTGCGATTGCGGCAAGGTTCTGCAAGATGACCACGATGAAACCGACAAGCGCACCGACGATCGTCCAGGCGACTGCAAACAGCCACGCTCCGGTGATGAACCCGAGTGGAAGCGAAAATGCCAACGATGAGAGGCAAGCGGCGAACGATGATCGCCGTGCCCCCCAGTTGTCGAGGAGTTGACCGAAAATTGGCCCTGCGATCGCTCCGCTGATTCCGCCAAATAACAAGATGAAACCGGTGGCGGTTGACGAAATGAAGAGTTCATCACGCAGATAGAGGCCGACGATCATCGGCAAACCGACGGGGCCTGCGGCAGCGGTGAGCGCAGCTACCCATAGCAAAATCATTCGAGGTTTGAGGAGGGGCTTAATGGGTGGTGCTGCTGCTGCCGGACGTGGTTCGCCTTGTGGAGGTTGTGTTGCGAGTATGAGGCCGACAACTGCGATGACGGCGAATGCGATGCGCCAATTGAACGCAGCGGCAACGCCACCGGCAAACGGTGCGGCTGCTCCTCCGATTGCCTGAAAACCTGTGTACACACCAACGGCGCGGCCGAGGCGAGATGGGTCGATGACTTCACTCAGGCCGGCGATGAGCAACGGCGTGATGAACGCATTCGCAGCGCCTTGCAACAGACGACCGACAACGAACACTGTGAGTGTTGGAGCGATCACGCACAGCACCGATGCCAGCGCATAGGTGATGAAGGTGGCGCGAATCACTCGTCGTCGACCGAATCGTTCACCGATGGTCCCCGACACGGTGAGGAGCAGCGCGAACGGAATCATGTACCCACTGAACGCCCAGTTCACCGCTTGAGTTGAGGCGTCGAAGCTATCCCGTAGTTCGGGATAGATCGAGATGACCATCATCGTGCCGAACGGCCCGAGAAAACCTCCGAGGTACAGCGGCAGGGTGGCCAGCGTGAGAACCCGGTTTGACGCACCTGACTCGGCTGTCGGTGAGGAAGATGTGTTCTCGCTCAGAACTTGATCGTCGCAGATGCGACGCGTGTTCTCGGTATCGAAGCACGGTTGCCACAGATCCCCGAAGTGTTCGGTCACATATTCGGGAAGCCGATCGGTCAGACTGAATGACATGGCACGACCTCAAGAGGACATGGGACGAATCGGACTTTGGTATGGCGGCATTGACTCGCTGCCCTCACCTCAAGCTCGAGAGGCAATCCAAGAAGCCGAAGCACTCGGTTATGGGTCGCTGTGGCTCGCAGAAGCGGTTGGCCGTGACCCGTTCGCTCATGCCGGCATCTTGTTGAGCGCTACCGAGCGCATCGTCGTTGCGACCGGTATTGCGAACGTCTACGCCCGTGACCCGATGACGATGGTTGCCGGCCAACGAACCCTTGCCGAAGCCTTCCCGGGACGGTTCTTGTTGGGTCTCGGTGTCAGCCATGCACACCTTGTTGCCGGCGTGCGTAAGCACGATTATTCGAAGCCGTACTCATACATGGTCGACTATCTCGAGCGCATGGCAAAGGCGCGTTTCATGGCGGTTCAACCGACGGTTGAGCCTGGTGTCTTGCTTGCCGCTCTCGGGCCGAAGATGTTGGAACTTTCTGCAACGCAGGCAAATGGAGCCCACCCGTACTTCACGACACCCGAACACACCGCAATCGCACGCGAAGCAATGGGCGATGACGCGTTGCTTGCACCCGAGCAGATGGTGGTGTTGTCAACCGATGCCGATGAGGCTCGCGAGATTGCTCGGGCAGGCATGAAGATCTACCTCGGTCTGCCGAACTACTACAACAACTTGGCGCGCCTTGGCTTTGATGAGAGCGATTGGTCTGACGGTGGTAGCGATCGGTTGGTCGATGCGAT
>CALCBR010000054.1:0-1517 GCA_937897105.1 uncultured Acidimicrobiaceae bacterium | reverse complement strand
TGAGCGAGCTGATGCGGTCATCGTTGTTACCTGCGGCAATTGTTTGTTGACCTGGGAACGCCCCGCTGCTCCACATTGTGATCGATGCGGATCGACCGATGTCATTGCGCACCCGGTTCCTCTGATTGAGAGGTCACGAGGTACCCAAATGTCGATCACTGCGATGCACGTGGAAACACGATGCAGAATCTGCGATGCGGACGAACTACGTGAACGTGGCTCGGGACATCTCCCGCCTTCACTGCAGTGAGCCGATCCGGTTGATGAGCCGGAAGTTAGTTTCCGAGTGAGCCGAAGTAGATAAACCAGGCGAGTACCGACTTCGCTACCAGACTGAGTACGAGGTAGACCTTCTCGCCATAGAGGTAATCGGTCCAACGGCCGACTCCGCGGTATTGCAGCCATTGGTTCAATCCAAAACTGAAGAACAGAATCGCCTCAGTGACAACAATCCCGTAGACGAAGCCCGGCACCGTTTCTGAGCCGATGACGTTGATGACGATTGCGGCCCATGGTGCAACACCGGCGATCGTTCCGAACCAGAAGGCCATCATTGAAGTCGACTCACGGCCCGGAGGGTTTGTTCGTTCTTGGATCCAGCCAAACAGGATCATCGCAACGTTCGCTCCGATGATCCCGCAGAGCGCAGCGATGCCAGTGATACCTGAATACGCAGAGATGAGGAGCACCATGATCGTTGCGCTGAACGAATACTCGACCCAACGGAATCGGTTGATGCCAGACCGCAGATCTGATTCGTAGGTTGAACGAGCAACAGTGGCGGTTAACGCATGATCGATTGCGGCCAACAGCAGAAATATTCCGATTGCAAGGCCGATACGCACTCCAAAGAGCGGTTCGGCAACGGGAACGCGGGTTCCGGGAGGGCCTTCTGGGAATGTTGAGGTGACATCTATGGCAAAGTCACCACCAATGAGAACAATGACGATGGCTTGAACGAGGTGCAGCACCGTGAGTGCGAAGTTCCACGTTTTGAGGTTCTTGAGCCGCTCGGGTGTTGCAGTAATGGTGGTCACATTCATCTCAACCCCACTCATCGTTAACTATTCCCGATGGGGAACGAGTTGGCGGCGTACTACGAGGTGAAATACATGCCGCCATTCACACTGATCGTTTGACCCGTGATGTACGCATTGGTGGCGAGCAAGCAGGCGACATCTGAGATTTCGCTCGTTGAACCGAGACGACCAACAGGGATTCGTGACGGATCTGCCGGAGTCGATGAGTGAACAAGGTCGGTATCGATCTGCGCCATCGCAATCGCATTGACCGTGATGCCCTCTTTCACGAGCATCTTCGCGTAACCGTGGGTGAGACCTATGATTCCGGCCTTCGATGCCGCGTAGTGGGGGCCGATCGACCCGCCGGTTTGAGCGGCAGTCGATGACACATTGATGATGCGACCCCATTGACGCTCGCGCATTGATGAGAGCACGGCATCGGTGAGCACGAACGCCGAGGTGAGGTTGACATTCATCGTCGTCGACCACTGCTCA
>CALCBR010000053.1:0-4282 GCA_937897105.1 uncultured Acidimicrobiaceae bacterium | reverse complement strand
ATCTCGTCGCTGAGAGCGTTTCGAGATTCGGGTCGGTTAAACGACAGCACGGCGACAGGGCCGTTCACTCGGCCGAGAAGTTTGTCGGTTCCGGTGTTGAGTTCGGTCATGGCATCCTCCGATCAGATGTGTTTCTTCACTCTCGCATCTGCGATGGTGTGTGAGCGAGGCGAGCGCTCAGCGAACGGTGACTCGACGTTGGTGGTATCCGGTGGCACCATCTGGGGCGACCGAGCGTGGGGTTCCGTCTTGTACAACGCCGTTGCGGTCGGTGGCGCGAACTCGAATGCTGTGATCGCCGGGAGTTGCCTCCCATCCGAGACTCCACTGCACCCAGGTGTTGTCGTTCGTTGCGTCGGCGAGGTCGGCGCGTTGCCACAGGCCGTCATCGATGCTGACGTGTACCTCTGCGATTCCGACCGATGGTGAGAGCGCAATTCCTGCGATTGGTGTGAGCCCGGCTGAGATCGTTGTGCGTTGGGGTACGTCAATCCTTGACGTGATCTTGATTGGCGCCTCTTTCGACCATCCCCGGGGAATCCAGTATCCGTCGGCCGCTTCCCAGGTGGTGAGTTCGAGGCGTGAAAGCCATTTTGTGGCCGACACGTACCCATAGAGACCAGAGACGATGAGGCGCGCCGGAAAGCCGTGGCGTGTCGGCAGTGGCGAACCATTCATTGCGGTTGCGATAAGTGCGGTTCGACCATCGAGGGCAACTTCAGTTGGCATTCCGGCGGTGAATCCGTCAACGGAATGGCTGAAGATTTGTGTCGCTCCTGCGTTGACTCCTGCCTGCTCGAGGATTGTGCTGAGGGGAATGCCTTGCCACTCGGCATTACCGACGAGATCTCCACCAACCTCGTTCGACACACATGCGATCGTCACGGTCTCGACAGTGGTCGACTGTTCAATGAGCTCTTCATAGGTAAACGACAGTGGCGTGTCGACCATTCCATCGATGGTGAGAGCCCACTCTTGCGTGTCAACTTTTGGAACAACGAGTGCGGTGTCGATGCGGTAGAAGTTGTCGTTGGGCGTGATGTACGGCGTGATGCCATCGATGCTGTCGA
This sequence comes from uncultured Acidimicrobiaceae bacterium, assembly GCA_937897105.1. Classification (GTDB taxonomy): domain Bacteria; phylum Actinomycetota; class Acidimicrobiia; order Acidimicrobiales; family Ilumatobacteraceae; genus Casp-actino5. The sequence goes on along the minus strand of CALCBR010000053.1, from coordinate 3,212 downwards.
ACGTTGCAGCATCAACCGTTGCACCGGTGGTGGGTGCTGGCAGCGGTTGAAGGGCTTGTGGTTCAGTGGCGATTGCGTTTCGGCGCACAACCTTGGCGACTCCCACTGCCCCTGCGGCACCGACGATCGATGTGCCCGCAACGGCCATAAACCGACGTCTGCTGCCGAGCGCGGTGCCTGGCATTTCGATGTCGTCATGCCCGGTGGGGTCAGAATGGTTGAGCGACGCGAGATGGCGATGGAGCAGCAACCCAACTCCGAGCCCGAGCGCGAGCGCAACGACCCCAACGATGGTGTTGGCAAGTGGCCGGGTGACGTACACAACGAATCCAATGAGGCCTATCGCTGCGGTGAGGAGTGTGAAACGTCGACGTGAATGCGCTGCGGAACGCGATGCGAGAGCGGCAAGGCCGATGATGACGGTCCACGTGCCGATGATGAGGGCCGTTTTGTGGTGAACGCCGAAGATGGCGACCGCAAGATTCTTGAGGGTGCCCGCAAACTGGTCGATGAATGTGAGGCCGGCAGCTTCGACGATCGTTGGCGCTTGGGTGTCGACTGAACTGATGGTTTCAGCGATTGCGAGTGCAGCGAACGCAGACGTCGCTCCAGCAAAGCTTCTCGATGCCGGTGTTGCTGCCACGCCGATGACGGTAATTGACCAGATGAGATCTGGCGACTCGTCCGGGAAGGAGTAGTCGGCGACAGTGTTGTTGCGTTGTGGAGCGCTCTGCGTATCGCCCGACGGACATCGCTCGAGATGCTCGAAGTAGTGTCAGAGTTATGGCGGGACACGTGTCGGCAAGTGCGCAACGTGGGGTTGAGCGTCGAGCACGCATTCTTGATGCCGCCCTCGAGCTCTTTGCAGAGCAGGGCTTCATACTCACGAGCCTTCCGATGATTGCCGAGCGGGTCGGCATTACTCATGCGGGCATCCTTCACCACTTCGGCTCGAAAGAGGGCGTGCTGAGGGCTCTGTTAGAGCGTGAGGGCCCCGTGCCGCACTTCAGCGCCTGGGTGTTGAACGAGTCGGGCGCAGATGTGATTGCGAAACTGCCCGAGTATGCCGAATTGGTGATCGAGCATCCGCTCGAGATGGAACTGCAGTTTCAACTCTTTTGGGAAAACCGCCACCAGGCCGATCCAATGCATGAGGAACTGCTGTTCGACGACCTCATTCGTGAACACATTGCAACTGAGTTAGCTGCTGCGATGAGTGCGAGAGGAGTGTCGAACGAGGCCGATCTTGGTGTGTTGGCCTACAACGTGTTCGGGTTCGTGATTGGGGCAAACTCGCAGTGGCTGGTCGGTCGAGATGATGTGATGCTTCGAGCCGCCTATCGCCGGTTCACTGAGTCGGCACTGCAGGTGCTGTTCGGATCAGCGCAGGGCGCACCCTCGCGATAACTCATTTCTTTAGAGGTCTGGCCTGAAGGCTGCGCAACCCTTTGGGTCAGTCGATGCGCTCGAAACGGCTCACCCGATGAATCCCGTGGTCGCTTTCTTCGTGCGGCGCAGAGACAAGTTCGACAGTGTGGGGAAAGCGGCGATCAAATTCTGCCTGCAGAGCGGTTTGGATCTCGGTGTCGCCAACACGTTTCCACTCCTCAAGTGATTCCCATACGAAGGTGAGCGTGATCTCTCCAGGCCGGCTGTCGTCAAGCCACACCTCTTTTGATCGAAATGGGATGCGGTCGAAACCCGGAAGGAGTGCCTCACCAAGAGTCCACACTTCGTAGTCAACCTCGAGAAACTCGTCGACGTGAGCGGGGTCGACACGAAACACAAGAACTTCGATGGGGAGTCGTTCGCTTGGTGTGTAGGTGAACGAATCATGTGGAGCCGGCATGAAATCTCGCTTTGCTGACGGGTCAAGTAGGTGTGTGCATCTTCACATACGGGCAACGGCGTATACGACCCAAGTGAGTGGAGAACTCCGCGTCGTCCGACGCCATCTTTGGTGACAAGAATGTCGTTATGGCTTACAACTCGACAGGGCTCGTTGTTCACGACGCCGACGCCCACATCATGGAAACACCGACATGGTTGCGAGATAACGCTGACCCGGCGTTTCGCGACCGAATCGACGCGTTGACGTATCCGGGAGGAAACGAACTTCAACAGTCAGCGATCGAGTTTGATGAAAACGAAGACTTGGTAGCGGGTTTTGAACGGCTTGCTCAGCGGCATCAGGCGCCCGATTACGTCGCTGCAGAGGAAGCCGAAATCATGCTTCGCAAGAACTATGCGGCGACCGGGTCGTTTATTGCCGAGGATCGTCCTCGGGCGCTCGACATTTTGGGGTTCGCAAGCCAGCTCGTGTTTAACACCTTCTACAACAGCCGGCTCTGCGAATGGGAGCATTCGGGCGATATCGATTTTGCGGTTGGCACCGCCCGTGCCCATAACCGAGGAATTTCGGAGTTTTGCTCGGTAGACCGCCGACTCTTGTCGACCCTCTATGTGCCCCTTGCCGATCTTGACCGGGCACCGGCGCTTGCCGAAGAAGCGATCGAGATGGGTGCAGGCGCGTTACTCATCGCGTCTGCCTGCCCTCCGGGACACTCGCCGAGCCACATTGGGCTCGACCCGGTGTGGTCGATGGCAGCTGATGCAGGCGTACCCATCGTCTTTCATGTCGGCGGTACGGGCCAGCTTCTCGACCGGAATTACTTCAACAACGGGTTGCCGGTGCCGCCAGATTTTCATGGCGGGGAAGAGAACTTCCGGTCGGTCGATTACATGGCGATTCCGGTGCAACCAGCACAAACCCTCGCAACAATGATTTTTGATGGCGTGTTTGAGCGATTCCCCGACTTGCGTGTGGGCGTGGTTGAGCAGGGTGCCATTTGGGTGCCGTCGTGGATGCGCCAGATGGAGTCAGCGATCGACGCTTTCGGGCGCCATGAAGAGCGGTTGCAGAAACTGTCGCTTCGCCCGAGCGAGTATGTGCGTCGGCAGATGAAGTTCACCCCGTATCCGACCGAGGATGTCGGCTGGATCGTTGAGCAGGCGGGGTCAGAAGTGGTGCTGTTTTCATCTGACTATCCGCATGTCGAAGGTGGACGCCGGCCGATTGAGCGTTTTGAGCGTTCGCTTGAGAACTGTTCTGACGAGGTTCGCCAGCGGTTCTATCACGACAACTTTGATGATCTGATGGGCGGTCGGCTCGGGTCGTTGCTTGCGGCGTAACGGCCGATACCTGGCTGTCG
>CALCBR010000052.1:0-15918 GCA_937897105.1 uncultured Acidimicrobiaceae bacterium | reverse complement strand
CGTCACATGGCATGTACTGGCCATTCATCTCGTGATGTCCTTCACAGGCGGCCATCTCCGCGGCTTGCTCTGCCTCTTCCATGGTGTCGTACAAACCATCTGATGGATACGGCATCGAGGTTTCCTCTTCGTAAGCGCTCATGACGGTCGAGCCCTCATCGTGGCTTGCACATGGCATGTGGCGACCATCCATCTCGTGTGAGCCTTCGCAGCCCAACTCTTCAGCGATCTTCTCGGCAGTCTCGCGATCGGCAGTAGTTCCGTTGCTATCAATGAGCGGTTCTGGAAGGTACGAGTCGCTGCTCGACGATGATGAGCTGCTGCTCGACGATGATGATGAACTGCTGGACTCGGAGGAACTGCTGTCAGATGATTCGCTCGATTCGCTGCTCGACTGCTCGGAATCACTCGATTCGCTTGATTCGCTGCTCGACTGGTCGGAATCACTCGATTCGCTACTGTCGCTCGATGATGAATCATCGGAAGACGCCTCTGATTCGTCGAGTTCTGATTGCAGGCGGTCAACTTCTTCTTGCAAGGCCTCAACGGCGTCGCTGAGCGAAGCGTCTTCACTGGTGGTGGTTGTGGTGCAGGCTGAGGCAATCATCATGATTGCGCCAGCGGCAAGTGCGGTGTATTTCTTCATCTGGGTTCTCCCGAAGTCTGATACCGGTTGTTCGGTACGTTAGTCAAGAGCGCATTAGCATGAAGATCTCGCACTTTTTGGGAGACAATTTGTTCGGCACCGTAACTAAGCCACGGAGGCACCGAGCATCACGGGCGACGTCTTTGGTCGGGGTGAGAGGATTCGAACCTCCGGCCTCCACGTCCCGAACGTGGCGCGCTAACCAAGCTGCGCTACACCCCGTAGCGGATACGGAGCCTATCCGGCGTCGACTGTTTCTGCCCCTGCAGTTTCAGTGTCAGCGGGCTCGGACTCGGCATCGTCAGAAGCCTCGACCACAACCTCTTCTAGCGGCACACCCTCGGTGTACGAATCTCCCGCAACTGCTGCAGTGACCGCTTTACGCAACCGCAGGGCGTCGAGTGGCTTGACGAGCCACGCCTCAGCTCCGGAGCGTTGCGCCAAAAACACATCGGCATCGCGGTCGAGCAACATGACGAGAGGGGTCTCAGGAACTGCACCCGATGACGCATCGAGGCGAAGATCCATCGCAACCGCCATACCACCCATCGAACCAATTTGAAGGTCGGCGATCACAACATCGATGTTTCCGATCGCAACAAGCTCAGAAACGAGACGACCCTCACGGCACACGGTGAATGACGTTTCGTTATCACCGAGAGCAGCAGTGACTTCATCGACTACCCAGTCGGCATCGGTGGCAAGGAGAATATGCACGCCCGAAAGGCTATCTCAGTGACGCATCACTGCAATTTCTCGCGAGAACTGGTTGAGACAAGTTCATCCGCAAGCTGCAACAAGCCATCCACATCGTGGACGTCTTCGTGTAATCGGCCGACCATTGTTACTTCAGGGAGGTCGGCATTTCGTGCCGTTAATACGGTGCGCTCTGACTCTGCCAAATCTGATTGCCACCTCAACCACTCGGATGCAGATGCGGGAAGATGCCCCAACGTCTCGGCGTCGATCGAAACTTCTGTGGTTGCGCCGTTCGCAATGAGCGCAGTGGAAGAAATTCCCGCAGAAATAAGTTCGTCGTTAAACCGTGAAATCTCATTCAGAGATTCAGTGGTAGGCGTCGCAACGAGCACAAACGCAGTCGAGTCGCTGCGCCACATCTTTTGCACTGTGATCGCCCGCTGTCGAAACGACGTTTCCATGCCGGTAAATGCCCGAAGAAACTCGACCACATCATTCAGCACGTTTGATCCGATCACCCGGCCAACTGCTTTCAGCAATGGCTGAGTGGCGGCCGACAACAACCGTGCCGCTCGGCCACCAGTTCCCATCAACAGTTTGAACACTTGATGATCGAGAAACTTCACCAACACATCGGGCGCCTCAACAACGGCCATCGCTTTATCACTCGGAGGGGTATCAACAACCACAAGGTCGAATGCCTCATCTGATGTCAACCGGTAAACCGCTTCGGTTGCCATGTATTCCTGCGTACCGCCAAGCGAGGTCGCAATCGATTGAGTAAACGGATTTGCCAGTGCCTCATCGGCTTGGCCAGGGCGAACCGCCGTTGTACGAATGACGCGCTCGAGCTCGGTAGCGGGGTCGAGCATCATTGCCCACAGTTCGCCAGAGACATCATCGGGAAGCACTACTCGGGCGGGGTCAGCGCCGAGGCCCCCCTCGAGACCGAGAGCATCACCTAAGCGACGTGCCGGATCGACAGTGATGACCACCACCTTTCGCCCAAGAGTGGCGGCAGCAAGCCCGATGCTCGCAGCCATCGTCGTCTTTCCGACACCGCCAGAACCACAACAGACAATCACCGACCGTTCGCTAATGAGATCGGTAATCATGAAACCGGTTCTCCATACGCAGCAGTCGCAAGTGTGGCAACGAGATCTCGGTTGAGGTCGGCAGTCGCAAGTCTCTCAACTTCCATCACACCGTCGCCGAGAGCATCGACGAATCGGCCAATGTTGTGTCGCGACTGTTGATGGCGGGCGATGGCTGCATCAATCAACTCCGCAACTTCAGCAGGAAGGCGCGAACGCTCTTTCTCCGAAAGGTTGATGAGCAGCAAGTCAGGCTCAACGGCGTTGACGATGGCCCCGGCAAGGGCGACATCAACACTGTGAATGGCAGAAATTAACTCGATCGACTCGTTAACTGGAGTCGTTTCTGCCTTGGTGACGACAACCGCACCACATCGACCAGCATCCATGAGCAGCCGCTGAACATCAAGGGCCTGTTCACGAATCGGACCCCCCTCAACAATGTCGAGCAACCCTGAAACTGACGACAGCATCGACGTTGCATGACCTGTGGCCGGAGCATCAAGAATCACAACATCGTGCTGACCGGCATTCGCGAACTGTTTCACCTTACCGAGCACCACAAGATCATGAATTCCGGGGGCAGCAGCGCCAACAACTTCAATCACGCCCGACTGTGCAAGTCGGCGAGCGAAGTTCCCAAAACCTTGGTCAAGCAGGTAATCCTCGAGCGCAGAACCCGCAGATACCGACCGAACATCGACCCCGTGAGGACACAACCGATGAAGTGATGATTTGCCGTCGATCGCAACAACAAGCACCTTGAGCCCCGCTGCATGAGCTCCGTGAGCGAGCAGAGCGGTGGTTGTCGTGCGTCCGACCCCGCCCTTACCAAGTACGAGGAGCACTCGCGCTCCTCGCTCTGCCGTCGGTAGTGTTCCATCAGGCAGTAACCACGGGGCAACCGTGTTGCTGGAATCGCTCATCGCAATTTCGACCATTCACATGTTTCTGGAGGCACTCGTGCGCAGATTAGTCATCGCTCTAGGAATCCTGCTCTCTGTGCTTGGATTCGGTGGGGCAGCGGTGTCGGCCGCTGACGATGTTGCACCGGTCGATGTATTGCAGGTCGACGGTCTCCTCGATCATGTTGTTGCGAGTGAAATCGTCACCGCTGTTGAACGCTCAGCAACCAATGGGGCGCAGGCGCTCATCTTGCAGGTGAACTCAAAAGGCTCGCTGCTTACCAACGAAGAAATTGATGAAGTGTTGGTCGCCATCGATAACTCGCAGATCCCCGTAGCGGTCTGGGTGGGCCCGACAGGTGCTCATTTACTCGGCGCCTCGGCACATCTCCTTGCTGTTGCCGATGTCAGTGGCATGGCTCCAGGAGCAAAAATCGGTGCCCTTGACCCACGAATCATTGCGCCTAACGCAGAGGGAGCCGCCCGCATCGCTCCGCTCGCCGGCGACATCGTTGGCCTCAGCGAAGCACGGGACCTCGGCGTGCTCGACCAACGCGTATCCGACGAGGGCATTGCAACGATTGCGAACATGCTCGATGCCCTCAATGGCTACTCCAACGGTGTGACCACTCTGGTCACCACCGAAGAGGTAGTGACCGAGGAGGGCACGGTGCAACGCAACACCATTGCAACACCTCGATTCTCGAAGCTCGGTCTGTTCGACCAACTCCTCCATACCGTCGCAAGCCCGCCCGTCGCATACCTGCTTCTACTCATTGGGCTTGGTTTGTTGATCTTTGAGTTCTTCACCGCCGGAGTCGGCGTCGCCGGGCTCGTCGGCGCGGTGTCAACCCTGCTCGCTGGCTACGGCATTGCCGAACTCCCGGCACGTTCTTGGGCAGTTGCATTGATCGTTCTTGCAATGGTTGCGTTCGCTGTCGACGTTCAAGTCGGTCTGCCACGCACATGGACCGGAATTGGCATCGTGCTCACCATCATCGGCAGCTTCTGGCTATTCGAATCTGTTCCGGGAGCATCGTTGCGCCCGACATGGTTGTCGCTCGTCGCTGGCATCGGCGGTGTCATCTTGTCATTCACCGCCGGTATGCCATCGATGACCCGAACACGATTTGCCACACCAACAATCGGCCGCGAATGGATGGTCGGCTCAGAAGGCACCGTTGTCGAGAGCGTTGACCCGGAAGGGGTCGTCAACGTCGGAGGAGCCGACTGGCGCGCACGAACCAACCGAGCCACTCCGGTCAACGCCGGAGACACCATCAAAGTGGTGGCAATCGACGGTGTCACGCTTGAAGTAGAGCCCCTTGAGGGAGCGGCGCGTGACTACCGGCGCTGACGGTCTGAGAGTCGATGTTCAACGCCTCGACCCCGGAATGCCGCTGCCGGCCTATGCCCACCCTGGCGACGCCGGCATTGACCTCCATGCACGGGAAAGCATTGTCATTCGAAGCGGAGGTGGGCGAGTGCTCATGCCGACAGGAATCGCCATTGCGATTCCGCTGGGCTGGGCAGGCTTCGTGTTGCCACGATCAGGGTTAGCTCTGAAACACGGCCTATCGGTCGTGAATTCACCTGGCCTCATCGACTCGGCATATCGAGGCGAACTAAAGGTTGTGCTCATCAACACCGACCCAACCGACGACTACGAGGTCACACGCGGCGACCGTATCGCACAGCTCGTGTTGCAGCGCGTCGGCGAGGTCACATGGAACGAGGTTGATGAACTTTCAGGCGATGACCGCGGTGGCGGGTTCGGGCACTCCGGTCGCTGACCGACTGCGTGAAACGCAAGGCTTAGGCCTCGGTAATCGTCACCGACTCAATGATCACCTGCTCAAGAGGCGGAACCCCATTTGATTCAGGGTTACCGGCGGCATCGAGTGCCGGAAGAGTGTCATCAAGACCGTCGGTGACCTGACCGAACAGCGTGTAGTTCGGTGGCAGATTTACTCCGGTCTCACCGGTAATGATGAACCACTGGCTGCCATTTGTGTTGGGGCCGCTGTTCGCCATGGCAAGCGAACCGATCTGGTACTCGCCGGCTTCAGGGAGCTCGTCAGCGAATGTGTAGCCGGGGCCACCAGCGCCTGTTGCGGTTGGATCACCACACTGCGCCATGAAGCCAGGGATGATGCGATGGCATTCGATGCCGTCGAAGTAGCGGTAGCGAGCAAGCGTCACAAAGTTGTTGACGGTGAGCGGCGCTTTGTCGCTGTCGAGCTCGACCACGACCGTGCCTTTATTGGTGACGATCTCAGCGGAGTATTGCGCATTGCTGTCAATACACATTGGTGGAGCACTATCGAAACTTTGCTGCTGGTCAGCCGAGCCATCAACAGGAGGGCAATCAACTGCAGGTTCAGTTGTTGCTGTTGTGTCATCGGGTGAAGTCGAGTTGTCGGTGGCCGCAGACGTGTCGCTTGCAACGTCATCACTTGAGAATGCGCCGCCAAGCGCTGCAATGCCGACAACGAGACCGAGAGCAATAACGATCAGCGTTCCCCACTTCGTTGCGCGTCGGCGAGCGTTGTCAATTCGCTGCTGACGAAACTCGCGTACCTGACGAGCGGCCTTATTTGCTTTCTTACGTTCGCGTTTTGCGGTTCCCACGGTTGCGAAGACTACCGCCACCTGCGTTCACGGAGCCATGTGAGATACCGACGTCGATGGGTGGCTCGATGCAGATCAGGTGACCTGGCCAGGACCTTCGGAGAATTCCCGAACCTCGGCCGTACTCAACGGATCAAAATCATGCCCAGCACGCACGCGACCACTCACAAGGTGAAGCCACAAACCACCAAGATTTGGGGCACGTTCACTCGCCCCAGTGAGATGGCGACGCAGGCTCCGAATGACCCCAGAGTGCGTCACGACAATCGTTGGCTGATCAGGCTCTATCGAGCCCAGAAGTTCGGTTGCAGCCTCAAGCGACCGCTGAACAACCGTGTCGTACGGCTCAAAACCATCGGGTCGACGATTCCGCTCAAGAAATCCTGGCCACTGCTCTTTAATTTCTTGGGGTGTGAGCCCTTGCCACGGCCCCGCATCGGCCTCGTTCCAACGTTCATCTGTTGCAGGAGCATCAAGCCTGAGGTGGTCAGCAATAATCGACGCCGTGTCTCTCGCACGCGCAAGTTGTGATGCATACACCCGGTGAAATCCGTGTGGACCCTCGGCGAGCTGTTCGGCTGCGATGCGTGCCTGCTCCCTGCCAAGATCGCTGAGATCGATATCAGCCATTCCCTGCCATCGAGCGAGCGCGTTCCACAGGCTTTGGCCATGTCGAATGACAAGCAAACTTGGAACAGGTGTCGGCACGGCCCTTGATGGTACCGGTGCCCCCACCGAACCTGCGGAGACTTCCTCGGTCAAATGAGTGTCGTCACCTACTATTTACGTCGTGGCAGTGCTTCGAATGTTTGCGTCGGCTCGAGAAGCCGCAGGCACCGGCAGCGATCAACTCGATGGCGCCACAGTTGGTGAAGTGCTGGCAGCTGCCTCGGGGCGATATGGGCAGAGATTTGTTGATGTGCTGCCAACGTGCCGGATTTGGGTAAATGGTGACGACGCAGACGAATCAACTCCCGTGGGTGACAACGATGAAATCGCAGTGCTCCCTCCGGTCTCAGGAGGAATGTGATGGCCGCTGAACTCAATCTGCAAGCGCTGTCACTCGATGAACTACGCGCCGAACGAAACCGTTTGCAACATGAAGATGATGCAGTCTCGTACGTTCGTCGGATTGCGCAGGCGCGCCTCGATCTTGTCGCCGCTGAGCTGCGACAGTCAGGCGACAATTCAAATGAAGATCTCTCCGGTGAGCTGCAGCGTGTTCTCTCTCAGCACCTCACTGGGCCTCCGTCGGCATCCCGCGCCCCGCGAGCCGACGACGACCATCTGGCCAATGACGCTCGCGCCGTTCAACTCGATCAACTCTGTGCCGAACACGGGTTCAACCGCCTTTCATCGGGGGAAGAGTTGACCCAAGCCGAACTCACTTCGTTGACGAATGTGCTCACCACCTTCGAACGAGAGATCTCAACAGATCGGCGTGAGCGCTTCGAGCAGATCGATGCCCTCGGTGCCGAACTTGTACGCCGATTCAGAGACGGTGAGGTCCATGTCGACGAATTCCTTGACTCTGAGAACAACTAGCTGAGAACCGCAGGCTCGGGAATATCAATCTCAGTAGATAGGTTTCGCTACTAGTGACGACTGAGAAGCAACGGCGCGTTGCGATTATTTCTCTCCACACCTCACCCCTTGCTCAACCCGGGGTTGGCGACAGTGGTGGCATGAACGTCTACGTGCGCGAAATGGCGTCTGCGCTTGCTCAGCAAGGAACCGAGTGCATCGTCTACACCAGAGCCAATGCGGCTGACCTCCCCCGAGAAGTCATTGTCGAGCCCGGGCACCGGGTTGTCTACGTGCAAGCCGGCCCGCATCACTTGCCGAAAGAGGCGCTCACCGACATCATCGATGACTTCACAGAGGCCGTTGTCGACGATATTGAAGCCCGTGGCGGAGTTGATGCCGTGCATGCTCACTACTGGCTGAGCGGCGCAGTAGGGCATGCCCTTAAACACCGCCTCGACGTGCCGTTCATAGTTACCTTTCACACCCTCGCCCGAGTGAAAGGTGCCGGTGGAGATCTCGAGCCCGGCTACCGAGAAGCTGCGGAGGCTGCACAGATTGGTTGCGCCGACGCAGTGTGCGTTTCGTGTGATGCGGAACGCTCAGAACTCATCGAACATTACGGAGTGCCTGCGGGAAGGGTGGTCATCGTGTCGCCCGGTGTTGAGCACGCAATTTTCGGCCCTGGTGATCGTCGAGGTGCTCGCAAGGCCATCGGCGAGGATGACAACGTCCCGCTGGTGTTATTCGCCGGACGCATACAGGCACTTAAAGGCCCTGATGTTGCGATTCGCGCGCTTGCTCTCATGAGCGAATCACATGCTCGTTTATTGGTCGTTGGAGGGGCGAGTGGATCAAACGGGCATGCGCAAGAAGAAGAAATGCGCTTGCTCGCAGACGAACTCGGTTTGTCTGACCGCATTCGCTTCGTTGCACCGCAGCCACACCACCTGCTGTCGACGTTTTATCGAGCCGCCGACGTCATCGTCGTCCCGAGCAGAAGCGAGAGCTTCGGGTTGGTCGCGCTTGAGGCCGCGGCCTGTGGTACCCCGGTAGTGGCAAGCGCGGTTGGGGGTCTCACTTCGCTCGTCGATGATGGCGTGACAGGAATTCTCGTCGACTCCCGCACACCTTCCGCATTCGCCGAAGCACTCGATGCAGTGCTTTCCGATTCAGCGATGGCAACTTCCATGTCGATGGCAGGCGCAGTCGCCTCACTCGACTACTCGTGGACGGTGGCCGCATCTCGACTAAACGAGGTATATGACGAGCTTCGCTCGGCAGGGCTGTTGGAGTGCCGATGAGCGAATTGCAATCGCCATCAGATGTTGCTGACCTCGTCACACTGATCGACAACTGGCTCAACGAGTTCGCAGAAGCCGGCGAACATGTTCTTGCGATCGATCGAGGCACCAGTGATGAGACATCGTTCGGAGAACCTCGCTGGTATGTACGGCTCGCCGGAGAGTCAAAAGAAATCGTGACGATTTGGCTCACCCTTGGACAGCGAACCCTGCGATACGAGACGTACGTCATGCCGGCGCCAGAAGACAACGCTGCCGAGCTCGCAGACCAACTTCTTCGCCGGAACGATCGGTTGGTCGGAGCGCATTTTTCTGTCGGCCACGAAGACGCGATTTATCTCCGGGGTGCAATTCCTGACAGCGCAGTGACCACCGATGAACTCGACCGAGTTGTTGGCACCCTGTACCAAACAGTTGAGCACGCGTTTCCTGCTCTGATCCGCCTCGGATTCGCTCGCAGATTCGCCGACTAACACCTGCCGAGCGCCAACATTTCCGAGCAGCGCATTGCGCTCACCTCTACTAGTTGAGGTGCTCTGGGTGAGCCATATTGGGGAGGTCGGATTCCCGGCCACCCGGGCGCCTCACCTTGCCTTGGCCGGCAAAGAACCCTTGACCGGGATGCACTCGGTAGCGTCTGCATATGGCTGAAATCGGACACGACTATGAGCTCGTCGTCATTGGTGGCGGAAATATGGGTGCCGCATTGCTGGGTGGACTCCTTCGAGACGGCATCGTGACCGCTGAGCAAGTTGCGGTCGTCGAGCTTTCGGATGAGCGTCGACAGGTAGTTGCTGCAGAATTTCCACAGGTGCTGGTGAGTGAGTCGATTCCAACCTGTCGCGCAGCAGTGCTTGCCGTGAAACCTCCGGCAATCGCAGAGGTTGCGGCTGCTGCGGTGGCTTGCGGCGCCCAGCGTGTGCTGTCGATTGCAGCCGGCATCACAACAGCATCGCTGCGGGCCGCATGTGGCGACGGGGTTGACGTCGTGCGTTCGATGCCCAATACGCCAGCGATGGTGGGCAAAGGGGTGACCGCGATCTGCACAGATGCCAAGACCGACCCTGCGGTGCTCGACTGGGCTGAAGAATTACTCGCTGCCGTCGGGATGGTCTTCCGCGTTGACGAAGAACACTTCGATGCGGTCACCGGGCTCACCGGCTCAGGGCCGGCGTACGTATTTGCGTTTGCCGAGGCCTTGATCACGGCGGGAGCTGAAGCAGGTTTGCCAGAAGAGGTGCTTGAGCCGATGGTGACTCAACTGTTATCTGGATCGTCAGCGCTTCTCGCTGCTCAAGGCAACCCTGCCGGACTCCGAGAGGCCGTGACATCGCCAGGAGGAACCACCGCAGCCGGACTCAATGTTTTTAGCGAGCAAGGCCTCCGTGCCTTGGTGGCTAATGCTGTGGCTGCAGCGAAAACCCGAAGCCGTGAACTCGGCGCAAGTTGACGTTTATGCGCTTGTGAAATATTTCCCCAGTGTGGCACTTTTCACACCGTGATTTTCGGTCTAACATGACATCTGTTGAGCCGCACCGGTGATAACCGGAAGCGCCGACGGGGCTAGTGCCATCGGGGGGTTGGCACTAGCCCCAGTCGTTTTTCAGGCCATATTTCACGCCGCAACCGATGTTTGCCCCTCTCGAGATCAGTTCTTCTGCAGATGACATCTAGGTTGTGCAGAATGAAGCGCATCGGGCTGATCGGCGGCATGTCGTGGGAATCATCGATCGAATATGAGCGAATCATTAACGAAGAGGTCCGTACTCGTCTCGGAGGGACCCACTCGGCTGATCTCATCATCCGATCTTTTGATTTCGCAGTGATCGAAGACTTGCAAGCCTCCGGCGACTGGCAACGCGCCGGTGAATTACTCGCTGGTGCTGCTCGTGATCTTGAACACTGTGGTGCCGAGATTCTCGTACTGTGCACCAACACGATGCATCGGCTTGCCGCTGACATCATCGACGCAGTATCTGTTCCGTTGCTGCACATCGCCGATGCGACCGCAGCCGACATTCACCGATGTGGCGTGCGCACCGTTGGGTTGCTCGGAACGAAATACACGATGGAGGCAGAGTTCTATGCGGGACGGCTCGCATCTCAACACGGGCTTGACGTTCGGACACCGAACGAAACGGCTCGAAATGAAGTGCACCGCATCATTTACGACGAACTGGTGCAAGGCGTCATCGACGACGATTCCCGACAGACCTACATCGACATTGCCAACGAGCTCATCAACGCTGGTGTCGAGGGCATCATCGCTGGATGCACCGAAATTGAGCTGCTCCTTCGATGGGACGACCTCAATGTGCCGTATTTTCCGACGACTCGGCTCCACGCGACCGCTGCAGTCGACCTGGCGTTAGCGTCACAGTCGTGAGTAGGCGCTTCGAGACCATCTCGTTTCTTTCCGACTACGGACTTGCTGACGAGTTCGTCGGGGTGTGCGCCGCAGTCATCCGCGATCTCGCTCCTCACGTGAACGTTGTTGATCTCACGCATTCGATCCCGCCATTTGATGTCCGTGCCGGTGCCCTTGCGCTCGCACGTTCGACCGCCTACCTGCCCGAAGGGGTCATCCTCGCCGTCGTCGACCCAGGGGTTGGCACTGATCGAAAAGCAATCGCCGTGGAAGTCGCTGGAGGTGCCGGAGTATTCGTTGCCCCAGACAACGGGCTCATCGCCCCGGCCGTCGCAATTGCCGGAGGCGCAGAGCGTGCCTTTCACATCACGAACTCCGACATCGTGCTGAGCGGAGCCGGTGGCACCTTCGATGGGCGTGATGTGTTTGCGCCAGCAGCGGCCTTCCTCTGTAATGGCGGAGCGATCGAAGACCTCGGCCCCGAACTTGACCCATCGCTGTTGATGCCGTCGGCTATTCCGTTGCCGAGGGAAGAAGACGACAAGGTCATTGCGGAAGTGTTGTGGGTTGACCATTTCGGAAATTGCCAACTCAATGTTGGGCCCGATGACCTGCCGGCCACGTGGGGTCCAACTATCTCATTGACCTTGCCCGACACGACCCAGCCTGGAGTCACCGTCATCAGGTCGGCTCAGATGGCTGCCAACTTCGCTGATATCGGCGGGGGCATCGGCGTCGTAGTTGATTCACTCGGCATGTACGCGGTATGCCTCGATCGTCGGTCTGCGGCCGCCGAACTCGCCCTCGATGTCGGGGAGCAGGTCGTCATCGCCCAAGGTGAAGATGAACTCGTGACGACACCAGTCACATTTGGTCGGTAAGGTCACGGCATGCGCCCCGCAACGACCCTCGCCCTCGGACTGCTGCTGTTGGCCATTTTGGTGGCGGGCTCAGTGTCACTTCTGCGCCTCTAGTTTCTGCAGTCACATTTGCGCAGTCGAACGTTCAAAAAGTATCGAGCGCGACTTTGTGAAGCCGCGCACAAGCGACCTATCATGTAGAGCGATGTCCCCCCATCGATCACGTCGACGTATTCCTGATGCGACCGTCGCCAGGCTTCCGATCTATCTGCAATTGCTGATCGAACAGCTTGAGAACGAGGTCGCAAATATCTCCTCTGACGAACTTGCAACGCTTGCGGCAGTGAACGCAGCGAAAGTTCGCAAAGACCTGTCGTATATGGGCAGTTACGGCACCCGGGGTGTCGGTTACGACGTCGAATACCTCGTCTACCAGATTCGGCGCGAACTCGGCCTCGACCACGAGTGGAGCATCGTCATCGTTGGTGCCGGTCACCTAGGACAGGCTCTCAGCGGCTACGGAGGCTTCTCAGAACGCGGCTACTCCATCGAAGGCGTCTTTGATATCGACGACAAGAAAATCGACGTCACCGTCGGAGGAGTGCGAGTTCGCCACCTTGACGAACTTCCACAGGTCGTCGCTCAGCGCTCGGTATCAATCGGTGTGATCGCAACCCCAGCATCAGCCGCCCAAGATGCCGCTGATCGTCTCGTAAAGAGCGGGGTCACGAGCATTCTTAACTTCGCACCCGTGGTGGTCAACGTGCCGTTCGGCATCAGCGTACGACGAGTAGACCTCTCCGTTGAGCTCCAAATCATCTCGTACCACGAACAACGACGCCTTACCGCAGCGGCGCAACTTCGCGCTGTGAACGGTGATGGCTCGATCAACGCAACGGCGTAGGGCCTCAGCAACATGTCTGTCCTTGTCGTCGGTGTTAACCATCGCACCGCCCCTCTTGACGTCCTTGAACGCATCGCCCTTGATGCACAGAGTGTTGCGAAAGCCGTCTCAGGCCTCGTTGCCCTCGACAGTGTTCGAGAAGCGGTCGTTCTCAGCACGTGTAACCGCACCGAGGTCTACGCCGTGGCCGAACTCTTTCACCAAGGCTTCGATGACATCCAGCATTTCCTCGCCACCACCGCTGGCGTTGATCTCGAGACGATTAACTCTCACACGTACGCCGAACATGACGACGCAGCAGCACATCACCTCTTCTCGGTGGCTGCCGGACTCGACTCGATGGTGCTTGGCGAAGGTGAAGTGCTCGGCCAAGTGAGAGATGCCTGGGAAATCGCACAGGCAGAGGGGGCAGCACGTTCAACTCTTAACCTGCTCTTCCGCCATTGTCTCGAAACCGGAAAGCGTGCTCGCACCGAGACCGATATTGCGCGAGGAACCGCCTCGATGAGTCACGCCGCCGTAGAAATGGCGGTCGACCACCTCGGTTCTCTCGACAATGTGAGCGTTGCGGTGGTCGGAGCAGGAATCATGGGTGAAGGCATTGCAGCTGCGCTCCACGGCCATGGTGCCCGCCAAATGACAGTGCTCAATCGAACCGAAGAACACGGCCGTTCAATCGCTGATCGTGTGAATGGCACGGTGCAACCATTGGCAGCACTCGATCATGCGCTTGTTGAATCTGATCTCATCATCACTTGCACCGGCGCTCCAGAGCCGATCATCACGACCGAGATGGCTCGGCCTGCGACCTCGCCAGATCGCCCGACCTTGATTATTGACATTGCGGTACCGCGAGACGTGCACCACGAAGTTGCTCAACTCTCTGACCTCACCGTGCTTAACCTCGACGACGTGCAACGCTGGGCCGAACGCGGCAGAGAAGCCCGAACCTCCTCTGTCGACGCGGTGAAGGCGATTATCTCTGAAGAACTTGACCGTTATGCGATCGCATCGTCTGCCGTGCAGGCGGCTCCACTTATCTCCGCTCTCCGCTCACGTTTCGACAGCATTCGTCGGGACGAACTCGACCGTGTTGCCGGTCGACTCGATGAAGATGCGCGCAATGCCCTCGACGTCGTCACCACTCAACTTCTTGCGAAGTTGCTGCACGAACCGTCGGTGAGATTGCGGTTAGAAGCTGGATCGCCGCGTGGTGAACGACTCGCGTCCGCGGTAATCGATCTGTTCAACCTCGACGACCCTCACGCGGGCGACGCCTAGGATCACCACTGGTATGGGCGTGGTCATAAGACTCGCGACGCGTGGAAGTCGTCAAGCGGTCACACAAGCAGAGGGCGTACAGCACGCTCTGTCTCAGTGCGGCGTTGAAAGCGAACTCGTCATCGTTGAGACCCATGGCGATCGCACCCAAGCAGCAAATACACCGCTTCACGAAATCGGCGGGCAGGGAGTCTTCACGAAAGAGGTTCAACAAGCGGTGCTCGACGGTCGTGCCGATGCTGCAGTGCACTCAGCGAAAGATCTGCCAACCGAACGCCCGCATCAACTTGACATCGCTGCGATCATGGCCCGACGAAGCTCTACAGATGCACTCATCGGGCGCCGGCTCCTCGACCTTGAAGATGGCGCAACGGTGGCTACCGGTTCGGTGCGACGTCGAGCCCAGATCGCGGAGATTCGTCCAGAC
Organism: uncultured Acidimicrobiaceae bacterium; assembly: GCA_937897105.1. Taxonomy (GTDB): domain Bacteria; phylum Actinomycetota; class Acidimicrobiia; order Acidimicrobiales; family Ilumatobacteraceae; genus Casp-actino5. Next base: position 1,275 of record CALCBR010000052.1, on the reverse strand, counting down.
CTCAATTTTTTGGAATTGCGCGGCAATATTGAGACCCGGTTGCAAAAAATCCCCGATAGCGGATCAATTGTGATGGCAGTGTCGGCACTTGAAGTGCTCAACCTCACCAGCCACGTTGCCGAAGAACTGGACCCTGCGGTCTTCGTACCGGCGGTTGGCCAAGGCGCAGTCGCCGTCGAGTGTCGAAACGATTCGCCTGAAGTTCTCGAAGCGCTGGCTGGCATCAATGACGAGAACACCTCAACCGAAGTGACGATCGAACGTGCCTACCTCAGCGAACTTGGCGCGGGATGCTCTGCCCCAGTTGGAGCCCACGTCTCGGGAGGCGTGCTCACCGCTTTCTTAGGCGGCGATGAATCGAATTTCCGAGTATCAATCGAACTCACTGGCGATCTCAAACGAGACATTGCCGCAGCTCGAGCGCTCGCCAACGAGGCCCGGATCACGGTCGGGGTGTGAGACGTTCACGATGAGCGACGGGTTGCTCCACGGTCGTCGAGTTGTGACCACTCGACCCGATGCCGGCGACCTGGAACGACGCCTTGAACATCACGGGGCGACGGTTGTGCACCTTCCGCTCACCAACATTGTCGATGTCGGTGTGAACATCTCGGTGGATGAGCCCATCGATTGGCTCGTCGTCACATCAGCGAACGGCGCGCGACGAAGTGAGCCGTGGGCGTCGCTTGCGTCACATCGATGTGCAGTGGGCCCATCATCGGCCGCAGTGCTCAGAGAAGTCAGTGGAGAGATCGTTGATCTCGTCCCCGAAAACGCCTCAGGTGAAGACCTCGTGCGCTCGTTTCCAGCAGCACCATCGGGTGGAGGGCACGTGGTCATCGTCCGCGGAGAACAAGTATCGGGTGAGGTTCGCACTGGCATCGAACAACTTGGGTGGCGGGTTACCGATGTCGTGACTTACCGAACCCAGCCCAAAGAAGTAGATCAACACACTGTCGAACCTGCTGCGACGTCAGACCTCGTGTTGCTCGCTGCAAGCTCTGCAGCAACAGCGTGGGCGTCGACATGCCGTACCTACGGGCTGAGCTCACCACCCGTGGTGGTGATTGGGGCACCAACCGCCCGCACTGCCGAGCAAGAAAGATTAGAAGTAGCTGCTATCGCAGAACCATCAACGATCGATGGTCTCGTCAGCGCCACGTTGAAGTACTTCAACTGACCGTAGAACGACTCACAGATGTGCCGTCGGCGGCCGGTGCTCGTACCATTCGGGTCGTGGCTTTTGATCCCGCACCGTTTCCGGCCCATCGTCCG
>CALCBR010000051.1:0-23924 GCA_937897105.1 uncultured Acidimicrobiaceae bacterium | reverse complement strand
GGGCAGGAAGTGCATGGCCGGCACACCTTTGAAAAACACCGCGCGGTGCTTGAACAAATGGGCGGGCGGGGTCTGGCGGTCCTGATCCATAGCGGGTGCTGGCCTCGGGGCGTGGGCGCCTGAGTGGCGCGAAGTGGGCGGCGCACAGGGGAGACGCGAAGGGGCGATCAGGCCCCTTCTTTCTTCGCCTTCTTTTCCTGCTTGGCAGCGCGCTCAGCGGCTTTGGCTTCGGCGCGGGCTGCTGCGGCTTCCTGCTTCTCCTGCGTCTTGGTCTTGGTCATCCGACCAATGATGAACTGCTGACCCATGGAGATGATGTTGTTCACCGTCCAGTAGATCACCAGACCCACCGGGAACCCGGCGAGGACGAAGGTGAAGATGATCGGCATCAGCAGGAAGATACGCGCCTGCATCGGGTCCGACGGTGCGGGCGACATGCGCTGCAGCGCCAGCATCGACAGGCCGTAGATGATCGGCCAGATCCCGATGTTGAGGATGGCGATCAGCGGCAGAACCTCAGGGTTCCACGGGATCAGCCCGAACAGCTCGAGCAGGCCCGTGGGGTCTTTGGCCGACAGATCCGAGACCCAGCCGGGGAAGGGCGCGTGGCGCGCCTCCACCGTCACCAGCATCACCCGATAGAGCGAAATGAACACCGGTAACTGTAACAGCATGGGCAGACAGCCCCCGAGCGGGTTCACGCCCTCCTCCCGATACAGGCCCATCATCGCCTGGCTCAGCGCCTGACGGTCGTCAGCGTGCTTTTCCTGCAGTTCCTTCATCTTCGGCTGCAGGGTGCGCATCTTCGCCATCGAGCGGTAAGCGCGCAGCTGCAGCGGGAACAGGATGGTCTTGATGATCAGGGTGAGGATGATGATTGCCGCACCGAAGGCGTAGGTGCCCAGCGACGGCTTGAGCTTGTCCGTGGTCCAGGCCAGCGCGATGTAGAGCGGCTTGGTCAGCGGGGAGATGAACCAGAAGTTCACACCCCGGTCGAACTTGGGGATCGAGAAATCCTTGGCGTAGCGGTCGAGCAGATCGACTTCCTTGGCGCCAGCAAACAGCAGGGTGGAAACCTCAACCGACTGACCGGGCTGAACCGGAACACCGCTCTCGTAGATGTACTGCGAGGACACGGCCTGCCGCTGTCCCAGACCAGCCTTCTGCAGGCCGTAGCCCGCGCGGATCTCGTCGCTCTGGCTCGGGATCAGCGCCACCATCCAGTATTTGTCGGTAAAGCCGACCCAGCCGCCGGTGCTGACGATCCCGCCGGTCTCGCCGGAGGTCGGGTTCAGCCGCTCTTCGGGGTTGGTCGAAGGCTTGGCGATCTTGCCGTACTTGTGTTCGCGCAGTTTGCGCTCGAGCACCGAGATATAGCCGGTGGTGGTGTAGCGGTCGTCGATCACCTCGTCGTAACGGTTGACGGTACCGATCGGCGCAAGGGTCACGCCCTGCGTGCCATTGTGATCAAGCCGGTCGGTGAGCCGGAACAGGTAGTCGTCCACCACCTCGATCCGCCGCTCGACACGAATGCCGGCGGCCGTGGTGGTTTCGAGGGTCAGCGGCGTGTCGGGCGTCAGTTCGTTGCCCGCGACCACGGTCCACTGCGCCTTGGGGTCGATCAGCGCGCCACCGACCGACGTCATCCAGTTGTGGGCGACGTTGTAGCCACCCCGGCTGTTCTGCGGGTGCAGCAGGTCGACGAAGGGCGAGGTCGGATCCACGGACTGGCGGTAGCCGGTCAGAGTCAGGTCATCGAAAACCGCGCCGGTCAGGTTCAGCGTCACGGTGGGAGGGTGGAGCGCGAGGATCGCGTCGCACGCCGCTCGCACCGCCGCGGGCCCGTCCAGGGTCCTCCCCTTGAGGCTGAGCCGCTCCGAGCCGTTCGCCGCGACGCGCGCGCGGACAGCCTCCACAGCCTGCGCGGGTGTGAGGGGATCCCCGCGCTTACGCCGCCGCGTGGGCTGCGTAGACCCTCCTCTCGGCTCCATCGCCCTCGCCCCGCCAAAACTTGTGCTCGTCATTTTGCCGAGACGTTGCGAATTTGTACACGGCGCGCGTCACTCCGTCATGCGATGAAAGGGACGAATCCCATCACGCAGGGCCATCGCTGGCAGAAACGCGTGAAGCAGCGCCTGAAGAAGCAGCAGCTCGAGGAGGGCCAGTGGGAGCAGCTCGAGGACAAGAAGTGGGAGGAGGTCCGCGCGCAGAAGCAACGCGAAGAAACAGCGGCGGCGGCCGAGGCCGACGACGAGAACGCTGAAGCCGATCGACATCAGACTCGGGCTTGAGAGAAATGAGACATTCCCGCCGAAGAGTGAGACAACCCAAGTAACGAGGTAAAACACCATCAATCCAAGGGTGGCTGAAATCACGATTCTGCGGAACCGGTCGGTCACGCGAATAATGCCGGTGAGGTACAGCCCCAACATGACGGCTGTGACCGCCATGGTTGCACCTGCGGCCTGGATGACGATGCCGTCGTAGAACTCTTCATAGGCACGTGAAACCGAGCCAACAAAGACACCTTGGGCAAGGGCGTAAATAGGAGCGACGAAGCGTGCGAGATGAGGCTTAAACGCCATCAGGAATGCGAGTCCGAGGCCGACGAAGACACCCACCATTGCAAGTGAAGGAATTCCGTATTGGACAACGCCTTGGCTATCTACCGATGGGGATCCCGTCTGGTACCAGCCATATGCGGCAGAGATCAACAACAGCACGAGTAGCACGGCTGTAGCGCTCACACTGCCCTTCACCGTCATTGATTCGCCCGGAGCGGGTGGCGGCGTCCATTCAGAAACTGGTCCGTCATTTACTCCAGCGCGCTGCGACGCTTCAGGCGCCGCCCACTTTTCAAGAGTTCGCTCGTTGAGGACGGGGTTCGACATCATCTACCTCCTGGAGATCTGTTATCGAATTACAGACATGTTACCTCGCGTTTTTCGGTGGGGGTCGGCCTGTGGGTCGGTATCGTGACAGTTGTCTCATCCACCGAATGCCACCGCAAAGGGAGCCGTAATGGCGAAGGAACGAGTTGACAGAGACGACGAGGATCTCGTCCGTCTATATCTCACCGACATCGGTCAGTATGTCCTGCTCACGAAGGACGACGAAGTCCGACTTGCAAAGGAAATCGAGGCCGGCAAAGAGGCGCTCGAAGCGCTCGAGACCGGTGGCAAAGACCTCACCACTCACAAGAAGCGTGAGTTGCGCCGCACCGCCCGCCGGGGTGAAGAAGCAGAACGCCAATTTGTTCAGTCAAACCTTCGTCTTGTCGTGTCGATCGCAAAGAAGTACCAGGCCTCAGGTTTGCCGCTTCTCGACCTCATCCAAGAGGGAAACCTCGGCCTCATGCACGCCGTCGAAAAGTTCGACTGGCGGAAGGGCTTCAAATTCTCCACGTATGCAACATGGTGGATCCGCCAGGCCATCACCCGTGGCATCGCGAATACCGGCCGCACCATTCGACTTCCTGTCCACGCTGGTGACACTCTTGCTCGCCTGCAGAAGGCCCGCACCCGTCTCGAACTGAAGTATGGCCGCCCGGCAACGTTGGCCGAGCTCGCTCAAGAAGTTGAGATGCCAGAAGACAAGGTCACCGAAGCGCTTCGCTTCGCCGCTGAGCCACTTTCGCTGTCTGAGCCGCTGCGTGAAGATGGCGATGCCGAACTCGGTGACGTTGTTGAAGACCGCTCTGCCGAGTCGCCTTTCGAGGTTGCGGCAACCGCTCTTCTTCCTGAGGAGATCTCACGTCTGCTCGCACCGCTCGATGAGCGCGAGAGCGAGATTTTGAAACTGCGTTTCGGTCTTGATCGTGGCGAGCCCCGCACGCTTGAAGAGGTTGGTGAGCATTTCAACCTCACGCGTGAGCGCATTCGCCAGATCGAAGCTCGTGCGATGTCGAAGTTGCGTCACCCCTCCAGCGACACGGGTGCCCGCGACTTGCTTGCGGTCTAACCGTTCACCGCTCCTACCTGCTGGTTGAGAACTCTGCCCCCACTTTCGGGTGGCGTGGTTGTGTTCAGCCCATCTGAAGGAATTCGACGAGGTTTCCGTCTGGGTCGCGAACGATCGCAATAGTGACCCCTGGACGAAGTTCGACGACCGGTGTCACCACTTTCACCTCAGCTGCTTCGCAGGCAGCGACGACGTCGTGAATGTTCTCCATGTGGATGGTGAAATACCGGTAGCCAGTTCCGCCTTCAATCCCCCCGCTCCCGGGTCGAGACTCAGGTGTCGTCTCGAAACACACCAACTTGATGAGCGAGTCACCGCAACGCAGACGGTGCATCGTGCCTCCACCGCCAATGGGCATTGGCATGTCACCTTCATGGTTCATGCCGAGAAGATCTCGATAGAACGCAAGGGAGCGTTCTGAATCTTGAATGACGATGCCGAGGTCGATTGCTCGTTGCTGATGTTGAATGGCCATGTCTGCAAACTACGCGACCCGACAGCGCCCGCAGCGAGCCGGGCGCCTAGCGTGGATACATGGACTTCACAGCTGAACATGATGAGTTTCGCGCCGTTGTTCGATCGTTCGTCGAGCAAGAGGTGAATCCGCGAATTCCTGAATGGGAAGAGGCCGAGATGATGCCGCTACGTGACATCTTCTCGAAGATGGGTTCGCTCGGATTTCTCGGACTCGAATATGAACCCGAGTTCGGCGGGCAGGGCGGCGATCACCTGTTCACGGTGATTCTCGCAGAGGAATTTGGTCGCTGTGACCACGGCTCGTTGCCGATGGCCCTTGGAGTTCAGGTCGATATGGCCACGCCTTCGCTCGCCAAGTATGGAACTGCCGAACAAAAAGAGAAGTACCTCAAGCCTGCGCTGCAGGGAACAAACGTCTGCTCTATCGCCGTGAGCGAACCTGACGCAGGTTCTGACGTTGCTGGCATTAGAACTCGAGCTGTTCGTGACGGTGACCAGTGGGTGATCAACGGTTCAAAAATGTGGATAACGAATTCTCTGCAGGCCGATTGGTTGTGCCTGCTTGCACGAACCTCTGACGACGGTGGCTACAGCGGCATGAGTCAGATCATCGTGCCCACCGAAGCCGAGGGCTTCTCGGTGTCGAAGAAACTCGACAAGCTCGGCATGCGGGCGTCCGATACAGGTTTGCTGTCATTTGATGATTGTCGGGTTCCGGTGAGCAACACGATTGGCGAGATCGGTCGAGGCTTTCAGCAACAGATGTCGCAGTTCGTTGTCGAGCGCATGTGGGCGGCATATTCGTGCGTTGGTGCGTGCGAGTTGGCCTTGGAACGTACTGCTGAGTATCTGCGTGAGCGCCATGCATTTGGCAAGCCCCTGCTCGCTAATCAACACCTTCAGTACACGCTTGCGGAGCTCTCTGCTGAGCTTGATCTGTTGCGCAGTTACAACTATTCGATTGCCGATAAATATCAACGGGGTATCGACACCACCCGGGAGGCGACGATTGCAAAATTGACCGCTGGTCGTCTCGTCCGCAAGGTTGCCGATGCCTGCTTGCAGTATCACGGTGGCATGGGTTACGTCGAGGAAACGTGGACTGCTCGATTCTTCCGTGACAACCGTCTGTCGTCGATCGGAGGAGGAGCTGACGAGGTGATGTTGCAAGTACTTGCTCGCCTCGACGGATTCACCGCCTAAATCGACAGCGGCCCGAGTTCTTCACGCGTTTCGATGGGGGGTCAACATCTTCTGACCCCTAAATTCGAGGTATGGACGTCCGGAGCCTCATGCGCCAAGCCGCGCATCTCAACTCGCATCGAACCGCAATCATCTACACCGATGGCACCACTTCTGAGCACCTCAGTTTCGCGGAGGCGTGGCAGCGTGGTAACCGAATGGCGAATGCCCTCCTCGAGTTAGGTCTGCATCCGGGTGACCGTATTGGTGTGCTCGAAGACAACTCAATCGGTGCACAAGACTTCTTCGCCGGCGCAGCAGCCGGCGGGTTTGTGCGGGTGCCTCTCTACGCCCGAAACAGTGTTGACAGCCACCACCACATGCTTGATCACACCGGCTGTCGGGCGGTTGTCGTTGCCGGCCATTATCTCGATGAAATTGATGCGGTGCGTGACCGGTTACCAAATCTTGAGCACGTGATCGTGCGTGGTGATGATTACGAATCATGGCTTGCAGGCTTCTCGAGTGATGACCCGAACGTAGAGATCAGCCCTGATGATTGGTACATCATTCGCCACACCGGTGGAACGACAGGTAAGTCAAAAGGTGTTGCCTATAGCCACCGGTCGTGGCTTGCTGCTGGACGCGACTGGTTCTACAACTTTCCGCCGATGGAGGCTGGCGACAGGTGCTTGCATGTGGGGCCTATTTCTCACGGGTCGGGCTATCTCTACACTCCGACGTGGTTGAGTGGTGGCACCAACGTGATGCTCGACCATTTTGATCCGGCCGAAACCATTGAGATCATGGAGCGAGAGAAGATCTCGTACATGTTTGCGGTGCCGGCAATGTTGAATGCTCTGGCTCGTGAACCGAGTGCTCGTTCTCGCGATTGGTCGTCGCTGAGGGTGGTGCAAATCGGAGGATCTCCGATTGCTGATGAGACCGCTCTCCTTGGCCGCGACGTCTTCGGCCCAGTGCTGTTTCAGGGATATGGACAGACCGAGGCGGTGCCGGTATGCATGATGGGGCCAGATGAGTGGTTCTCTGAGGTGCCGGGGTCAAACCCGTTGCGCTCAACCGGACGGGCATTGCCGTTTGCGCTTCTTGAAATTCGTGACCCTGAGGATTCTTCGGTGAGTCTGCCGATCGGTGAAGAGGGCGAGATCGCTATTCGTTGCGACGGGCAAATGACTGGTTTCTGGGAGAACCCTGAGGCAACTGCTGAGCGGATCACCGCCGATGGCTTCGTGCTCACCGGTGACATTGGGCGACTTGACGAAAATGGCTATCTCTACGTGCTCGATCGCAAAGACGACATGATCATTTCTGGTGGCTACAACATCTGGCCCGCAGAACTTGAGAACACGATCGCTGAGCATCCGGCTGTTGTTGAGGTAGCGGTGTTCGCAGTTCCTGATGATCGTTGGGGGGAGACCCCTGCTGCGGTGTGTGTGGTCGCAGAAGGTGATGACGACAATCACGACGCATATCGAACCGAAATCGTTCAGTTGTGTGTCGACCAATTGGGTTCGTATAAGAAGCCCGGAGTTATCGAGTTAAGAACCGATCCACTGCCGAAGAGCCCGGTGGGTAAGGTCCAGCGGCGCACTCTGCGCGAGCCCTATTGGCAAGGGGTCGATCGTCGGGTCGGAGGTGTGTAGTGGGTGACGTATTGCTGATGACCGACACCGCGGCGGCGAGCCTTCGTGACACGGTCTCTTCATTTGCTCCGCATCTTCAGATACTCGAGTTGGTCGATGGTGTTGAGTTCTCTGAAGATCAACTTGAGAGCATCACCCATGCATTCTTCTCTGCCGACTGCTGGCCTGACCGGAGCACTCCATTTCTCAAAACATGCCTTGCAGCCCCTCGCTTGAAGTGGCTACAAAGTGCTTCAGCCGGAGGCGACCATCCTGTATTTGGCCGATTCCAAGATCGTGGGGTGGAGGTGCTGTTTACGCCGGGAGGTTCGGCACCATCGATCGCTCAGACCGTCATGATGATGGTGCTCGCACTGGTTCGTGGTCTTCCCGAACTGCTTGATGCTCAGCAACGCCGCGCTTGGGAAGTGCGGTCAACGGTCGATGTCGGCGATCTGCGCGTTGGCATTATCGGTATGGGGTCGATTGGTGCGGAGGTCGCCAAACTGGTGGCGGTCACCGGTGCTGAGGTGATCGGGGTGCGTCGGACTCCGCGTGGTGATGAGCCTTGCGAAACATGGCCTGAATCACGTCGTGATGAGGTGCTGTCGACCTCAGACGTCGTCGTGCTGTGTATGCCGCTTACTGATGAAACTCATCATTCGATTGGCGACCGTGAGTTTGGTCTTATGCGGGAGGGTTCGATCATCATCAATGTGGGTCGAGGTAACTGTGTTGATGAAGAGGCGATGATTGCTCACCTGCAGTCAGGGCATCTGGGTGGAGCGGGTCTCGATGTGTTCGCAGTTGAGCCTCTTCCTGAAGAAAGCCCGTTGTGGTCGATGCCTCGGGTCATCGTGTCTCCGCATTCCTCGGGTACAACCGATCGCTCGATTCGTCGGACAGAAGACGCGTTCATTGAGAACCTTCGCGCTGAGGTTAAGTCTCCCAGTTAATTGCAGAGCCCACGAGAACAAATCACAGAGCACCACCGATGATCTGGCATATTGCGCTCAAGACCGACTGGGTCGAGGCTCAGGCCTCAGGCGACTACTGCATAAGTACTCGCGGAATGACACTCGATGAGGTCGGATACATCCACTGTTCAACGCCTCAGCAGATAGAGGGTGTCGCAGAGCGGTTTTACTCAGACCTTTCAGAGCTGCTCCTGCTCGAAATCGATCCCGACCTTGTCGATGCCGACATCATCGAAGAACCGCCCGCTCCAGGAGTCGAGGAACTGTTCCCCCACATATATGGTCCACTGCCAATCGCCGCGGTTCGCAGCGTTCGACAGTGGACCAAATCAGAAACTGGGTGGCAACTTCCGGATCAGGGTCCGGAGAATGCCACTGCGTTGTCAGAACCCTTCTCTGCGTAGAAGGTTTCCTTCGGGTTGTAGTCGCGAGCTGCCTCTTCGGTGGAGGCAATCTCTGAGCGACCGACCACAAACCAATGCACCTCGTCCGGGCCGTCAGCAAGACGCAGCGTGCGCTGGCTTGCATACATGCGGGCGAGAGGAGTCCACTGCGACACACCCGTACCGCCATGAATCTGGATGGCTTCATCAACGATCTGACAGGTGCGAATCGGCACCATTGCCTTGACGGCGCTCACCCATACGCGAGCCTCAGCGTTTCCGAGTTCGTCCATTGCCTTGGCGGCTGTGAGCACCATGCGACGCATCGACTCAATTTCGATACGAGCCTTCGCGATGACCTCTGGGTTCTTGCCGAGGTTGGCGATGCGCTTTCCGAATGCTTCGCGGGTGATGCCACGCTTCACCATGAGCTCGAGAGCTTTTTCGGCTGCACCAACTGAACGCATGCAGTGGTGAATACGGCCCGGTCCGAGACGAAGCTGTGAAATTTCAAATCCCTTACCTTCGCCCCACAACATGTTTGACGCAGGAACGCGAACATTGTTGAAACGAATGTGCATGTGGCCATGCGGAGCGTCGTCTTCGCCGAACACGTGCATCGCACCGCGAATCTCAACACCTGGGGTGTCACGAGGAACAAGAATCTGTGACTGGCGACGGTGAACCGGGCCGTCGGGGTCGGTCTGCACCATGACGATCATGATCTTGCATCGTGGGTCGCCAGCACCCGATGACCAGTACTTCTCTCCGGTGATCACGTACTCGTCACCGTCGCGGATTGCACGGCAGGCGAGCTGCTTCGCATCTGATGACGGCATGTCGGGCTCGGTCATGATGTATGCCGAACGAATTTCACCATTGAGAAGTGGCTTCAACCACTGCTCTTTTTGCTCTGGGGTGCCCACACGCTCGAGCACTTCCATGTTGCCGGTGTCAGGCGCTGAGCAGTTCAAGCATTCAGAAGCGATCGGGTTCTTGCCGAGTTCAACAGCGATGTAGGCGTAATCAAGGTTTGAAAGACCTTCACCGGTCTCTGCATCTGGAAGGAAGAAGTTCCAGAGGCCCACCTCTTTTGCCTTTGCCTTGATCGAGTCGAGAAGCTCGAGCTGGCCTTCGCCGTAGCCCCAATGGTCTTCACGTCCCTCTCCGAGGCGGAAGAATTCAGCTGTCTTTGGCTCGATTTCTTCGGCGATGAATGTCTTTACTTTCTCGTACAACGGACGAGCTGCTTCCGACATCCGAAGGTCATACATGTCTGGAGTTGATGGTAAAGCGGTCATGTAGTCGACAGTAATCGCGTTTCGCCAATTACTCCCCATCGGGGTCGTCGTCGAGTGGCTCCCGACCACCTTTTCGCCGGTCAGCAATTCGCTCCCGACGCGCCTGTTCCTCCTCGAGAGCAGCTTCTTCAGCAACGAGACGGCGGAGGCTTGCAAACCGCAATGGGTCGAGTTCACCGGCACTAATTGCTGCTTGCACTGCGCAACCGGGCTCCTGATCGTGCTTGCAATCCCTGAACCGGCAATCATCCATAAGGTCGAACACGTCGACAAATGCTCGCTCAATGCCGCGACCTGACAACCACAGGCTCACCGCCCTAAATCCAGGGGTATCGATCAACCAGCCACCGTCAGCAAGCGGGAGTAATTGTGTCGCCACCGTCGTGTGTCGACCACGCTGATCGTGCTCACGTACCTCTGAGGTTGCCATCTCTTGGCGTCCAATCAGCGAGTTCACGAGCGTCGACTTGCCAACTCCAGACGCACCGAAGAACGCAAGTGTGCGACCCCCTTCGGCGGCCGCGCGAATGGGTTCGAGACCGACTCCGGTGATTCCACTCGCGATGTGCACCGGCACACCGGCTGCAACGGCTCGAAGTTCGTCAACAGTTGCCTCAATGTCATCGGCAACGTCTGACTTCGTGAGCACGATCTGTGGTTGCGCCCCTGAATCGAACGCAAGCACGAGCTCTCGCTCGAGTCGTCGCTGATTAGGGGGCGCCGTGAGCGCATGCACGAGAAAGACCACATCGATATTTGCTGCTAACACGTCGGCCTCTGCTCGGTCGCCCTCATGAGACGCACGACGTACAAACGCCGACCGACGACCGATGACGTGTGCGACGCGTTCGACAGCCTCATCGACCACAACCCAATCTCCGACCGCGACGTCTGCACCGATATTTCTCACCCGTAACGGTTCGGCATCGGTGGCGTGACGCAAGATGGTGCTCCAGCCTCGGTCGATGCGGCTTACCCGACCCGGGGTGCCATGCGCGCCAGGTTCACCTAACTCCTGCCAAGCGGCATCAAGGTGCTCGTCCCAGCCGAGCAACACATCAGGCATCACCGCGAACGGTATCGCTATTAGATGGTTCCTGCGATCAACCGGCTCCGCACCTCAACCGCTCGTTCGCGAACCTCCTCGATGTCGGAGAGGCGATCAAGGTTTGCGTAGACGCGAGCCATTCGGTGGTTCGAACGGAGGGCATCACGATTGCGATCAAGAAAATCCCAGTAGAGCGTGGTGAACGGGCACGCCTTGTCACCGGTGCGTGCTTTGCGATCAAAGCTGCAGTCACCACAGAAATCCGTCATCTTTGAGATGTAATTGCCGCCTGACACATACGGCTTCGTGCTCATCCGGCCACCATCGGCGTACATGCCCATACCGATCACGTTCGGTGCCATCACCCATTCGGCACCGTCGATAAACGATGCCCACATCCACCGCATCATCTTTGAGGGGTCAATTCCCGCCAGCGTTGCAAGGTTGGCGAGCACCATGAGTCGAGGAATGTGATGGGTCCACGCATCTTGCTCAACCCATTTGGCTACGTGCGCAACACAGTTCATCTCGGTGTGAGCCCCAGTAAACGATGGGGGCACGGGGGCATCGTCATTGAAATGGTTTTCATTGACGTAGTCGGGCCCGAACCACCAGTAGAGGCCGTGGACATACTCGCGCCAGCCAATGATCTGCCGAATGAACCCCTCAATGGAATTCAGTGCGATGTCATCACCGAGTTCTTTCACCGCTGCGATCACCTCTGCGGGGTGCAGCAACCCGATGTTGAGATACGGACTCAGCAGTGAGTGGTTGAGATATGGCTCATCACCCACGATCGCATCTTCGTAGGGCCCAAACTCGTCGATCGCGTGGCGCAAAAAGTGCTGCAACTGCTGCATTGCTCCGTCGTGATCTGTCGCCCACAGCCCATTTGGTGGTTCACCTTTCATGACCAACCCATCAACAGAAGTCAAGAAGTCGGTGACCCACGCATCGACGTCGTCGAGTCCTCGCCGAATGACCGCCGGCCATTCGTGTTCACCCTTTGGAGGCGAAAGTCGATTTTCGTCGTCGTAGTTCCATCGACCACCCACGGGCTCACCGTCGGGGTCGATGAGGATGTCGAGACGGCGACGCTGCCACCGGTAGAAGTCCTCCATGAGGAGAGACCCGTCTTTGCGGGTGTTTTCACTCGCCCATTCAGCGAACTCTTCTCTCGAACACAAAAACTGATCCGAGGGCGTCACTGTGATCGGCATGGTTCCTGACAGCGAATCGATGAGGCGCTGACCTGCGCGATTCATTGGCTGCATAACAGAAATGTCTTCGGGTGAAAATTCTTCGAGGTGGGCGCTCACGCCTTGTCGCATCGTTTCTGCGACTCTCCAGTCGACCGAAAAGCCCTCATCTGTGAGTTCATTTGCGAGTCGGCGCATCGCCGTCAAGATGAAATGCAGGCGCTGTTGATGCCAGGGGGCGCTGCGTAATTTGTCGAGCGAAATAACAAACAGCACCCGAGTGTCAGATGGACGCGCGGTGCGAAGATGTGCCAAATTCCGGTTCAATTGGTCTCCAAGAACCCAGACAGTCCGCGCTATACGAGACGACATGGCCCCACACTAGGTACCGTTCCGGTTGCCTGCATCGCTGTGTTGAGGCACACTCACCGAACAAATGGCTACAAAACAATCTTCCTCCAGCGCCGAAAACGGTCGCCCACTCGTCATCGTCGAGTCGCCTGCAAAGGCGAAGACGATCTCGAAGTTTCTGGGCTCCGAGTTCGATGTCCGCGCCTCAGTTGGCCATGTTGCCGACCTTCCTTCAAAAGGTCTCGCCGTTGATGTCGACAACGGTTTCAAACCGACCTACGAGCTCACCGACCGCGGCCGCCAGGTCGTCAAAGAGTTGCGCGCCGCCCTCAAAGAAGCATCAGAGCTCTATCTCGCAACCGACGAAGACCGCGAGGGTGAAGCCATTTCGTGGCACCTGCTCCAACACCTGAAGCCGAAGGTGCCTGTGAAACGAATGGTGTTCCACGAGATCACTCGAGGCGCCATCGATCACGCGGTCGAAAACCCTCGCGAGATCGATGATGGTCTTGTCGACGCCGCAGAAACTCGCCGCATTCTCGATCGTCTCTACGGCTACGAGGTCTCCCCGATTCTCTGGCGCAAGGTCAATAGAGGGCTGTCAGCAGGTCGTGTGCAAAGCCCCTCGATCCGACTCATTGTTGAGCGAGAGCGCGAACGCATCGCATTTATCTCCGCCGGCTACTGGTCGATCGATCTCGACGCCGCAACCACGCCGGCATTTACTGCTCGTCTTGTTGTGGTCGATGGCACAAAAGTTGCTACCGGCAAAGATTTCGGTGCTGACGGCAAACCGAGCGACAAAGTCGTTGCCATCGATGAGGCTCGTGCCCACTCATTGGCCGAAGGCCTTCGTGACGCAACCGTGTCGGTGCGCAGCGTTGACACCAAGCCCTATCGGTCGTCTCCGAAGGCACCATTTATGACGTCGACCCTTCAACAAGAGGGCGGACGTCGTCTCCGCTTGTCGTCGTCACAGGTGATGCGCATCGCCCAAGGGCTGTATGAGCGAGGCTTCATTACCTACATGCGTACCGACAATGTGATTCTTTCTGATGATGCTCTTTCAGAGACCCGCAACATCATCGGAGCGACATACGGCGATGCCTTCTTGTCTGAGCAGCCACGTCGACACACCTCGAAGTCGAAGAACGCTCAGGAAGCGCACGAGGCGATTAGGCCAACCACTCCTATGCGGAGCCCCCGAGAGATCGCAAACGAACTCGATCGCCAGGAGCTTGCGCTCTACACCCTGATCTGGCAACGCACGTTGGCCTCGCAGATGGCAGACGCCCGTGGAACGACGCTCAGCCTTCGCCTCGGTGCCATTTCCTCTCACGAGAACACCGACTGTGAGTTCACGGCAAGTGGCACGACGATCGAGTTTGAAGGTCACCGAGCGGTGCTCAGCGACGTCGATGGTGATTCAGAAAACGAGACCGAGAAAGAAGAGCTGCTGCCAGCTCTCGCAGTCGGTGATGTTGTGCCGATAGAGGCCTGCACTCCAGAGGGTCACAACACCACACCTCCTGCCCGTTTCACTGAAGCCAGCCTCGTCAAGCGGCTTGAAGAACTCGGCATTGGTCGACCGTCGACGTGGGCCTCGATTATTCAGACGATTCAAGATCGCGGATACGTCTGGAAGAAGGGTCAAGCACTCGTCCCCACATGGACGGCGTTCGCTGTCGTTGGTCTTCTTGAAGATCACTTTGATGACCTCGTTGATTACGAACTCACCGCAAAAATTGAAGAAGACCTCGACGACATCGCAGGTGGTCGCCGCGAAAAATCAGACTGGTTGACGCGCTTTTACTTCGGTGGTGACACGTTGCCTGGTTTGAAGCATCTCGTCGAAGAAAACCTCGACCAAATCGACGCTGCGAGCATCAACTCGTTCCCCATCGGGAATGATCCTGACGGAAACGAAATCATTGCGAAGCCCGGCAAGTACGGCCCGTACGTCAAGCGTGGCGACGATACGGCCAGCATCCCTGACGATCTCGCACCCGACGAACTCACCCTCGACGAAGCCCTCCGACTGCTTTCTCTTCCGAAGAGTGATGACCCGATTGGCACCCTCGACGATCTCCCGGTCTACGCGAAGAATGGCCGCTACGGCCCCTACGTGCAGTGGGGCGACCCTGACAACCTGCCTCCGGGTCTCGCCAAGCCAAAAATGTCAAGCCTGTTCTCAACGATGAGCCTCGAGCACATCACATTGGAAGACGCAAAGCAGTTGTTGCAGTTGCCGCGCGAACTTGGCGTCGACCCTGCCGACGGCGAAGTCATCTCCGCGGCTAACGGGCGATACGGCCCCTATGTCGTCAAAGGCAAAGACTTCCGGTCAATCGACTCTGAAGAACAACTGTTGACGATCACTCTCGACGAGGCAATCAAGATTTACGAACTTCCGAAGGTGTTCCGTCGAGGTGGTGCGCGCAACATGGCAGCCGCGGGGCCTCTGCGCGAGTTCGGTGACGACCCGACGTCGGGTCGCAAGGTGGTCGCCAAAGATGGTCGTTTCGGTGTCTATGTGACCGACGGTGAAACGAATGCGTCGATTGGTAAAGGCGACCGCATTGAAGAGATCAGTCCTGAGCGGGCATTTGAGTTGCTCGCAATCCGCCGTGAGCAGGGGCCGTCTAAGAAGCGCCCTGCGAAGAAGTCTGCTGCAAAGAAATCGACAGCAAAGAAAACCGCTGCGAAAAAGACAGCCGCAAAGAAATCAACTGCGAAGAAAGCTGCACCAAAAGCCAAATGACCCAGCCGGTATACATCGCATTTGAAGGGCCGGAAGCCTGCGGCAAAAGCACGCAAGCGCAGCGTCTCGCCGAATCGATTGGTGCGGTACTCACACGTGAGACCGGTGGCACTGACATCGGTGCCCAACTGCGGTCAATTCTTCACAATGTCGACACCATCGGCCTCGACGACCACGCAGAGACGCTCATCGTTGCCGCTGATCGGGCCCAGCATCTCGCTGAAGTTGTTCGACCAGCGCTCGGACGTGGCGAGCATGTGGTGAGTGACCGGTCGGTGTATTCCAGCCTGGCCTATCAGGGCTACGGGCGGGGCCTGCCAGTTGACGACGTACGCCGCATCAACGAGTGGGCGATCGGTTCAACATGGCCAGACCTTGTCATCTTGCTCGAGACCGATGACGCCACGCTCGAACGGCGCATGAATGAACGAGAGCTCGACCGTATCGAGCAAGCCGGTTCAGATTTTCATCGACGTGTTCGTGAGGGCTTTGCCGAAATGGCGGCGGCTGACCCCACCCGTTGGTACGTCATCGATGCGTCAACGCCTGCCGATGAGACGGCAGCGACGATTCGCAAGGTTGTGAGCGAGCGTCTGGGCATCTGATGGCATCTGTGTGGGACGCAGTCATCGGGCAGGATTCCACGATTTCGCTTCTGCGCACCTCACTGCAAGATCCGGTTCACGCCTATCTCTTCGTTGGGCCTCACGGCTCGACGAAAGAACAAGCGGCTCGCGCTGCTGCTGCGGTGATGATCTCCGGTGGCGACGACCCCGATGACCGACACGCACGTCTCGTCATGGCCGGCGAGCACCCCGATTGCCGCGAGGTAGAACGCGAAGGTGCTGGCATCAGCGTCGACCAAGCGCAGTGGATTGTCGAACAGTCATGGCTCAGCCCCACTGAAGGTGACCTCACCGTGCTCATCTTGCATGACTTCCATCTCGTTGCCGATGCGGCTGCGGCGAAGTTGTTAAAGACAATTGAGGAGCCACCGGCGAGCACGCGTTTTGTGATCATCGCCGAAAGTTTGCCGAACAATCTCGTCACTATTGCCTCTCGCTGTGTTCGTCTTGATTTTCATGCGATCGCCGATGAGGTCATCGCCGAACGGCTTATCGCCGAGGGCGTCGCCCCAGATGCTGCTCAACTTGCCTCGGCCGGTGCATTTGGTGACCTCGATCGCGCACGACTGGTCGCAACCGACCCAGCCCTTGCCGAGCGTCGACACACCTTTGCTCAGGCCATCGACGTTCTCGATGGTTCAGGGTTCGCGGCATTACAACTGGTGAAACGCATTGAGACACTCATCGACGAAGCAGCTGAACCACTAAATGCTCGACATCTCGAAGAGGCAGACGCTCTACAAGAACGCATCGAGGCTTACGGCAGCCGCGGAAGCGGAAAGAAGCAGCTTGAAGATCGTCACAAACGTGAACATCGGCGGTTCGTTACCGATGAGTTGCGAGCCGGTCTTGCCGTGCTGAGCGCAAGTTACCGAGATGCAATGGTGGCTGGGCGTCTGAGTGCTGACGATGCTGCCCGGGCAGTCAATGCCATCAATGAGACGGCATCGGCACTCGGTCGAAACGCGAATTCGTCGCTCGCTCTTGAGCGACTGATGTGGTCGCTTCCGTTGCCCCGCTGAACAGTGGTGCGCAACGAATTCTTGAGCTTCGGTCAGTCACCGGTGGTTGACACCGTCACGGCTCGCTAGGCTCCCGCCCGTTGCCTGGGTAGCTCAGTCGGTAGAGCAACGCACTCGTAATGCGTAGGTCGTGAGTTCGATTCTCATCCCAGGCTCTCGGTGAGCGAAGCAATGGGCTCTTTGCTCCTATCCTTCTCAGAAGCCCTATGCAGACCTCATCAGGCACTGAGCCCAACGAGCCGATTGATCGGAGCAGCCCGATCTATGTTGCTGGCCATCGAGGCCTCGTCGGTGCTGCGGTCGTTCGACACCTAGAGCGGGAGGGCTTTACGAACATCCTCACCGCAACCCGCGATGAGCTCGACCTGCGAAACCAGAGTGATGTCAGCGAGTGGTTCAACAGCAATCGACCGCGTTACGTCCTGCTGGTCGCTGGCACCGTCGGCGGAATTCTTGCGAACAGCACACGGCCCGCCGAATTCATTTACGACAACATGATGATTCACGGCACCGTCGTGCATTCTGCCTATGAAACTGGAGTCGAAAAGCTTCTCTACCTCGGCTCATCATGTATCTATCCGCGAGATGCCACGCAGCCGATCACCGAAGAAGAGTTGCTCACCGGGCCACTCGAAGAAACAAACGAGTGGTATGCAATTGCGAAGATCGCTGGCATCAAGTTGTGTCAGGCATATCGCCGCCAGTACGGGTGCAATTTCATCTCTGCGATGCCAACCAATCTCTATGGTCCGGGCGACAATTTCGACCTCACGTCAAGCCACGTCATTCCCGCATTGATGAGGAAGTTTCATGATTCCCGCAACTCCGCTGACCGAAGTGTTGAGGTGTGGGGCACCGGTTCTGCGATGCGCGAGTTCTTGCACGTCGATGATCTGGCAAGTGCCTGCCTGTTCTTGTTAGAGAACTACAGCGGTGATTCGCATATCAATGTGGGCACCGGAATTGATCTCTCGATCAAAGAGTTGGCAGAGACGATTCAGTCGATTGTTCACCCTGATGCCGTCATTAACTGGGACACGTCAAAACCCGACGGCACCCCACGCAAACTTCTCGACATCTCTCGTCTTCGAGCGCTTGGCTGGGAACCATCGGTCTCGTTAATTGAGGGTTTGGCGAGCACCTACGAGTGGTTCCTCTCGTCGGAATCGGCTGGTCAAGAATTGCGCGGCATCGACTCGGTCTAACTACATTCCTAGTCGTGGCAGATCGTTCGACATTCGCCGAGCGGGCAATGGAATACGCACCTCAGCTGTATTCGACCGCGCTCCGAATGACGCGAAACGCTGCCGATGCAGAAGATCTTGTGCAAGAGACGATGATGCGGGGTTACCGCAGTTTCGACACATTTGCCGAGGGCACCAATCTCAGGGCCTGGCTGTATCGCATCCTCACGAATGCGTTTATCAATCGCTATCGCTCAAAACAGCGGCGGCCAATGGAGACAGATCTTGCTGATGTCGAAGATCTCTACCTCTATAAGCGTGTGTCAACGATGGAGAACGCTGCCGGTTCACTCTCGGCAGAAGACCAATTTCTCGACCTTTTCACCGATGAAGAGGTGAAAAGTGCGGTGGAAGGCCTCCCTGACACCTTCAAATTGCCCGTGATTCTCGCCGATGTTGAGGGATTCGCGTACAAAGAAATCGCAGAAATGCTCGATATTCCGGTTGGAACGGTGATGTCGCGGCTGCATCGGGGAAGAAAAGCGATGCAAAAGGAGTTATATGAATATGCGAAAGCCCGCGGGCTTGTCGACACACCCCAGGATTCCGACTGATGGCTGATTGTAAAGAGACGCTGAACGAACTTGAGCCGTATATCGACGGCGAGTTGTCTGCTGACGCCAAAGAGCACATTCATAGCCATCTCGATGGCTGCGTTGATTGCCAGCAAGCTTTCGAATTTCATCTTGAACTCAAGGCAGCAATCCGACGCAAGGTCAACAATGACGAGCTGCCAAACGGGCTTCTTATGCGCCTCGAATCGTGCTTTAACGAGGATTTCGACGGCGACGGCAATGTCGGCGTCCCCTCTGATCGCTAGAATGTCTTCATGATTGCAGCGAACATTTGGCACTGGTGGATCGGGGTCGTTCTTACAGGCGTGGGAGTCCTCACCGCGGTTGGTCTCGTTGCTGGGTACCTCAAGTCGGTGACTGCGCTCAAGCATCCTCTTGGCCGTCGCCAAGGCGATTCTGAACTCTGACTCTCGTCTCTGATCTTCTTTCACGCTGCACGTTCCCGCCATCGGGTTCTTCAGTTCACTGCGCGTTCTCAGGGGGGCCTGACTCTTCAGCTCTGTTGATTCTGGCTCGAGCAGTTGGGCTCTCGGTGACGGCTCACCACGTCGATCATGGGTTGCGACCGTCATCATCAGATGAGGCCGCTATCGCAGTCGATATTGCGCAATCACTAGATATCGACTGTGTTGTGCATCGTGTTGAAGTCGATGCCTCACACAATCTTGAAGCACATGCCCGCGCTGCCCGACAGGCAGTGCTTCCTCCAGATGCGCTCACCGGACATACCCTTGATGATCAAGCCGAGACATTGCTGATCCGTCTCCTTCGAGGTGCCGGGTCTGATGGCTTATCGGCCATTACTCCCGGGCCTCAACATCCGATTCTCGGCCTTCGTCGCCACGACACCGTTGCTCTCTGCGATGACGCAGGCATTGCGCCTGTGATCGACCCTACGAATGACGATCCGTCAATGTGGAGGAACCGTATTCGTCACGAGGTGCTTCCTCTCCTCAACGACATCGCCGAGCGCGATGTTGTGCCGATCTTGTCTCGCACCGCAGATGTGTTACGCCACGACGCAGAGTTTTTGAATGATCTCGCAGCCGAGATTGACCCGACTGATGCAAATGCGCTGTGTGAGGCAGATCCGGTGCTCGCAACGAGGGCTCTTCGGCAGTGGCTGACCCGTGATGGCTACCCTCCGAACGCAGCAGCGATTCAACGAGTGCTTGGGGTAGCTCGGGGGGACGCGATCGCCTGTGAAATCGACGGAGGAATCCGAATTGCACGAAAACATCGTCGATTGCGGATTATTACACCGGATACCTCCGGAGAGTAGGATGGCCTCTGTTATGTACGCCGACGGAGTTTCCTCATGATGCCGCCAAAACTGCGTGGCAAATGGGCTTTAGGTATCCAGCCGCGTAATTTCACATGGATTTTGAAGGACAAAATGGCGGTGTGCGAGCGTCCGGGTGGGTTTGGTTCGAGCCACCGACGTGTTCGCCGTCAAGAAGAAATCATCTGGATTCGGGAAAACGGATTCAATTATGTCGTCTCGTTGATTCAGGCGCCTCACAATCTTCACAACTATGAAGAACTCGGTCAGCCGTATCGGCACCGACCGATGCGCACCGACAACATTGATGCCTGGTTGACTGCCCTCTACCGCGAGCTCGACGATCTCATCCGTGCGGGTCAACGTGTGCTTGTTCATGGAGAAGAGCTCGGTGATCGTGTTGTTGGTGTGATGGGCGGCTACATCCGATGGGCCGGCCTGATCGAAGACGCCACTGAGGCGATCACTGTCACTGAGCAGTTGACGGGTCGCAAACTTGACCCATTTGCGCGAGAGGTCATACTTCGCGCACACGAACTTCGCTGATATGGCCGACGTCGACTGCGCCATTGTTGGCGCCGGTATCTCTGGTCTCATCGCCGCCAAACGTCTCGCCGATGCAGGCGTATCAACCATGGTGTTCGACAAGGGACGGTCAGTTGGCGGGCGTCTCGCAACTCGCCGCATCGGCGAGGCCCGACTTGATCATGGTGCACAGTTCATGACGGCTCGCTCAGAGTCGTTTGCTGCGCAACTCGAAGACTGGCAGCAGCGGGGTCTCGCGGACATTTGGTGCCACGGGTTCGAGAGCGACGATGGCCACCCACGGTGGATTGGTGTCAACGGAATGAATTCGCTGGCGAAAGATCTCGCCGACGGCATTGATGTCAGAGTTGATCACCGAGTGTTCTCAACAACGTGGGAACAAAACGAATGGTCAGTGACCTGCGATGATGCGCAAACGGTCACTGCCTCAACGCTCGTGCTCACCGCTCCGATCCCTCAGTCGTTTTCCTTTGTCTTTGAAACTGTTGAGACATTGCCGCGTGAACTGTGGTCGGCCGACCACGATCGCACCATTGCACTGTTGGCAGCCCTCGACGGGCCCTCGGCTCTCACCGGATCGGGTGCTCGGCATGAACCTTCTGATGACATCGCATTCGTTGTCGATCACGCCATGAAGGGAATTTCACCGGTTCCCGCAATCACCATGAATACGTCGCCAGAGTGGAGCGAACGATTTTGGGATGCCCCGACCGATGAAATTGAGGCAGCGCTCAGTGAGCTCATTGCACCATTTCTTGGCTCTGCTCATGTTGTTGAGCAGCAGGTGAAGAAGTGGCGATTTGCGACTCCTCGGGCAACCTGGTCGACGCCGTGCTGGTCAGATGACGACTTCCAGCTTGTCGTCGCAGGTGACGCATTCGGTGGCCCACGGGTTGAGGGGGCATTTCTTTCTGGTGTCGCTGCCGCAGAGACAATTACTGGGTGGTGCACACCACGTCGGTGAGTTCGTCTTCATCGAACGACCACCAACTCACAAAATCGGTGCCGACGTCCGTTCTCATCTCGGTAAATGACGCGTACTCAGTAGGACATCGCCGAATAAATGCGGGGGCGTGTGAGAGGCGCATACCGTTTTCAAGAACGGCAAGGCCTCGTTCGAATCCGGTGACGGCCGGCAACACCACATGGTCGTTGTCGACGACCGGCTGTAACGAAAACCAGATCACAGCCTCTCCGAGCAGATCAGCGAAGATTGCGCAATTTCCTTGAGCGAGATCTGGAATCGTGCAGTCGTTTACCCCTGTGGTGCCTTCGACGATGGTTACTGCTCGTTGCTCGTCGATGGTGAACGTCTCTGTCGATGTTGCGAGCCCCTCCGGGTTGACAGCAAACCGCTCGGTTGAACGGTCAAGTCGCTCGGCGAGGTTGATCACTCGAGACACAGGGGTGGTCGAGGTGTCGGCTGCGACTTGGTCAACTTCGTCGTCTGCGGTCACCGATCGCACAATGAACAGCAACACAAAGATGCCGGCCACTGCGGCAACAAATCGAAACGAGAGCAGCGCTCTCACTTGGCGGTCCAACCCCCGTCAACGATGACCGACTGACCAGTCATGAAGGTTCCGGCTGACGAGGCGAGCAGTAGCAGTGCTCCGTCAAGTTCATGGGGTTCGCCCATCCGAGGAATCGGTGTGTTTCGTCGAACGAAATCTTGGCTTCGCTCTTCTTGCATGGGTTCGGTCATTTCCGAAGGGAACCAGCCCGGGCACAACGCATTAACTCGGATGCCTTTGCGAGCCCATTGCAAGGCGAGTTCTCGCGTCATGTTGACGACTGCACCTTTCGAGGCGCAGTAGTTCGCCTGCTTGACCGGCGTCGCACCGACGTGGCCAAGCATCGATGCAACGTTGATGATCGAGCCACCCCCACGTTCGATCATTGATGGTGCACTGAGTTTCGAGAGATGCCACACCGCGGTGGTGTTGATTTCGAGCACTCGTCGAAACAGTTCGAGAGATTCTTCTTCGATACCGACGACCTCGGTGATGCCAGCGTTATTGACGAGCACGTCAACACGCCCATGGGTCTCAATTGTTTCGGCAGTGAGTCGTTCGCGATCGTCTTCATTCGCCATATCGGCTGCGATTGGGGTTACACGGTCTCTACCAAGTTCGTCAGCAAGCGCTTCAAGGCGCTCTTGGCGCCGAGCTGAAATGACAACGGTTGCGCCCACTGCATGCATGACTCGAGCCATGCGTTCACCTAGGCCAGCTGATGCTCCGGTGATGACCACAACGGTGTCGTCGAGTCGGAAGAGATCGAGGGGATTTGTGACAGTTGACATTCCCCCAGCATTGCAGCGATCTGCACCAGTGTGGTGGCGCCGCCTAAAAACTCGTTACCAGAGAGAACGCGCCGATAGTTGAAAACTTGGCTGCTATCGCGCAGATTGCTTGAATTCGGGCCGACGCTTCTCAAAGAACGCGCTGATGCCTTCCTGCGAATCAGGCGTCACAATTCCGGCTGCCATCACTTCCATCGCATAGGCATATGCCTTCGGCTGCTCCATATCGACCTGGGCGTAATAGGCACGCTTGCCAATGCCCTTCGCCATCGCCGAACCACGAATGGAGCGGGCCATCAAATCACGCACTGCATCGTCAAGTTGATCATCGGCGACGACCCGGTTGATGAGACCCCACGAAGCTGCGGTATCGGCGTCAATTGCGTCACCGGTAATCGCAAGTTCCATCGCATGCTTGCGATTGATCTGGCGGGCAACGGCAACGAGCGGCGTATTGCAGAACAAGCCACCCTTTCCTCCCGGCAGAGCAAAACCCGCCGACTCAGCAGCAACTGCCATGTCACATGTCGACACCAATTGGCATCCGGCGGCAGTCGCAAGTGCATGCACCTTTGCGATGACGACCTGAGGAATGTCCTGGATCGTGTTCATCATGCGGGTGCACACCTCGAGCAGTGAACGAGCCTCAGGAAGTTCAATATCGACCATGTCGCCAAAGTTGTGACCAGCCGAAAACACAGGGCCATTTGCTTCGAGGATGACTCCGAGGGCGTCAGAGGCACCGATCTCGTCAAGAGTGGCCTGCATCTCAAGCATGAGTTCACGAGACAGCGAATTACGAGTCTCTGGACGGTTCAGCGTGATGGTGACGACATCGCCTTCACGAGACACAAGAAGGTTGGCTGTTGAGGTAGTCATACCCACAGCCTGCCACGTTTTGCCAGTGAACCGGCACGCGGAGTGCGCCCCCAGGGGGTCGAACCCTGAACCAACGGGTTAAAAGCCCGCTGCTCTGCCATTGAGCTAGAGGCGCGAGGCGCACAAGAAAACTCGCACGCTTACCCGCAAGGTTAGAGCCTCC
>CALCBR010000050.1:0-2845 GCA_937897105.1 uncultured Acidimicrobiaceae bacterium | reverse complement strand
ACGCGTACACGCTCGAGCCACGCAATACCCATCAACATCTGGCTGCCGACGCTTCCCGGATACGCAAGTTGCCACGAACTAAAAGGACGATGCCCATCGGCACGCACGCGATGCTCACCGACACGAAACTCATCGAAGGGCGCATATGACTCTGGGCGATACCGAGACACCCCAGATGCAGAGGAGGCCCCCGGGTAACCCCAAAACGGCCGCACATCAACCGAGCGATCACAACGGTCGTTTAACTCTGCTGCGACGTCAAACCGATTGTTGCGGTTGTTCGGTTCATCAAGAATGTGAGCACCAACCCACGACCACACGTCACGCCAAGAGGCATCAGGGTTGTCGGCAATCACGTCCGCAAGACCAGCCGGGTACCCAAATGAAAAATCACAACCGACGAGAACGCGCTCAAATCGGTCTGTCAGAATTTCGCGCAATACGCTCGACATCTCTTCTCGCGTCCGAGGATTGTGCACGAATACGACCTCACCGCCGCGGTCGGCAACCGCCACCCAGATCGAATCTTTCCCTTGCTTCGGCGAGGAGTTTGCACTCCAATCGATCATCACATATCGATCAAAACATTGATCTGATAAAGAGGGGGCCGCCACAGCAAAAGTCTCCCATGACCGACTACTCACACTGTTATTTCAAACACAATCGTTTCAGCGCAGGTGTGTCGAATTTGACACTCAAGACTTCCAGAGAGAGGGATAGCGTTCGCATTATCGGCCGAACGTTATGTCGGTCGAACTACAGAGGAATTCGCTCGATGCGAGTTCCACAAGGAGAACACCATGGCACACGCATATCACAATCACCTCATTTCGGTTCCGCTGTTTGCAGATCTCGATGAGAGTGAACTCGATGCGGTCGCAGCAATCACGACCGAACTCAGTTTCTCAGCCGGCACCGCGCTGATGAACGAGGGAGCAGGGGCCCACGAGATGGTTGTCGTCGTTGACGGCACACTCGAAGTCACCCGTGCAGGCGAGCACATCGCCGACATCGGACCTGGTGGCTTCGCTGGAGAAATGGCCGTGCTCACTCACGCTCGCCGCGACGCCACCGTCACAGCGAAGAGCGACGTCAAGGCCCTTCATCTCGACGGCCGCGCGTTCGGTGACCTCATCCAGCAGGTTCCATCAGTTGCCGCCAAGATGCTGCCCATCGTTGCTGCTCGCGTTGTCGAGAACAGCACGAACCACCAGCACTGAGCGTAAACCCCCAACACGGTGTTCGCTCGTGCGAACGCCACCAACGCAATCACCGCAAGACCCAGCATCATCCACGGGAACGTGGATGTACTTGACATGTCAATCATTTGGCCGATGAGGTAGGGAAACGCCGGTCCTCCCATGCCTGCAGATGCCGTGAACCATGACGTGTCAGACCCCGAAAGTTAGATCTGTCGTTCGAGGTAGGCCATCATCACGGGAAATTGCGGAGCGGTCGCAAACCCAAAAAGCACGGTGCCGACCCACAGTCCGAGCGCTGTTCCTTGCGAGGCAACCAAAACAACCGCGGCAACAACAGCGGTTGTTGCAGAGAACACCATGACGACTTTGGGTCGGACCTTGTCTGAAATCCATGCCGACATCAGGCGACCGCCGGTAAACGACACCCAAAATGCTGTTGTAATCAACGTGGCTGCTCGTGCGCTGAAACCAACCTCTTCAGAGTAAGTGTGAATCCAGCCGGAGAACCCGATCTCCACGCCGACGTAGACAAAAAAGAACATCGCCGCAATCACCAGCACCTTCCGCGAAGCAGTCGATTGCTCCTCACGCCCCACGAGGGGCGCTGTTGGCGACGGAACAATGAGAGCCCAACCCGCCATCACCATCGCAATCACCGCTCCAAATCGAGCGGCAGCATCGACACCAAGCGCAACCACAAGAGGAGTGATGAGGGCACCGGCGCCAAAACTGAAATGAAGGAGACTCATTGCGCGGCCGACGTGTTCTCCGAGATGCCAGATCAACAATGTGTTCGCACTCACATCGCCTATCGAGGCGGCGAGCCCAATCGTCACCATCACAACCCACAGCGACCCCAGAGATGTCGCGAACGGCAATGCCATTAATGCGGCGGCGATCATCAGAAAGCCAAGGGCGTAGATCCGGTTCCCGTCAAACCGATCAAGCATCCGTCCGGCGAGGACAGAACCCACGATGAACCCGAGTTGGAGCGCCAAGAACAGTGAACCAATTTCTGCAATTGACGACCCCGTTCGCTCCCGAAGCGTGGACAACGCAGGGCCAACCATCGTGAGCGCAAACCCGCTGATGGCAAAGCTCACAAGGTAGAGAGGAGTCGGCTTGCGCACGGCCAACAAACTACGGTCATTGCATGGCGGAATCCTCGGATCATTCCAACTTGCATGGGTCGATTCTCGGCACTCGGGTAGTGAGAAGTGAAGATCCGAAACTGCTCACGGGGGGCGGCCATTACACTGCCGATCTCTCTCAACACATCGTCAAACAGGCCCTCCACGCCATCTTCGTGCCGTCACCGGTTGCGCACGGAACACTTCTCGAAGTGCACACCGAAGATGCATCTGAAGTTGCTGGTGTCGTCACCATCATCACCGGCACATCGCTTCGAGATGAACTCGGAGTTGATGCCCATCACGGCTTCGTGCCCATCGGCTCAAGGTTTGCTCGACATCCCATCGCAGTCGATGCGGTCAGGTACGTAGGCGAGCCAATCGCGCTCGTCATCGCCGAGACCCGCGCCGCAGCCGCCGATGCAGCCCAACTGGTGTGGGCCGATATCAATGTCCTCCCGTCGGTAACCGATATGGAGGCAGCGGTTGCCGACGACGCTCCAACACTCTTTG
>CALCBR010000049.1:0-9141 GCA_937897105.1 uncultured Acidimicrobiaceae bacterium | reverse complement strand
CGAGCACACCCTTCGGGTGCCCTGTGGTGCCCGAGGTGAACATGATCGCACCGATGTCGTCATAGGTCACTGCGTCGGTGCGGGCCTCAACTTCGTCAAAAAGTGCTTCGTCACCAGTTGCTAAGAAAACATCGAACGCCGAGGTTGACAGGTCGATGACCTGTTGAACGGTAGGGAGTTCTTGAGCCGCAAGCATGCCGCTGTAATCGGTGTCGAGGAACCCGTCGACGATGAACACGATGCGCGCTTCAGCGGTGTTCAACACGTGAGCGGCCTCTGCGCCTTTGAACCGTGTGTTCACCGGAAGCACTACCGCACCGGCGCGCGAAATACCCATTGATGCCACGAGCCACTGCCAGCAGTTCGGGGCCCAGATTGCAACAACATCTCCGGGGCCAACTCCAGCAGCGATCATTGCGGCCGCAGCCTTCTTCGTCACCTCGCCGAGTTCGGCATAGGTCAACGATGTGTCTCCATCGCGAATTGCTACGACCTCTGAATATGTTTCACATGACCATCGCGCTAGTTCAGCGAGATTGGTCGACTGCGGTGACAGCTGCATAGATCTTTCCCCCATGCTCTTTATCTACTTGATGGAAAGAACTCAGACCGAAACGGCGTGCTGATGCGGTTGGTCAGCCGACAATCCGTTTACCACCATCTGAAAGACGTGCTCTCCAACATCCGCAGCTGTCACATCGCCAGCCCCATCGAACCACTCGATTGCCCAGCACAACGCTCCAATAATGATG
This sequence comes from uncultured Acidimicrobiaceae bacterium, assembly GCA_937897105.1. GTDB lineage: Bacteria > Actinomycetota > Acidimicrobiia > Acidimicrobiales > Ilumatobacteraceae > Casp-actino5. The sequence continues at coordinate 8,389 of CALCBR010000049.1, read as the reverse complement.
AGACGCGCGACTGAACGGTTAAGGTCACCCCGAAGCGCTCCCGATTCAACACCATCATCGATGAGTCGTGTCCATATTTGGCCGTAGTTTCGGTGACCTTGCCGGTGCCGATGCGTGAGGTCAGGTGGGAGTTGACCAAATGTTCGAACGTTCGCTCTTGGGTAGTCACCACCTCCGAGAACTGCTTCAGCATGAGCAATGATCGCAACCCGCAGCGCTTCTCTCGGATCGTGATCGCCCTGTAATTCGGCCAGTGCTTGATCGACTGCAGTCACCGCGCGGGCGGTTCCGATATCGAGTACTTCTCCAACGAGCTCATGTTTAGATGAGAAGTGGTAGTAGATCGATGCATCCTGCATTCCAATCGTTTCGGCTATCGACTTAACGGTCGTAGCCGTATAGCCAGCCGTCGCAAGTGACGACGCAGTTGCATCAAGGATGTCTTGGCGGGTTCGATCAGATTTCTTCATTCGTGAGTGTTCACCTATTGCCCGGCGACATCCCCGGACTTGACTTTTCTAGTGTGTACTAGATTTAATCATGTCATGGCATCCTCCGTCCAACACTCCGCTCACACTGTCGACGAGGCTCTGAACACCGCCGATCTACGCGTGCTCGTTGCCTGCCTTTACCACCTCACCGGTGACGAGAAATGGCTGAGCGATGAGATGCGACCACAACGAGATGTCCGACTTGTTGCTGACCCCATGGCAGGCTTCAGTCAAGAAACAGCAGACTTCATCAAGAACGCCGCTCGCGACTGGTTGCTGTCTGACACCTCAGAGCCTGCAATCACCGACCCCGGGCCTGACACATTTGGCAAAATGATGTCGTTCTTTCTCGGAGAAGAGGTTCCACCGGAATATGTGCCGATGATCCGCAAAGACTTCGGGTACTCCCCCGAAGCTGCCCCGAGGAAGATCACCTCCACAACCAACCGGCGACCACGCATTGCGATTATCGGTGCCGGCGCATCAGGGCTATGCCTCGCTCACCAATTCGACATCGCTGGGCTCGACTGGCATCTCTACGAAAAGAACGATGATGTCGGAGGAACTTGGCATGAAAATCGCTACCCAGGTTGCGGCGTCGACACGCCAAACCACTTCTACTGTTACTCGTTTTCTCCGAACCCCGACTGGACCCACTTCTTCTCGGGCAGCAGTGAATTACTGAACTACCTCGAGCGCTTCGCCGATGACAACAACCTTCGGGACCGAGTTACCTGTGGCACTCGAGTTCAATCGGCAAGCTGGGATGACGTCAACAATGTCTGGGATATCGAACTCGTTGACGAGAGCGGATCTCGTCATGACACCGTTGACATCCTCGTGAGCGCGACCGGCCACTTCAACCAACCGGTCACGCCAACCTTCGATGGTCAAGACTCGTTCACCGGACAGATTGTCCACACTGCGAAATGGCCAACCGATCTTGATCTTTCTGGAAAGAAGGTCGCGGTGATCGGCACCGGTGCCTCATCGATGCAGCTCGTTCCCACAATTGCGAATGATCTTGCCGCGCTCACGATCTTCCAACGCACCCCGCAATGGGCACGCAACGTCCCCGAATACCATCTCGCCGTCGACCAGCATGCCGCATGGCTGTTCCGCTATCTCCCGATGTACAGCCAGTGGTATCGCTTCGCCCAGTTGTGGCGTTACGGAGATGGTCTCCTGCGATTCTTGAAAGTCGATCCCGAGTGGGAGCACCCTGACCGCTCACTCAACCGGATCAACGAGCGTCATCGCAATGAGATCGTGTCGTACATCACCGAGAAGCTTGAGGGTCGACCAGACCTGCTTGATAAGTGCATCCCTTCATACCCGCCGTTCGGCAAGCGAATCCTTATTGATAACGGGTGGTTCGACACGCTGTGTCAGCAGCATGTCACCCTCGTGACCGACCCGATCGATCAATTCTGTGAAACGGGTGTGCAGACGAATGAGGGCGAGGTGTTCGAAGCCGATGTCATCATCCTTGCCACCGGTTTCGACGTGACCACCCTTGCATCGCGCATCGATATCACAGGGAAGAACGATGTCACCCTTGCCGACGACTGGGCCAATGAAAACCCGCGGGCACTGCTCGGCATCAACGTGCCGAACTTCCCCAACCTGTTCATCATGTACGGACCGAATACCAACATGGGTCACGGCGGAAGCGGAATGTGGCTCGCAGAAACGCAAAGCAACTACATCACCCAACGGATCTGCGACATGGTTGAGAACAACGTGGCCACCGTTGAATGCATTAGCGAACTCCGCGACGAGTACACCGATCGCATCGACGAACTGCATGCTGATCTCATCTGGGCCCACCCGGGGACCCCCACCTATTACCGCACGGCCGCTGGAAAGGTGAGGTCTCCAATGCCGTTCCGTCTCGTCGATTATTGGACAATGACGAACGAGCGGGGGCTTGAAGACTTCATCACCACGCCACATTCGACCTCGAGCACGACTGGAAACTGATCATGCGTCATGAACGACAGGTAGAACTTCTCAAGCGAGTGCAGGCCAGCGGAAAACATCTCGAGGGTCTGCATTCCGATGCAAGCCGCACCAATTCGACTTCGTCATATTCCGACCCGGAGCAGTTCGCAAAAGAGATGAAGCATCTGTTCCGCAAGGGGCCAATCTTTTTTGGCCTGAGCGCTGATCTCGCAGAAACCGGTTCGTATCGGGCGCTACGAGTAGACGGCTTGCCTCTCGTTGTTGTTCGAAAAGAAGACGGAAGCCTTGACGCTTTTATCAACGCCTGCCGCCACCGGGGAGCACCACTTGTTGACACCTCTTCAACAGGCGAGGGATTAAATGCGTTCACCTGCCCATACCACTCGTGGACCTACAACCTTGATGGGAAGCTTCGTAATCGGCCTCTGTCGGCTGGTGCCTTCGATGATGTCGAAATGACCTGCAATCTGCTGCGTCGCCCGGTCGCCGAAAAGTACGGACTCATTTTCGTTCGACCCGAAGGCGATGAACCCATTGATGTTGATGAGACGCTTGGTGGAGCCGAAGATGACCTTTCGTCGTTTGATATCGGTTCGTACGTGCACATTGAGACCCGCACCAACGAATGGGATATGAACTGGAAGTTGTTCTTCGACACGTTTGCGGAGAGCTACCACATCCGCACGCTGCACAAGAACACCCTTGCTCCTACGTTCAACTCTGACTGCGTCATCTTTGATGCCTTTGGGAAGAACCTGCTGTCGGTCGGCCTTCGGGCAAACGTGGCCGACGAGTTCGATAAGCCCGAGTCAGAGTGGAACCTGCTCCCCTACGGCACCATCCAATATTTCTTGGTGCCAAATGCGTTGATCTGTCACCAGCTTGACCACCTCGAGGTGTGGATTGTTGAGCCGCTCTCACCGAATCGCACTCGCACTCACACCGCCGTGTACTCGCCCGGGCCTCCGGCAGATCAGAAAGAGCACGACTACTTCGTGAGGAACCTCGATCTGCTTCTTGCGGTGACTGGGCAAGAAGACTTCACGCTGATGGCTGAAATTCAGCAGAGCATGGCATCAGGAGGACTCGACCGCGTCGTCTACGGCCGAATTGAACCTCCGCTCATTCATTTCCATAACCAGATTGACCTCGCTTTGGCGAGTGTTGAATGACACCGGTCGCTCAATCACGGCGCCGTTTTGACGGCTGTGTCGTTCTGGTCACCGGCGGCTCCTCAGGCATTGGTGCCGCAGCCGCAATGCAATTCGCTGCAGAAGGCGCGCACGTTCTCATTACGGGTCGCAATGATGCGCGAGGTGCAGAGATTGCGTCGTCACACGACAATGTTCAATTTCACCATGTTGACGTCACCGACCGCGCAGCGATCGACGCCCTCGTGACGACGATTGAGGCAACCTTTGGTCGTCTTGATGTGGTGGTGAATTCGGCCGGCATCGTCAACGCACGACCATTTGCCTCAATGTCGACGCGTCACTGGCATGAGATGATTGACACCAACCTCACTGGAGCGTTTCACGTCTCTCAGTCAGCACTGCCACTTCTGCGGTCGACGGTTGCTGATGGCAAGGCACCATCAACGTCGATTGTGAACCTGTCGTCGCTCAACGGACTTCGGGTTGACCCCGGCATGAGTGCGTATGGGTCAGCCAAGGCTGCCCTCATCGCCCTTACCGAAGGCATGGCCGTTGAGCTCATCGAGTCGGGGGTTCGGGTGAATTGTGTATCGCCGGGCGCGATCGATACACCCATGTCATCTTCTACTGCTGGCGATGAAAGCAACTCAGAAGCATTCACTTCGGCTATTCCCGCTGGCCGGTACGGCACCGCTGAAGAAGTTGCGGCTGCGATTCTGTTTCTCGCCTCTCAAGATGCTCTGTTCATCGTCGGAGCGAACCTTGTGATCGACGGTGGAGCGACCCTTCCGAGCCGACATCCAGATCTGCTGAATATGTTCAACATGAAACCTTAGGAGTACACATGACCTCGTTTTCTGGACTGACCGCCATCGTGACCGGAGCTGCCGGCGCAATGGGTGAACAGGAGGCCCGCATGTTCGCTGAGCGAGGAGCGAACGTCGTGCTCACCGATGTCCGCGCCGACGAAGGAACAGCCATCGCCGACGACATTGGTAAATCCGCGGTATTTGTTCCCCATGATGTGTCATCTGAATCAGGGTGGAACACCGTCATCGAAACGGCGCTCTCTGCATTTGGCTCAGTGAATGTGCTTGTCAACAACGCAGCAATCTCGAAAGCCATCAAACTCATCGATACCGACGTCGACACCTTTGATCTCTTCTACCGCATCAACCAACTTGGCGTGTATCTCGGAATGAAGTCGGTCGTTGAGCCGATGAAGGCAGTCGGAGGTGGCTCCATCATCAATATCTCGTCGGTTGCAGGGCTTCGCGGAGCGTCGACCCTGTTTGCGTATTCTGCGTCGAAGTGGGCGGTACGTGGCATGACGCAGTCTGCGGCACTCGAACTTGCTCGCTTCAAAATTCGCGTCAACGCAGTGTTCCCAGGCGTGATCGACACTCCGATGAACGCCCCTAACCCTCCGGGAATGAATGACGTCCTGGTGAAAACGACGCCGCTTCGTCGAATGGGTGAGTCACGTGAGGTTGCCGAGGCAGTGTTGTTCCTCGCCTCACCTGAGGCAAGTTTCGCCACCGGTGCTGAACTTGCAATTGATGGCGGCATGTCGATCTGACGCGACGGAGTTCTCCTAGCGCCGGGTAGTGATACCGCGCCACTTACTGCACAATTGAGAGGTGGCCGAACACGACGCCAGCACTCCAAGTGACGACATCCGCCTCCTCGGCCGACTGTTGGGCGATGTGGTGCGTGAGCAAGCCGGAGATGAGACGTTCAACCTGATCGAGAACGTGAGGCGTCTCGCTGTTGATGGTCGCCGCACAGACTCTTCTTCGATCGAAGACCTCACAACTGAACTGCAGTCGGTTGACATCGATGATGCTCTTCACGTCATTCGGGCGTTCGGCTGGCTCGCTCTGCTCGCGAATACTGCTGAGGATGTTCACGCCGAGCGCAGACGGCGGTCTCATCTTGATGCTGGCGATGGACACCGCCCAGGCTCAACTGCAAGCGCTATCGAGCGACTCACTTCTTCGGGAATTCCCCGACAAGAGATCGCATCGGTGCTGAACACCTTGTCGGTCACACCTGTGCTCACGGCGCACCCGACAGAAGTCCGTCGCCAGACCGTTCTCGATGTCGTCGACCGCATCGCGGACCTGCTCGACCGACGATCGTTCAGGGCGGAAAGTCCGAGCGTTGTTGCAGAAGTTGATGACACGTTACGACTTGAAATTTTGACGTTGTGGCAGACGGCGGTGCTGCGACTCTCAAAACTTCGCGTACGTGACGAAATCAATGAAACGCTCCGTCACTATCGTTCGAGCCTCTTTGAGGTCATTCCCGCACTTCAGGCTGAAGTGGCCTCGGTGGCAAAAGCCACCCTTGATCCGAGTGTTGATTCGTTACATCTCGTGAATATGGGGTCGTGGATTGGCGGAGACCGCGACGGCAACCCGTTTGTGACCGCCGACGTTCTCCGGCTTGCGGTGCAGGCGAACGCCTCCGAAGCGTTCGCCCATCATCTCGCTGCGGTGTGGCAGTTGTCGCGAGATCTCTCTATGTCGGCCAGACTCGTCCAGCCAACTACTGAACTCATCGCCCTTGCTGAGCGCTCACAGGACGATTCGGTGTTTCGTGCTGATGAGCCATACCGGCGGGCGGTAAAAGGAATTTACGCCCGGCTTGCGGCGACGTCTCGACTCCTTATCGATGACATTCCGGGCAACGCCCCCCATACCGAGCTGCCGGCATATGAACAGGTCGGCGAATGCATTGCCGACCTCACCGTTGTCAGTGAATCTCTTCGCTCTCACGGTGCCGACCAAATCGCAGACGCAAAGGTTGAACCGGTGCGAGCCGCTCTTACGACATTTGGTTGGCATTTGTGCTCGCTTGACCTTCGACAAAACTCGGCGGTCAACGAACGAGTGGTTGATGAGCTACTACGAACTTCAGGCATTTGCAACGACTATCTCGACCGCAACGAAGCAGACCGAGTTGAACTTCTGCTGTCAGCCATCGAGTCTCCGGAGGCATTGCACGACGGACAGCATGATTACTCAGACGAAGCCGCTGGAGAGTTCGAGGTGTATTTCGCAGCAGCTGACGCAGTTCGCCGTTTCGGGGCAAACGTCATTCGGCACCTCATCATCTCGATGGCCAAGTCGGCGTCTGATGTACTTGAGGTTCTCTTGCTCGCCCGCGAAGCAGGAATAGGCGACGTTGACATCGTGCCACTGTTCGAAACGATTGATGACCTAAAGAATGCTCCGCGAATCGTTGATGACCTTGCGAGTATTCCCTGGTACCGGCATCACCTTGGGCAACGCGGCGGCGTCCAAGAGGTGATGGTTGGATATTCGGATTCAAATAAAGACGGTGGATATCTTCGCTCACAGTGGTCGCTCTTCACCGCTCAGCACGAAATTGCTGAAGTTGCAGATCGTCACGGCCTCGTGCTGCGGCTGTTCCACGGTCGTGGAGGCACCGTTGGTCGCGGCGGTGGACCCGCACATGACGCGATCCTCGCTCAGCCACCAGGGTCGGTTCGAGGGGCGATCAGAATTACCGAGCAGGGCGAAATGGTCGCAGCGAAATATTCCCGCCCGGTCACCGCGCATCGAAACCTCGACACTTTGGTGGCAGCCACTCTGATCTCATCGCTTCGTGATGCCCACGACGGAAATGACGTAGCCGAAACACCTCACGGCAGAGCGGTGATCGATGCTGTTGCGGCCTCAGCGATGACCAACTATCGGTCGCTGGTCTACGACGATCCGAAGTTCACCTCGTTTTTCCGCTCGGTCACTCCGGTCGGAGAAATCAGTTCTCTCAACGTTGGGTCTCGGCCAGCATCGCGAACAGCATCGAACCGAATTGAAGATCTTCGAGCAATCCCTTGGGTGTTTGCGTGGAGCCAATGTCGACTGTCGATTCCCGGCTGGTTCGGTGTGGGCTCTGCTCTCACTGAGGTGTCGACAGATGTTGGTGTCGATGCGATAACCGGTGTGTATGAACGATCACCGTTCTTTCAATCGGTGGTCAGCAACATGGCAATGGTTCTTGCGAAGGTCGACTTGGAAATTGCTGATCATTACGTGACGAATCTGGCTTCCGACATCGAGCATGCTCGTCATGTGATGGCCCGCTTGCGGGACGACCATCGAGATGCTCTTCGCTGGGTGTCAGATCTCACCGGGTCAGAAGACCTTCTCGGCGACAACCCGGTGTTGGCTCGCAGTATCGAGAACCGATTCCCGTATCTTGATCCGCTCCACGTGTTGCAGGTCGAGATGTTGCAGCGGTTACGTGCCGGTGACGACGACGAATTAGTTCGCCGAGGTCTGCAGTTGACGTTGAACGCAATCGCTACAGGCCTGCGGAACTCCGGCTGAATCGTGTTTCGCCACCGCTGACGGCATCTTGTTATACATGTTGATAGTCAACGCATTGCTTGGAGGCGCAACATGAACAGATTCACCGATCGAACCGTCGTTGTCACCGGAGGTGGAGGCGGCATCGGTACCGCAGTCTGCACATCTTTCGCTGAAGAGGGCGCCAAAGTTGCTGTGCTTGACCGCGACGAGTCAGCTGCGGCCTCCACTGCCCAAGCCATCACCGACGCAGGTGGAACTGCTATCGCCATCGGTTGCGATATCACCGAGCGCTCAAGCGTTGACGCCGGTGTTGACCGTGTGAACAGCGAACTCGGCGCCATTGACGCCCTTGTCAACAACGCAGGCTGGGATCTGTTCGTACCGTTCGTTGACACCCAACCCGAAGACTGGTCACGCCTCATCGATATCAACCTCA
>CALCBR010000048.1:0-8910 GCA_937897105.1 uncultured Acidimicrobiaceae bacterium | reverse complement strand
ACACCCGCATCATGAACCCAACTCAGGCAGCCCTAGAGGCACGTCTGAACGACCTCGAGGGTGGTTGCACAACCGCAATTGGTATTCCTGGGGCGCTTGCAACCTCATCAGGCCAGGCTGCGGAAACACTTGCGATCCTTACCGTCGTCGAAGCGGGTCACCATATCGTGGCTTCGCCATCGCTCTACGGCGGTTCCTACAACCTGTTGCATTACACCCTCCCGAAAATGGGCATCGAAGTCACCTTCGTCGATGACCCGCATGATCTCGACCAGTGGCGGGCGGCCGTGCGAGACAACACTCGCTTGTTCTATGGAGAGGTATTGCCAAATCCGAAGAACGACTTGTTCGATATCGAGGGCGTCTCAGAGGTTGCTCACTCAGAGGGCATCCCGCTCATGGTCGACAACACCGTTGCGACGCCGTACCTCGTGAGGCCTCTCGAGTGGGGAGCCGACATCGTGGTGCATTCGCTCACCAAGTTCATCGGCGGTCACGGAACGTCGGTGGCTGGTGGCATCGTCGATGGCGGCACATTCGACTACGCAGCCTCAGGAAGATTTGCGAATTTCACCGATCCCGACCCGAGCTACCACGGCCTTGCATATTTCCCAGCGCTCGGACATGGCGCAATGATTCTTAAAGCACGTGTTCAGATGCTTCGAGACCTCGGAATGGCAATCTCTCCATTCAACGCATTCATGATCCTGCAAGGCATGGAGACGTTGAGCCTTCGGATGGAGCGTCATTTCTCAAATGCGCAGGCAGTGGCTGAGTTCCTCGACGCTCATCCGCAGGTTGAGTCGGTGAACTACGCCGGCCTTGCATCGAGCGAATGGCATGAGCGCGCAACTCGCCTCGGTGGCGGTCGCGGCTACGGCTCCGTTCTCGCGTTCGAGATTTCTGGTGGTCTTGAGGCGGGTAAGAAGTTTGTTGAAGGCCTCGAACTTCACAGCCACGTTGCCAACATTGGTGATGTTCGAAGTCTTGTCATTCACCCGGCGAGCACGACACACTCACAGCTCACCCCAGAAGAGCAGGCTGCGAGCTCGGTGACGCCGGGGCTCGTGCGACTCTCGGTCGGTCTTGAAAACATTGAAGACATCCTTGATGATCTTCGTGCAGGATTCGCCGCGGCGTCGTAACCGGATAGCGACGCTTATTGGGTGCTCATTCCAGCTCGCCACATTCCTTCTTCGACCAGTTGCTTGATCGCCGGATCGGGCTCTGAACGTCGTTGAAGGGTGACGCCATGAATCGTTGCGGTGCAGCGGTAGTCGTGAGGGTATGGGCCTACTGCTGATCCGGTATCGATACCGACATCAAACGTTTCTCCGCTCATCGAGTAGACGAGTGGCACCGTGCGTTCGATGCGAGCTCCAGCAACGAGGGTGTCGTCAACCGACATGACGAGATCTCCGCCGCCTCCGAAGCCACCGTCGTAGACAAAGTCGACGACGATCGTGTGCTCACCTGCAGCAAGTGGTTCGCCTGAGATGGTGGTGATGTCATGACCGAAGCAGTTGTAGGTGAATTGGGGTGCACTGTCGTGGAGCCACATCGACCAGCCCGACATATTTCCGCCTTGACACACAATGACTCCCTCAACCGTGCTGTCGATGTTGATCTTGCCGGTAATGGTCCACGAACAATTTTTGAGATTGATTACCGATGATTCAGGCATCCGAACGTGTGCGGTGGAATACGTCATTGACGTGGTGTTGCCGAGGGAGTGAGGCACTGCGAGGTCACCGTTGCGAGGGGAGCCCGCATCTCGAAGCGGGTATACCCCGAGGCGATGAGCCTCTACATCGAACAGTTCACGTAATTCGGCGAGTCGCTCGGGTTCGGCGTCGGCGAGGTTGACCGATTGCGAGAAGTCGTTCTTGACGTCGTACAACTCCCAGACTTCATCGGGACCATCGAAGTCGTATGCCTGCATTCTGATCCACGGGACACGACCATGAAAGCATGATGCAATCCACCCGTCGTGGTACATCGCTCGGTTTCCGAGGATTTCGAAATATTGCGAGGTGCGCGTACTTTCGCCGTCGGAACGAAAGGTGTAGTTCATCGGAACACCGTCGAGTTCCATTTGCTCAATACCGTTCACTCGCTCGGGCGGAGTGATGCCGGCAGCTGCGTAAATCGTCGGAGCAATATCAACGACGTGATGAAACTGGGAGCGCACACCTCCGGCGTCGGTGATGTTGTTGGGCCACGAGATTGCAAGCCCATTTCGGGTGCCCCCGAAATGAGACGCAACTTGTTTCATCCATTGGAATGGTGAGTCGAGCGCCCAGGCCCACCCAACATTGAAGTGGTTCTCGCAACGAGCGGTTCCGAAGTCGTCGATGTGCTCGAGTAGCCACTCAGGGTCTTCGTGAACACCATTTTGGAACGATGGTGCGCTCCAGGCGCCGTGAATCGTCCCTTCGGCTGACGCACCGTTGTCACCGGTGAGATAGATGATGAGGGTGTCAGAACCATGGCGTTCATCAAGTGCGCGTGCTGCGTCGATGACCCGTCCGATGTGATGATCGGTATGGGCGAGAAAGCCCGCAAAACATTCCATGAGTCGTGTGGCAACTGGCCGGTACCGCTCTGGATAGTCGTCCCATGCAGGGATCTGGTCAGGACGTGTTGTGTTGGCCGTGTCGGGAGGAATCACCCCGAGTTCGAGTTGACGTTCGTAAATGGCGTCACGCAACGCATCCCAGCCCTCATCGAATTTCCCGGCGAACCGATCGATCCATTCAGCTGGCGCATGATGCGGGGCGTGAACGGCGGGGGTTGAGAAATAACAGAACCAGGGACGGTCAGGAGTCGACGCCCGCTGCCGTTCAAGCCACTCGATTGCTCGGTCGGCAAGGTCTTCGGTGAGGTGGTAGTCGGGTCGACCGGCGTGAGGCGAAATTGGTGTGGTTTGGTCATAGACGGCTGGCTCCCACTGGGAAGCTTCGGCGCCGATAATGCCGTAGAACCGATCGAAGCCGAGCCCGGTTGGCCAACGATCGAACGGCCCTGATGGGCTTTGTTCCCATGAAGGGGTGAGGTGCCATTTTCCGAAGCACGAGGTCGAATATCCCGACATTCGCAGCACCTCCGCAACTGATGCTGCCTCGACCGGAATTGCGGAGTCGTATCCCGGATACGAGTTTGCGATCTCGGTGATGCCACCCATATGTACCCGGTGATGTTGTCGGCCGGTGAGGAGTGCCGCTCGGGTGGGCGAGCACAATGCTGTGGTGTGGAACTGGTTGTACGACAGTCCCTCATCGGCGACGCGTTGGAGAGCGGGCGATGGCACCGGGCCCCCGAATGTTGACATTGAGCCAAAGCCGACGTCATCGAGCATGATGAGCAGCACGTTCGGAGCGTTCGTCGGTGCTGAGCGCTGCGAGAACGATGCTGGTGTTGAGTCAGAAAGCAGCCGTTGGATGTCTCCGGCGAATGGTTGTGACGAGTGAGGTAACTGTGTCATTTCATCACTGGGCGAAGGCTGGGTGATCGAGAGCACTGAACGCAGAAATGACAGCGTCGGTGTCGCCATCAATGGTGACCGCACCGGTGTTGAGCGCCTCACTGAGGGTGACTGACCCGGTGAGGAGACCATCCCAGGTTGCGCGAGTACAGCTCAACGTATGAGGTGCGTCGGTGGCGCTCGTTGGGCACAAAATGTGGTTCCTGAAGTGAAGTCCACAGCGATCGCCCTCGACCTCGAGCGCAATATGGCAATCGATGCCCTCCATCTTTTCCGGTTCGATCATCACCCTCAGGACTCCCGCTGAGGTTGCGAGATCCCACCCTGCGATTTGACGTCGACCGAGCCGGTGCGTCCGATGCCGCGACATATCGATCGACCCTTCGACATCGAGTGCTTTGGTGATGCACCAGTTCCGCACATTTGCGCTCGGTGTTCGTCTGGCTGCGGTGCGCAGAGCTGTTGCGAGAAGGCCACGATCTTCGTCGGATGCCGTGCGGTGATGGGCGAGCTGAGCTGCGAGGTAGAGCCCCCAGCGAACATCTGTGGTGAGCGCTTCCTCGCACCGAGAGCGGACGGCACCCTGACCACCCATCGCATCGATGAGGTGCTCTGCATGATCTTGCGTGTCGAGCGGAAGAATGTTTGCAGGATCACCGTCGAAGAAGCCAAAGAGGCCGGTTCGGATCTGCCGGGCATGGTGTTCGGCGATGCCGTAATGCTGCTGGGTGAGCCAATCATCTCCGAAACGTTCGGGTAGTCGAACCCGGTGCGCGAGTTCGGCTGAGGTGGCTCCTCGGTTTGTCCAACGCACTGTTTGGTCCCAGAGAAACTGAATCGAGTCACGGTACGAGCGCAGGCGCTCGTCGATATCGGTTGCACCTGACAGCGGTGGGCCGTGTGTCGCCACAAGATGTTCGGCCCCGAGTGAATGAAGGTGATCAAGGCCGGTGATAAGAATTCGCGGGTCGCGATATTCCTCCCCGCGGATCGCAAAGACATTGAACAGGGCGGGCCAGAGGATGTTGTGAACCGCAACACCGATGGTCGGAATCCACAAGGTGACTGAATCATCAGCATCGGACGGTGCCGGGGTGACCTCGATCGTCAGCCCGGCCACCTCAATCGTGGTGGCCTCGGCGAAGGTATGGGTTGCCGGAACATGACCACCGGTAAATGGCGCGTGCTCTGGCATCCGGTATGCACGCCCGAGACCAACATTGACGATGCCGTCAGGGCCGTCGTGAGGGAGTTGCATGGCAAATTGCTCCACGAGGCCGCGCCCATAGGCGGGAGCGATTTCGGTAGCGGAGCGACGAAGGTTGTCCTCGATGCGTGCATGACCCCAAATCGCCTCAACCGGTTCTGTGTCGAGAATGGCTTGGGTTCCGCTCACGTAGTGGAAGTGTGTGTAGATCACCGCAACGATCGGAGCGTCGGTGACCGTTCGAAGTTCGATCAGAGCGTCGCGCATTTCCTCAATCGACTCGCCGGTGTCGATGGCGATGATGCCATCGGGCGCAGTGATGAACGTCTGGTTTGAGAGGCCGTTGCCGACGAGACACCACACTCCATCTCTCACCTCGTGAAGAGTTCGCTCGAGGCGGACACTGTGGTCGATAAGCGACTGATGCGCAATCTGACCATGCTGGTCGGTTGCGGTCATTACGTCGTCGGGCGCGAGTGCTTGCGTATCCCCCATGGCTGAATAGTAGGGGTTGACGAAACGGTGCTCGAACGCGGTCTATTCGTCGTCGTTATTGAGGTTGCGCAGAAACTCTTCTAGTTCTGCACCCAGGTCATCTGCGCTTGGGATGATCGACTCCGCTCGCCGATCGAATTCTCGTTCGAGCATGGTGACGTACATGGCGAGTTGGGGGTCGGTGGCGACGAGTTCATCGTGGAGCATGCGCGCCTGATTGATGTCGTTGCTGAGGTCTCGACCTGGGCCGACACCGAGCACATGAGACAAGTGTGATTGCAGTGACCGCACGGCAAGCGGGTGGCTTGCGTTCGAGAGGTAGTGAGGAATACCGACTCGTAGCGACACCGAGGGGATATCAGAAGCTTCGAGAGTGGGGTGCAAGACTCCCACCACGCCAGTGACACCTTGATATGAGGGCATGCTGAGACCGAGTCGTTGAGCGAGGTCGTGGTTCGTTGAACTTCCGGTGACGAGAGGTGAACGTGAATGTGGAATCTGCTCGGCGCCAGCCCCGACCGTTACGACTAGTGAGCACCCCAATTCCTCGCAGGTCGAGAGAATCGCCTCGCAATATGTTCGCCACGAAAGGTGTGGTTCAACCCCTAACAGCAGCACCACATCACGAGATGCGAGCTCGTTACGCCACACGTCGATTCGGTTTCGTGGCCACCTGATTGTTCGTAACTGTCCTTCAACCATTTCGACGTGGGGACGTTCGATGGTGAAGTCGTAGAGGGGGTCGGGCTCGATCTCTCCCACAGTGATGCGGTGTTCGTCGTCGAAGAGTGCTTCGACGGCCGCGCTCGCAGCGCCCGCCATATCGAACCAACCCTCGAGAGCGACGACCATCACCGGGTTGCGAAGCGGGAGAATTGACTCCGCGTCGAGGGTGAGGATTTCTTCGACAGTCGGGGTGAAATCGTCGGTCATGATGCGAGCTGCTCCATCACGTGGTCGATACAAGCGGTGAGGCGCTCAATGTCGGCTGGGTCGATTGCGGGGAACATCCCAACTCGAAGTTGGTTGCGTCCGAGTTTTCGATAGCTGTCGGTATCGACGATGCCGTGAGCTCGGAGCACTGCGCTGACCGCAGTTGCTTCAATGCTGTCATCGAGGTCAATTGTTGCAACGACATGTGAGCGCTTTGCGGGGTCGTTGACGAACGGTGTTGCAAGCGAGTGGGCGTCAGCCCATCCATAGATCGTCGAAGCGGACGTGGCGACGCGATCAGCAACCCATGCGGCTCCACCGTTTTCTAACATCCACTCGATCTGGGCGTTCAACATGATGAGCGTCGCAAGAGCGGGTGTGTTGTATGTCTGATTAAGGCGGCTATTCGAGAGAGCAATGCCGAGGTCGAGTGCAGCAGGGCGCCAACGATCGCTTGCTGCGATTTGCTCGATGCGGTCGACTGCGGTCGGCGAGCACGCAGCAATCCAGAGTCCGCCGTCAGAGGCAAAACTTTTTTGTGGGGCGAAGTAGTAGACATCGACCTCAGATGGCTGCCACGAGAGGCCACCAGCGGCGCTCGTGGCATCGACAGCGACAAGCGCGTCATCAGCGATGCCGGCCGGTCGCGCGAGATGCATCGAAACTCCGGTCGACGTTTCGTTGTGGGTGAGGGCGTACAGGTCAACACCCTCTTCTGCTACAGCAGTGGGATGGTCGCCGGGTTCGGTACTGATCACTGTTGGTCGATCGAGGTGTGGTGCACTTGATGCGGCATCAGCGAATTTTGAGGAGAATTCCCCAAAAACAAGATGTTGACTGCGGGAATTGATGAGGCCAAATGTGGCTGCATCCCAAAACACTGTTGAACCACCGTTACCGAGGATGATCTCCCATCCGTCGGGGAGGCCAAATAGTTCGGTGAGCCCCGACCGCACGGTGCCGACGAGATCTTTCACCGGGGCTTGCCGATGCGAAGTTCCCATAATCGACGTTGCGGCATCGCGAATTGCGGTGATCTGTTCACTCCTCACTTTTGATGGGCCGCAGCCGAAACGGCCGTCGGCTGGAAGGAGATCGGGAGGGATAGTGATAGCGGAGGGATCCACCCCACAAGGATGGCAGGCAGTCGGCGCGACCACTACGCCTAGCAGGTGAACATTTCATACAGGAATGCGATGCCCACGGCGTGAACTCGGGCAAATGCTGGCAGGCTGTGGGGGTGAATCGAGTGTCATCCCGCCTTGCATCCATTGCTCCATCTGCGACCCTTGCTGTTGACTCAAAAGCGAAAGCGCTGAAGGCGCAGGGTGAAAACGTCATTGGCTTTGGCGCAGGCGAGCCCGACTTTGCGACGCCGGCCCACATCGTCGATGCAGCGGCCGCTGCGTGTTCGGAGGTCAAAAACCATCGTTACTCGCCCGCAGGTGGTCTACCCGAACTTCGGGAGGCAATTGCCGCAAAAACGATGCGAGATTCTGCGTTTGAAATTTCTGCCGACCAGGTGCTCGTCACCAATGGCGGAAAGCACGCGGTGTACACCGCGTTTGCTGCCTTGTGCGACCCGGGTGATGAGGTGATTTGTCCGGCACCGTATTGGACGACATACCCAGAAGCGATCGTGCTCGCCGGAGGTGTGCCCGTCGTTATCGACACCGACGACACTGCCGGATTCAAAGTCACCGTCGCACAACTTGAAGCAGCCCGCACGCCTCGCACAAAGGTGTTGTTATTTGTGAGCCCAGATAACCCGTCTGGAGCGGTCTACACCCCAGACGAAATCGCAGAGATCGGCCGCTGGGCGGTTGAGCACGGTGTGTGGGTGCTCACCGATGAGATTTACGAGCACCTCATTTATGGCGAGAACGAATTTGCTTCGATGCCAACGCTCGTTCCTGAGGTCGCCGACCAATGTGTGGTGGTGAACGGTGTGGCGAAAACCTATGCGATGACCGGCTGGCGCGTCGGCTGGATGATCGGCCCAACAGATGTCATCAAGGCGGCAACAAACTTTCAGTCGCACGCAACCTCAAACGTGGCGAACGTCGCTCAACAAGCTGCGCTTGCAGCAGTCGCCGGCCCGCTCGATGACGTCGCAATGATGCGGTCAGCATTCCAGCGTCGCGGCACTGAAATGCATCGACTGCTCTCTGCGATTCCTGGGGTGACATGTCTTGAGCCCCAGGGGGCGTTTTACTGTTTCCCGAATGTCTCGGGTTTGCTCGGACGCCCGCTCGGCGGCTCGGTCGCGAACACCACGCTCGAACTTGCCGACCTCGTGCTCACCGAGGCCAAAGTTGCGTTCGTTCCCGGCGAAGCATTCGGCACACCTGGTTACGCACGATTCTCTTTTGCCCTCGGTGATGACGACATTGCTGAAGGCATCTCTCGCATCGCCGAACTCGCAAGTCGCTGACTGCGCGCCACCATCCACACTCCGGCTAGCGTTTCGGTTGGGGAAAGGAGTGTCATGGCTGAACATGAACTCGTTATTCGTAATGGGACTGTCGTTGACGGCACCGGCGCGGAGCGTGCGATCGGTGACGTTGCTGTTTCAGGTGGTGTGATCACCGAAGTTGGCTCGGTGTCGGGAAGCGGAACCCGCGAGATCGACGCCGAAGGCCACTTGGTCACACCAGGATTCGTCGACATCCACACGCACTACGACGGGCAGGCGACATGGGATTCAGCACTCGCCCCGTCAAGCTGGCACGGTGTCACCACCGTTGTCATGGGCAACTGTGGTGTTGGCTTTGCTCCAGTGCATGAGCAC
>CALCBR010000047.1:0-2473 GCA_937897105.1 uncultured Acidimicrobiaceae bacterium | reverse complement strand
GGATCAAATCGATTGCCAAAGGTCTCATCGATGCGACGTCGTTCAAGAACGAAGGTGGTTCGGTGCTCCGCATCAGAAGCCGACCGAATATCGACTGGCAAAGTGATCCACTCGGTCGTAGGCCCGACACCGTCGATCGTGATCTCTGCGAATCCGACCCCTGCCGAGTTGCCGTAACCAGGTAACGGCCCGACCGAATCTTTGATGATCTCGATCTCAATCGATGACACGGGAGAGCCGTCAAGGTCAATTCGCTGGCCGCTACCTGACCGCGACCGGTCATCGAGAGGAATACGAACGATGTTGATTGCGGTTCCATGTCGGAGGGTTAACTCGACTTCGGTAATCCAGCGACCGCGCTCGCCAGCGGTTGGTTGCAGCAGCTCAATCCATCGAGGATTGGCCACCTGCGCAAGCTGACCCTCCCACATGAGGCCGGTAGTTGGCGCAAGCGCACTTCCTCGCCAGGCCGTGAATGCGTCGCCATCGACCGCATGTTCGGGTCGGTCCTCGGCAGTCAACACGGCAGGCGACCCATAATTTGATGCGCGAACAGAGGAAAAGCCCCCATCCAATTCGGAAGTAGTCAACCGTGTCGCATCGTCGACGACCCGCAACGACCTGATTGACGAATCGTTGACGAGTTCATCGTCGCTTCGGGTGGCACCGAGAATTGCACCAACTGAGTACCACCTTCGATCTTCAAGCCGGTTTGAGTCGCCGATGATCGTCCAGTCGGTCTGGCGTTGGAGCGAGTCGTCACTCGTCATGGAGTCTGCGTCGAACAGCAGTTCATTTCCAGAGATGAGACCAGCCTCTGCAAGACCGACAATCGTCTCCGCACTCCCATGCACGACCGCGACCGCACTAGTGCGTGCTGACAAGATGCTTACAGGTTCGTCAATCGCCCATGTGGCGATCAAGGGAACCTCTCCAATGCCAGGCACACCCCCGTAGGTCTGCTCATCAATGAGGTGTTGGTCGTGTGAATACAAAGGGCCGGTGAACAACCGAGTTGTTTCAGTTGAGCGGTCGACACGATCGGTGACATCATCGGGACGAGCGAGCGCATACCGCTCAAATTCGAGGTCGTTACGAGCGAGAATCATGTCGCTCGAGAGCACTCGAGCAAGGGGGGCGATCGCACGTTCGCTCAGCGTGTTTTCTGCGACTCGACGTTCGATTTCAGAAACAAGGTCGGCTGCCCCATCTGTGCCGAGCGGAATGAGTTCGCGAGCGACAGTTGGACGATCGGTGAGACCGGGGAGAATCGGGTCAATAGTGCCACCCCATCGGTACGACGCGAAGTCACTGCCGGGGGTTCCCCAGACTCGATAATCGACCGATAATCCGAGTGACGCCGAAGCCTCATTCCAATAGGGAGGGATTGTTGAGTGGGTGATGGCAGAGGTAGCGATGCCGCCGAGAAACCACGGAGCAGCTTGGACGGTGACCGCCCCGAGAAGAAACGCGGTCTTCAGTTGCAGTTGCAGTGCAGACCGGCGATTGACCCATCCTCCGAGTCCGAACGCAAGACCGAGAATGAGAACGGGAAGTGCTCGCTGGGTTGAGCGGACGACGAGACCCGGTCCGAGGTCGACGAGCGCTCCAAACGATTGACCCCACGGACTCAACGTGCCAGTCGAGGCCTCACCGACTGCGAGGCACAAGCCGACGACAATCAGCATTGCAGACGGCAGCCGCGAAGCCCGAGAGGCATGTCGAACCCCAATCACCGACAAGCCAACGATGACAAAGCCCAATGCGAGGTACCAAGGTCGTGCAAGGAGCCCGTAGGTGGCTTCAACCCAAGGGTCGAGCCAGTCACCTCCATAGGAGAACCAGTAGCCAAAGCCCCGAAGGAGCTCGCTTGGCAACGCAGTTGAGGTGATGGTCTCGTATGTCTCGGTGTATCTCAAAATGTTGATGCCGTAGCGGCCTTGAACGATGAGCGCTGTCACCCACCACACTGAAACCACTGCGGACAGCACCGCACTCCGAAACACCACGCGCCAGACATCTCGAATGGCCGTTGACTCGACGAGCAACCACACCACCGCGCCAAGCGTGACGAACGCAATCGCTGTCGCGTTGACCGTCCCAGAGATGAGGACAAGCACTGCAAACAGTGCCGGGTTCCGCCAGCTAGTGGGCTCTTTCAGTCCCCGCCGAAGCACAAGGATCATCCAAGGGAAGACCGCCCACGGCAGAAGAATCGCCGAGATACGTGAGACGTACGCGAAGAGGTACGGGCTCAGTCCGTAACTCAATGCGGTGACGTATTGAGCGTGGCGTGTTGAATTCGTGTCGCCGGCAAGACGAAATGCCCCCAGCAGAGCCGTGAACACCAACGCCCCCCACCACACGCGTTGGGTGAGCCAGTCAGGGATGCCTGCAAGGTCAGCCGCTGCCCACCATGGCCCGAGTCCCGCGAGAGCGACTGCCGGCCTACTCTGCCATCACCACGCCCAAC
>CALCBR010000046.1:0-2219 GCA_937897105.1 uncultured Acidimicrobiaceae bacterium | reverse complement strand
GAGCACTCGGAGTTCCGGTTCGCGACGTCATCACTGCAGCGGAACGCCTCTCACAGCCTTAGACAGCCCGGTCGTCAAGCAGCTCGCGCCGCAGGTTTCTCAGCATTGGCGATGGGGTGCCGCTCGACCATTCGTCGGCGAGCACACGTTCGTAGGAATCCCACTCTTGTCGCAACGCCGCAACATCACCCTGAGCGGCGCGTGCTTTCATTCGCAGTGCGATGAGTTCTTCGTCGCCCGGCAACACCCGTAACCCTTGCCCGGTCGCCCACATCACTCCTGAAAGATCGGCGATCTCGAGATATGCCCGAGAGAGTTCGGCCGCGGCCGTCGTCGCAAGAATGACAAGTTCTGAAGTAAGCCCCTCTGGATCTGGCCAGCGATACACCGACCCTTGGAACGGCAGACCTCTCAAGAGTGACACCGGCCACCGTAAGCACGAGATGATGTCAGCCGGTGCCTGCCCGTCGGCACATTCGAGAGCAGTTCGCAACAAGGACGCATCGCTCACCACCCGCTCATCGACGATGAGGTCATCTCCCACGTCACGTTGAATCCAATCGGAGACCGAGTCGTCATTGTCGAACTGATTCAGGGTTCGGCGGATATCGGAGATCACATTTGCGAACGTGGTCGCCCGCACCGTCATCTCCCACATCGCAGACTTCGCTCTCGATCTCTTCGGCCGTTCATCGTGAGTCATCATCCATGCAAGAAGTTCTTGCGAACGTCCGCGTTCAAATGTGACAGTGTCTCCATCAGCCTTTTCAACCGCGACCTCGCCGAGCACGCGCCCCATGTATGTATACGCCGGCACGTGGTCTGCGCTATCGCGGCGCACTCTCGCTAACTGCGTCTCATCTGAGGTCGTCGTCCGCGTCTCGGTGGTTTCCTCAACCGGGTGCCGACCCGATGGTTCGAGTCGGTGCCGAAGTTGCCACGGCCGCCCCCGCACCGACCACGTCATTTCGTCATCAACGATCGCAACATCGATGACAAGCCCGGCACACGAAAGTTCAGAGCCTTCGGACACCAACTCGTTGAGCCTGCCCTCGAGTTCCACCTGCTGGTGCCCACTCCACAACGCCGTGGATCCTCCGCCCGTAAGTTGCTCTCTCGCACGACTCGAGCCACTTCCCACAAAACAGATCCCGCCAACACCGCTGAGGTCGACGAAATATTCGCGGTCGCCAACATCTGTGCCGAGACTGATCAATAACGGATACGGGAAGTCTCCCTCTTTGAACTCACAAGCCTCAACAAGCGACCATGTCGTTGGCGACACCGCGCTCCAACCGTTGGGGAGAGCGATCGCCGGAGACTCGTTCCATTCAACCCCGACACCTATTGTCGGATCGCTCACGATCGCGAGTCGCTCAAAGACTCGTTCGCACGGAAACGTGGCGATGCTTCGTGCGACAAGATCAACACGCGTGCTGATATCGAGTTCCTCACAACGAACGGCCGGTCGCACGTGAACCGTGCTCGTTCGTTCAGACGCACGAACTTTGTGCCCCACTATTCGGAACAGCAACGAAGAACTCGCCCCAACGCTGACCCCGAGCAGACAGAGCTCCACGACGATTCGTGCCCAATCGTCATAGGTGATGGAGCCATCATCGTTCATCGCGCTCCACAGCCAGCCCCGCAACGCTCGTTCAGTTGATGCGCGCCAAAGCAGGACGAACAATGCACCGCTTATCACGGCGAGGAGAAAGAGGCCACCGTGAAGTGACCTCTGCCAACGACCATGTTGAGCTACCCGCATAACAAACCCCCGCAACGTGCAACGGACGGTAGACCACGAGGTGCGATGGACGCGGCTGAATTTCTTAGAGGGGTGGTGGCATCGTCGGCGGCGGAACCACATCAGAGCACGCCAAGCGTCCAACCCTCCTCTTGGAGCACGTGCGAACGCTCACGTGCAGACAACGTCGGGTTCGACCACTTGTGAATCGAGCCATCGCTATCTGCCCGACTCATAAGTTGAGCAACCGTCATGACCTGAGCAGCATCGAGGATCTCATGACATTCACGATCGATCTCAAACATGCTCGGCCACACTTCAGCAAACACGACATCACCAGGCTCACCCTGCAGCGATGTCTCACCGATACCTGTTTCAAATGGCCAGATGACGATCCGCTCGCCGAATTCAGTCGAGACGCGTACACGCTCGAGCCACGCAATACCCATCAACATCTGGCTGCCGACGCTTC
>CALCBR010000045.1:0-13193 GCA_937897105.1 uncultured Acidimicrobiaceae bacterium | reverse complement strand
TCCGTAAGCCTGCTGCTGTGTCGCGTTCTGCGGATGACACGTTATACGGTTCGGTCACCGGCGTCTGGTTCTGCGTTTCGGGCGACGTCATGTAAAGAATCACCTCGCCGCCCTGCGCTTTTACGATCCTGGTGAGTTTTGTGGCATAACGTTCATACCCCTGACTTGGCTGCTCTGACACATCTCTCCAACTCTGCAGGACAACGTAGTCCCATTTGGTCCTGGGATTGTTCCGAAGCAGCATTTCATGATTCCGGATGGCTCGGGTGATGTGCTTGTGAATGCCGGCAAAAGAGACATTTGTCTTGCCGATCGAGGACCAGTGCTGATTCCACTCCTCAAGATTTGGAGGTGTATCTGATCGCAGATAATCACGCATTGTGGCGATGCGTCTGGTGATCGTTTCCTCGGTGAGGGTGCTCTGTTCAATGAAGCTCTGGCTGAAGTAGTAGGTTGAGTGCTTGAACATGTTCTGCCCGCCGTAAATCACACGCTGCACGTGCACATCGGTGTCGGGGTCGCCTTCTTCGAGAACCTGCTCAACGAGACCGGCGATGTCATGGCGAGCCGTGAAGCTGTTGCCAAGAAAAAGAATGTTCAGTTCCTTTGCCGAAAGGGGAACCGCTGAGATGATGGTGAGGAAAAGGAATGCAATTCGATAAATCATTGATCATCTTTTACAGGCAAGAAGGCAAGCGAGCGTGATCCCAGGTTCCGTCTTGGCCACGTCAGGAGAAACAAATAGTCCTGAATGATTCAGCGTTGGATCGTTCGCTTTTGATGAGCAAACGCTCATTCACAAATGGGAGGTCAGATCTGTGGCATGATAGTCAAATCTCCCCCAGTAATCAGCTGCCCGAAGTGAATGAGTCACTGTGTTCCTCCGGCAGATCGATGTTCAGGAAAGATCGGCGTTCAGGAAAGATACGGGACCATAATCCGTCGTTCTCCCCTCTCTCGTGTTCTTGAATGGAGAGGTTCAGGGGCGACCAGAAGTCTTGAAGCACCGCCCCGGTACCGTGAGCCGTGCCCCTGATTGACAGATTGCAATCATCAATGCAACCAGATTTGCCGCTGGCTTTTTCATTCCAGCTGAATCTACATGCTGAGTTTTGGCATCTTCGTTGATACATGCGAGAAGGAAGAAGCAAAAACACGCCTGCTGGAGTAATTGTGGTTTAATCTACTGAAAAGACAGAAAGTTGCTAATGAAATTTGTTGTCGTGGGTCTAC
This sequence comes from uncultured Acidimicrobiaceae bacterium, assembly GCA_937897105.1. Taxonomy (GTDB): domain Bacteria; phylum Actinomycetota; class Acidimicrobiia; order Acidimicrobiales; family Ilumatobacteraceae; genus Casp-actino5. The sequence continues at coordinate 11,960 of CALCBR010000045.1, read as the reverse complement.
TTGTTATCGTCGGGGACAGAATCGAGCTGTGCTGCGAGTCAAGCAAGGTTTCTGGTTTTATTCACCTTCATGGAACCTGTTAAGGTTTTGATGAAATGAATCTTTTAAAACTCTGGTCAGCACACGATGAAAGACGAACGTGGCTCTGCCTGCTGGTGAGCTTGCTTTTTGGGATCATCAACTTTGGTGCCGTTGTGCCGCCTGCCGATGCCGTCATCACCGGGGGCAAAGGGAATGTAGACCTGCCTGATCCAGGTTGGCCCAAGGGATCACATGAAATATTCAACAGTCGGTTTCGTATCGCCTGGTGGGAGGGGCCGCCGTTTGGGGGTGGCCAATACACCGCAGAGTTTCGTGGTGACAAAGAGGCATTCAATGCAATGTTGGCCCGATTCGCAAAGCTCAAAGTGAAAACAAAGCGACTTGTCATTCACGATGGAGTCGGCAAGAGTTTCTGGCTCAGTTCAAATCGTGAATCCGGTAAACATCAGGCGGAAGCGATGGACTGGAGTTTCATGGTCTGGGTTGCTGCTAAATGGGATTGTCGTCAGGATCTGCCAGAGAGAATCAAAAAAGAGGTGTCTTTTGAACGTGGCGATGCCAGTCAGGGACCGCCCGTGGAATTGAGAGTTTACACAGGAGGTCTTATCTGCTGGGCGGATGTCATCATTCCAGAAGGCGGGCTTAATCGGCCAGCGCTCGACGTATTGATGGCACGCGTACGAGAAATCGTGAACTAAGCGATGTGCTCAGGGGGTGCTGGTGGTGACACCCGGCAGCAGTTGATCGGCAAAGTCGTCGCCAAGGGCGACGATCACACCAGCGTCACCGAGCTCTGACGAACTGATCGGTGGCACTGCTGGCATCTCGACGAGTTGTATGACTCCGCCGAATGCCCGCACGAGAGACTCTGCGACCGCCAATGCTGCTTCGTCATCGATGTAATAAATCTTCGATGCTCCGAGCGCGCCTTCGGTGGAATTGGATGGCGTACCCATATCGAAACCCTCGGCGGCGAGGAGTTCTGACATTCGGCCGGCCGACCCGTTGATGCTGCTGGCGTTGGCCACGATGACCACCGCTCCGTCGGTGACAATTTCTGGGACTGCGGTTGTCGTTGTCTCCTCAACAGTTGTTGTCGTCACCGCTGGCGCAGCGGTCGTTTCAACCGATGCTTCGGTCGTCGTGGTGACGACCTCAGCGGCATCGTCACCTCCACATGCTGCAATGACTGAGCCACAAATCGCGATAGCCACTACTGCTCGTGTGCGGAGCGCAACTCCGCTCGACACGTTGACCTTTTTAACCGCCATCCCCTTACAGTACCGCGTCCAACGGGGTCGCCCGATTCGCGCAAACGAGAGCGAAGGAAAGGGAGATAATGTCCACTTCATCATGAGTACATCGATTCCTGTTATCGATCTTCAACAACCTGATGATGTCGTCACCTCATCCATCATCGAGGCGTACTCTCAGATCGGGTTCGCTCAAATCATCGGTCATGGTGTCGCCCAAGACACCATCGATGCCGCATTCGATGCATCGGCACGTTTTCACGCTCTTGAACTCGACAAAAAGATGGCCATTGCGCTCGACCACAATCATCGCGGCTACATCGCAGATGGCACTGCCGTCGACCGTTCATCGGAGGTGGTGCCAGCGACCGCAGCGAATCGAAGCGAGTCGTTCATGATGATGCGGGACGACACTCCAGATTCTCGTGAGGTTGCACTTCGCACCCCTCTTGCCGGCGCAAACCAGTGGCCTCACCTCGACAACTTCCGCGAACCGGTGACGAGATGTCATGACGCCATGCGAGACGTCGCGTTAACGGTTCTCACGCTCATCGATCACGGACTCGGTGCCGAGGGGGCACTCATCGATACGTTTTCAACTCCAACCACATGGTTCCGGCTTCTCCACTATCCACCGGTGAGGGTTGATGCCCCCGAAGACGTGTTCGGTTCTGCACCCCACACCGACTTTGGTGCGCTCACTCTCGTCGCTCAAGATTCCGCCGGCGGACTGCAGGTCGCCAAGGGTGGCGATGAGTGGATCAATGTTGAGCCCATCGATGGAGCGTTCGTGATGAACGCCGGTTCAATGCTGCATCGGTGGAGTAACGGTCGGTTGAGGGCGACGCCCCACCGGGTACGCAATCGTGGCAACAGTGACCGGTATTCGTGCGTCTTGTTCTGCGACCCGCACATGTTGACCGAAATCGCGCCGCTTCCTGCGTGCGTAGGTGGCGATGGGCCGCTGTTCGAGCCGGTTGTCTTTACTGATGTCGTCGCTCACCATTTGGGAGCGATCTATGAGCAGCATCAACACTGATGGCATTGGAGCCGGGTGCGAGAATCGAACTCGCGACCACATGATTACAAGTCAAGTGCTCTACCAACTGAGCTAACCCGGCGAAACAATTCATCGAATTGCCCTCGTAAGGCTAGAGGTCGCCCCCCGTCACCGCTACTGGTCACCACGATTCACTTCGTCAAATGAGAGCCCTCAGATTTCTCGCCAGCCGACGAGCTGTGCGTTCACGATGATGCGATAGGCGAGGCTTGTCGGTAAGAAGTTTTTTCGGCTGCATGCAATGAGCGATATTGATGTAGTTGGTAGTGAGCGGGTGGCCTCCAAAATTTCGTCTCGGTCATCTGAGGTGAGGTGTCGTTCCACCACCGAATAGGTAAAGATCCTTCCGTCGATGGTCGTGACCTCAACGGTGTCACCTGGGTTGAGAAGGTGAAGATTTCGGAATGATCCGCCTGCAGTTGTTCGATGAGCGAATACTGCGACATTGGCGGCCTGCCCCATGTCTCCGGTGCCCGACCAATGCCATGTATCGCCGGCGTCGGTGACTTCAATCGAGTCACCGTCACGGACGGTGCTGTGGTGGCCAATTCTCGGGATTGTGAGCTGCCAGTCGGGCCCAATCGATGGTGGTGTGGGGTTCGACGGTGCCGCCACAATCGGTTGGCGTGGTAGGCCAGTGAAGTAGCCGAAGTAATCGGCAAGCACATGACATCCCTCATATGCGTAGACCGAGAACCCTGACCCTTCGGTAATTCGCGTCACCACTTGGTTCGCAACAGTCATCCCACGAGAGGTGTAGTTGACACTGGATGTTTCTGGATACAGCGACGGTGACCAGCGATAAGTTCGAGCGGGCGCAACCGACAGGTAGCCCCATCCCAATGCATCGACTGCCGTCATGTTCAACACGAGCGAGGACGCAGATGTTGCAGACACCCCCGGTGCCGGTGCTTCGAGCATCCAGTTCTGCCACAGTCGTTGTGGTTCAGGTTTTCTCGTGTCAACGAGGCGTTCAGGAGTGGCGGGCACAAATAAGCCATCTGATGACACTTCGCTTTCGTCACCGGTGAAGTAACCGAGCAGGTCGACGATGATGTGTGCGCCGCTATACGTCCAGATGGTGAAACCTCGGTCGCCTCCAGCATCTCCTAGCCGCAGAACCGCCGAGCTTGCCCGCGTCTGATCTGCACCGTCAACGTTCACGTTCGACGAATCTGGCACCTCGGTCTGACCAAATGGGTAGCAGGTGAGGAATCCCCAACCCTCGGTGTCAGTAACGGTGAGGTTCACCATGACCGCTGTTGCATCGCGAGGTACTGCCTCTGGCATCGCAACGGAAATCGTTTCTCCTGCGTCTAGTTTGCCCTCGCTGCGATGTCGGGAATCGACGACGCGCGACGGCGTATCCCAGCCGACGTAGCGACCTGAGCGCACTGGCGCAGATGTCGGTACGAACACGCCGCCGACATCAACGATGAGTTCGCAATCGTCGTCACTTTCAACTTCAACCGACCCGTCACCGCCGAGTTGAACGGTGACCAGATTCGCAACAACTTGGTTTTAGCCCGCCATATTGAGGATTGACACATCGGGTCTCGTCACTCCCGACGGATAGGCCGTCACGAAGTTGTCACCCGCATAATTGATTGCTGTGATCGTCAGCACTGCAGCAGTGGCGTCCATCGGCACACCTGATCTCCCGGTCACCTGCACTCGAATATGCCGACCCTTACTTGTCGCAGTGGTGACGTAGGGATACCGGCCGTTTGCCGGCTGCCGCGTATCGGCAAGTCGAAATTGACGATCCAACGCAACGAACGTGCTCGCTCCCGCCGGAAGGTCATCGGCGAGCACCAATGCTGGCGTCTGCCAAGGCAGCACGTCAGCTACAAGAACAGCGCCCACCCCGGCACCGAGCCCAGTGAGGAATTGTCGACGGCGAAGTTGTCCGCGTTCCGTGTGATCACCAGGCACGAGCGCCAACTGTAGAGCCTCTGCCCCACCTGGCTGAAGAGGTCACTCCTGCCCTGACGAAGAACTACCGATGGCGACGAACTTCATACGTGGCGAGTGCCGCTGCCGCTGACACGTTGAGTGACTCGACCCGACCATGCATCGGAATTGCGCAAATGAGATCGCAACGCTCCCGAACAAGGCGCGACAGCCCAGCTCCCTCGGCTCCGAGCACCACACAGATACCTTCGGCGGCAAGATCCCCAAGTTCAAAAAGACTGCGATCGGCTGCGTCGTCAAGACCAACGATCCAAATGCCTTGATCTTTCATGCGCGACAACGCAGCCGGAAGCCCGGGCACCACTGCTACCGCTACATGCTCGACCGCTCCCGCAGCAGCCTTCGCGACTGTCGGAGTGATATGAACAGCTCGGTGACGGGGAACGACAATGCCGTCTACTCCTGCGCCCTCGCAACTGCGCATGATTGCCCCAAGATTTCCCGGGTCGGTCACACCATCGACCGCAACAAGAAACGGAGCGCGGCCCTCGCGTCGAGAGATCAGACGCGAAAGATCAATTTCGGGAACCTCTGCCGCCCGGGCGAGCACTCCCTGAGGGGCTTCAGAACGTGCAGCGGTTTCAAGGCGCCGCCGGGCTACGTACGCAACCGGCACTCGATTCGCTTTTGCGAGACCGACGATGTCGTCGAGTGCTTCGTCACCCTCAAGCTCAGACGAGATCCAAATCTCCTGAACTTTGCGGCGCTGGGCGAGTAGCAACTCCCGAACGGCCTGACGGCCTTCAATCTGTGACCCACCGAGAGTTTTCGGTCGCGAGGTGCGTGGTTCGTCGTCGCGTCGAACCGCTCCTGTTCGACCTGCTCCTCGACTGCGAGGACCTTGACGCCCGCCCGCTTTGCCTGAAGGGCGCGAACCGTTACGAGCATTCTTTCGAGGTTGCCCGCCGCGCGAACCTCCACCGCTGTTTCTTCGGGCGTTCATCGCGTCACCACCACGCTTGCCCAACAGGCAATGCCTTCCGAGCGACCGATGGCACCAAGGCCTTCGGCTCGGCGACCGGTCACAGTGACCGGCGCTGCGCAGGCCGCGCCCAGATTGCGTTGCATTTCTTCTTTCACTGGTGCGATCTTTGGAAGTTCGCAGACAATCGCAACCGATGCATTTCTGATCGTCCATCCGAGTGACACCACTTCAGAAGCGACTGCTCGTAGCATCTCGATTGAATTTGCTCCGGCCCATTGCGGGTCGGTATCGGGGAATCGCTCACCAAGGTCGCCGAGTTGCAGGGCCGATAACAGCGCATCGGTGATCGCATGCGCAGGGACATCGGCGTCGGAGTGCCCGACGAGTGACCGCTCACCAGGAAACTCAACGCCGCCGAGAATGAGGGGGCGATCTGTTTCGTCACCAAACCGATGGATATCAAATCCTTGGCCCACACGGATGTCAGAAATCATTGTTCAACCTCTCGCCGCGCCCATTCAAGATCGTCTTGAGTGGTGATTTTCCGGTTTGAACCCTCGCCATCAACCACCACAACGACACCGCCAGCTCTCTCGACCAGCATCGCATCATCGGTTGCGGTTGAGGTGCCGTCGTCCAATTCGTGGACTCGTCGAAGTGCCACCGCGGCAAACGCCTGTGGCGTCTGCACCGCAACAAGCGTTGATCGATCGGGGGTCGACTCGACTGTGCCGCTGCCATCGGAAGCAACAATTTTGATGGTGTCGGTAACGGAAACCGCTGGGATCGCCGCATCAGCACCGTTGCGAACCGCAGCGATGACCTGTTCGAAAAGGTCTGTTGATGCAAAGGGGCGAGCTGCGTCGTGAACACACACGATGTCGGCATCAGCAGGAACTTGGGCCAGCCCATTGCGAACACTTTCGCTTCGTGAAGCCCCTCCCGCAATGCCACCTTCGCGTTCAACGTCACCTGCCGGCACCACCACAACAACGCCATCACTCACCGCTCGAGCGGCCGACACCGAACGATCGATTACTCGGGTGTCGCCGAGCATCTCATATTGCTTCATTCCGCCGAAGCGCGCGCCACTTCCTGCGCCGACCACGATCGACCAGACATGGCCGTGTTGAGGTTGCTCGCTAGAAGTCATTGAGCCGCAGGGTAGTACCATGAGGGCACAGTGACTCAGAATCCAACACCATCCCTTGATCCGCTGACGGCGTTACAGAGTGTGCCGATCTTCTCTGAGGTGCATGACGACACTCTCAATGGTCTGGTGTCTGCTGCTGAAGTGAAAGAACTCGTACGGGGAGATGTGCTCTTCAATGAGGGTGATGAACCTAATTCGCTTCACATTGTGTTGTCGGGTCGAATCGCCATCGTGATGACCTCAGAAGTCGACGATCGAGAGAGTGTTGTTGCCCTCATGGACTCAGGCGACCTCTTCGGTGAACTCGGACTCCTCGATAGTGGTGCTCGCTCCGCAACAGCTCGAGCAATCGAACCGACGAGCATCCTCGAAATTCGTTATGACGACGTGAGAAAGATCTTCGATGAGCAGCCCGACTTGGTGTGGGGGGCCGCTCGGATGCTTGCACAGCGTCTTCGCACAATGGACGAAGCATTATCTGATTCTGTCTTTTTGGATGTGACGGGTCGGACTGCGAAACGCATCATCGAACTCTCCGAGGGCGAAGATGAGTTCACGATTCCAGTCACTCAGGAAGAACTTGCGGGAATGGTCGGTGCATCACGCGAGCGGGTAAACAAAGCGATTTCGAGTTTCGTACGACTCGGCTGGCTCGAACAGCATGACCGTAACTATCGAATTCTTCAGCGCAACGAACTCTCGATTCGCGCCCGCTAACTCAGCGCTCTTCGGCGTTATCTCCCGCGTACCCACTCGCCCACTCGAGCGAACGCGTCCGCTGCATCTTCGGCTCGGTGATCAGGACGGCTTGAGTCGTGAGCAAACCCATGTTTCGCATCGGAATACCGGACGACCTGGGTGCCGGTGGCTTCAAGGTCTGACACCGCATCGGGCGGGGTGTACGGATCAAGGTCGCCAATAATGGCCAGCACGGGGTCTGGCGACGCAGCTACATGAGGCAATGGCTCGCTTTGGCCCGGGCCGTTCCATGCCTCAGGAAGCCGAATCATTCCGTAAAAACTTGCGATGCGATCAAACCTTCCCTGGTCGGCAGCTTTGAAGCAGTGCATCCCTCCGAGACAGAACCCGACAAGGCTGACCTCATCGCATCCGGTGAGATCGGCCGCTGCGGCTAGGTCACCTAACACACGATCGTCGGTGAGCCTCGATACCGCCTCGTAGCGAGGTTCAATATCAGCCGAGAGTGATTCGGTTGGGAATGGCTCGACCGCAATCGTTGTCATGTTCCACTCTTCAGCAAACCGCTGCACGAGGTCATCGAAGAGCGGGCGAAGGCCGAAAATATCGGGGGCGACGACGAGTCCGCGAGTTGACCCAGCTACTCGGACGACTTCGAGTTCAGTTCCATTTTCTAGACGTTCACGCATGTTCGAGACCTTATTCCAATCGTTATAGGGGCATCGGCTTAGGCGTCGCGGCGGCGATCAACCACGACACCGATACTGCCCACAACGATCACGAATGCGGCGAAATACAGGTGGCCCCATGGTCTGCTGAGGGCACTGTCAAACCCGGAGGCGCCATCGATGCCTTGGAACGCCGTCTGGTACGGCATCCACTTCCACGCCGACTCATACCCACTTAAGGCGAAAGCAAGAGCGATCAGGTTCTCGATGATGAGGGGCCACAGTAAGACAACGACAATCGCAACTGGAGAGTTCTTGATGAGCACGCCGAGCCCGAGGCCAAACCACGCCACGATGATCGCAAATGTCACAAGAGCGACGAAGACCTTGAAGGAGTGGTCGAACCAGCCATCAACAATGATGGTGGCTCCACGGCTGTTCAACAGTGCCGCTCCGAGGCCGAAGTTCAGCCAGAACAAGACGGTCATCACCACCGTTGTCACCAATGTCCCGATGGCAGCTTTGCTCACGATGACCTTCCAGCGTGCGGGCACTGCGGCGTAGGTAACACGAATTGTTCCGTGTGTGAATTCGCTGGTGAGGTTGATCACCCAGAGTGATGAGAGCAGCAGCAGCGAGAATGCACCCGAACTCGCAACGATCGATACAACGTCGCGATAGGACACAAATTGAGGATCGGGGTTGAAGATCCCGACCAGTGTCGAAATGATCAACGGAAACATCATCGCGATGATGAGCAACACCCAATGCGATCGCACCGTACGCGCTTTCAGCCACTCACTTGCGATGATTGCCTTCATGACGACGACCCCGATCGGTACTCTTGGTCGTCTCTCGTCACCGCAAGGAAGGCATCTTCGAGACTGTCGGTGACTTCTGATAGTTCGTGCACCACTGCTCCGTTGCTGTGTGCAAGTTCACCAACGTCGACGATCGACACTCCGGTGATCAGTGCCCCATCAGAATCTGAAGTCTCGCTGAGCATTGATGCGTCGCCACCACGCTCCCGCACCTCCCGCACGATGACGTCGATCTGTGGCGACCTCACGCGAATTCGAGTTGTCGTGTGACGGGCAATGAAGTCTGCGGCGCTTTCATGCGCGATGAGACGTCCTCGGCCAATGACAACAAGGTCTTCAGCCATCAGTGCCATTTCAGAGAGCTGATGACTGCTGACGAGAACTGCTCGCCCTTGACCTGCGAGATACTGCAACATGTCGCGCATCCACCTGATGCCTTCAGGGTCGAGACCGTTTGCTGGCTCATCAAGGATGACGACCTCGGGGTCGCCGAGCATCGTCGCAGCAAGTCCGAGGCGCTGCTTCATACCGAGTGAGAATGTTTTCACGCGTCGATTGGCAACATCGGTGAGACCGACGAGCGCAAGAACCTCATCAACTCGTTGCCGGTCGAGATGGTTTGAGATCGCAAGCCACTCGAGGTGATGGCGTGCTGATCGTCCCGGGTGAACGTACGACGCATCGAGCAACACCCCGATTGTTCTAATCGGATCTTCGATCTGTCGGTACTGCTTACCCGAAAATGTGACATTTCCAGACTGAGGATGATCGAGGTCAACCATGCAACGCAGGGTGGTCGACTTCCCTGAGCCGTTTGGTCCGAGAAACCCGGTCACCCGGCCGGGCTGCACCGAAAAGTGCAGATCATCGATAGCGACAGTATTTCCGAAGCGCTTCGTCAGCCCTTCAACGGTGATCACAGTTGTGACCCTAGTTTCACTTACGCTTGGGCAGCCGTCACTGCGGCTCGTTGCGCGGCAGAGGCAAGTTCTGTCATCACCGAATCATCGTGTCCGAGACCCACGAAGAGGGCCTCGTAGGCACCCGGAGCCATTGCCACGCCTTCGTTCAACATGGCGTGGAAAAATCGTGCGTAAGCAGCTTCATCGGTTGTGGTTGCATCGTCGAAATTGCGAACCGGGCCACCATCGCCAAAATACGCACCGACAAGCGTGCCGACACGTGGAAAGTGTGCGGACACCCCGGCGGACCTGCAGGCATCATCGAGCAATGATGAAAGTTCGCTTGCCCGCTGCTCAAGCTCGGAGTAGACCTCACGCTCGAGAAGATTGAGCGCAGCGAGACCAGCAGCAGTAGCGATCGGGTTGCCTGCAAGAGTGCCAGCGTGGAAGACCGGTCCGAGTGGCGACAACGTTTCCATGATCGCCTGGTGACCGCCAACCGCTCCGATGGGGAGCCCGCCACCGATGACTTTTCCAAAGGTGGTGAGGTCTGGCTTCACTCCATATCGCTCTTGCGCACCTCCGGGGCCTAGTCGGAAACCAGAAATGACCTCATCAAAAATGAGTACCGCTCCGACGCGATCACACTCTGCGCGAAGCCCTTCGAGGAATCCGGGAACTGGCTCGACGACACCCATGTTCGCCGCAACCGGTTCGACAATGACCGCCGCAACGGCTTCATCAAGTTGTGGCACAACGTTGTAGGGCACCACCATCGTTTCGCCGACGGCACCTGCCGGCACGCCAGCGGTTCCCGGAAGACCCAGCGTGGCGACGCCACTTCCACCCGCTGCGAGCAAGGCGTCGGTTGCACCATGGAAATTTCCGTGGAAGATCACCACTCGGTCACGGCCGGTGTAACCGCGCGCGAGGCGAACTGCGGTTGATGTCGCTTCGGTACCCGAGTTCATAAATCGAACGCGTTCGCAACTTGGAACTCGTTCGCGAATTGCTTCAGCAAGTTTCATTTCACGGGGGGTCGGCGCACCGTAGGAGGTTCCGTCGACGGCGGCAGCGCTTACCGCCTGTGTAACCGCTGGGTGAGCGTGACCGAGGATGACCGCCCCATAACTCTGTACGAGGTCGATGTAGCGACGACCCTCAACATCGGTGATGTGTGCACCGCTGGCTCCCGCAACGACGTATGGTCGTCCTCCCACTGAGCGGAACGCTCGAATCGATGAGTTCACGCCTCCTGGGATTGCACGGGTTGAGCGTTCGAATATCTCGTCATTTGAAGGGAGGCCTGCCCCGACGCACAGCGTTGCGGTGCATCCTGCGCTCTCACAGCGCTGTGGATCACAAGGATGGATCACGAAATTCCCTGGGCGCCTTCTGCAAACCACCGAGTGAGATAGGTGAGAATGATGCCAGCGCCGGCTCTTTTGATGGCGGTGAGTTGCTCAAGGGCAACCACGTCGCCATCGATCCAGCCGTTTGCTGCTGCGGCCATGATCATCGCGTATTCGCCGCTCACGTGATACGCGGCGACGGGAAGATCGATTGCTGCTCGCACCTCTGCGATGACATCGAGATAGGTCACTGCTGGTTTCACCATGATGATGTCGGCGCCTTGGGCGACATCGCCGGCAACTTCGACAAGGGCTTCACGGCCGTTTCGCCAATCTTGTTGATACCCCTTGCGGTCTCCACCGCCGGCGATCGTCACATCGACGGCCTCGCGGAAGGGTCCGTAGAGGCCGCTCGCATACTTGCTTGCATACGCCATGATTGGAATGTTGCTGTGGCCTGCGCCATCTAACGCCGAGCGAATAGCGGCGACTTGGCCGTCCATCATTCCGCTCGGGGCGACCATATGGGCACCTGCATCGGCCTGTGCGACGGCAGCGGCGGCGTACAACTCGAGGGTCGCGTCGTTGTCGACATTGCCCTGCTCATCGATGATTCCACAATGCCCGTGGTCGGTGTATTCGTCGACACAGAGATCGGAAATGAGCACAACATCGTCGCCGACATCTGCCCGCAGTTGTTCAAGTGCGACCTGAGCGATGCCGTTGGTTGCACACGATGACGAACCTGTCGCGTCTTTGTGTTCAGGAATGCCGAACAGCATGACCGAGCGAACACCGAGCTCAGCAAGTTCGTTAACCTCACGTCGCAACGAGTCGACGGTGTGTTGCACGACACCTGGAAGCGAAGAGATTGGTATCGGGTCGGCCACACTCTCTCGAACAAAGAGCGGAGCAACGAGATCTTGAACGTCTACTCGGGTTTCCGCAACAAGGTCTCGCATCGCAGGCGTCGAACGAAGTCGCCGCGGACGATGGGCCGGAAACGGAGCGGGATCAAAAACCACGACCCGCATGGTACGAGCACCGGCGGCTGACGGCACATCTGTGAGTCGTTCTGTGGTCAGTCGAAATACTTCAACGTGGCGCTGAC
>CALCBR010000044.1:0-16158 GCA_937897105.1 uncultured Acidimicrobiaceae bacterium | reverse complement strand
GTGCCCCGAGTCGGATTCGAACCGACACTGGACGGTGTTTGAGACCGCTGCCTCTGCCGTTGGGCTACCGGGGCGACGCCAAGCAGGCTACCCCGTCACACCTTCGACCCCAGTCTCGGTTCACCGGAAATCTTGAAGTAATCACCAGCGACCACTCGGCGCCGTCTAGCCTCGTAACGTGCTTGCATTCACCTTCCCCGGTCAGGGGTCACAACGACCAGGCATGGGTCGGCCATGGGCAGACCACGACAGCTGGGAACTCGTACAGGAAGCCTCAGAAGTAGTCGGCCGAGATGTGGCGCATCTCCTTCTCGACGCCGACGCCGACGAACTCAAAGACACCCGAAACGCCCAGTTGACGACATTTGTGTCAAGTCTCATGGTGCTCGACGCAGTGGAACGCCTCGGCGTCTCACCCGACGTTCTCGCCGGACACAGCCTCGGTGAATACACCGCCCTCGCCGCCTCGGGAGCACTCGGCTTCCCTGAAGGCGTCGCACTCGTACAAGAACGCGCCGATGCAATGCACGATGCCGGCAACGAACAACCGGGGACAATGGCAGCAGTGCTCGGCCTTGACGACGACCAAGTTGAGGTTGCGTGCAACCTTGCCGACGACGAGGTGTGGGTTGCGAACTTCAATGCCCCAGGTCAAGTTGTCATCGCCGGGTCTCCAAGTGGTGTTGAAGCAGGCGGGGTGCATGCGAAATCACTAGGTGCGAAGAAGGTCATGCCCCTCCAAGTTTCAGGTGCATTTCACACTCCCTTCATGTCAGCCGCCCGCGACCGCCTTCGAAGCGCAATCACCGCTGCCGACATTCGCGACAGCGAAATCGCCATCGTTTCCAATGTTGACTCGCAACCCCACACACTCGGAGACGAGTGGACTTCACTGCTCTCAGCCCAACTGTCAAGCCCGGTGCGATGGAAGCATGGGCTGCAGGCCATGTCAGAGATGGGAGTCACCGCATTCGCCGAACTCGGCCCAGGCGGAGTTCTCACCGGAATGGCAAAACGCACCATCAAAGAGGCGAAGACGATCTCAGTAGCCACACCCGACGAACTCGACAAACTGCTTGAATGGCTCGGCGGTGAACCCGTTGCCGTAGCTCACGAGCACGAAGGAGAGCACCTCTTCGCTCACGAGCGTCTCGTCGTCAGCCCGGCCGCCGGAATTTTCTCAACCGCAGGCCTTGAGGATGGCACTGCGATTTCGGTTGGCACCGTGCTCGGCACCGTCGCCGACGAGGAAGTTCGTTCACCCTTCGCTGGCGTCCTGCAGAGCTACATCGCCGTCGACACAGAACGAGTGGCGGCACGACAACCCATCGCCTGGCTGCGCACCAACTGAGCACGAGATCGGAAGGAAAGCAACATGCCCGCAACCCGACCCGGAGCACAAGGGGCCATCATCACCGGATGGGGAATGGCCCTTCCTGAACGAGTCGTCACCAATCACGAGCTCGCCGAAACCCTCGATACCAGCGACGAGTGGATCGTTGCACGCACCGGAATTCACGAACGTCATATTGGCGGAAGCACCGCCAGCCTCTCTCTCGAATCTGCGCAACAAGCACTCGACATGGCAGGGGTGAGACCCGGCGACATCGATGCCCTGATCTTGTCGACCACCACCCCCGACCGGGCGTGGGGCACCTCGGCAATCATCCAAGACAAACTTGGACTGAAATGCGGCGCCTTCGATCTCAACGCCGCATGCTCTGGATTCGTCTACGGGCTTGTCAACGCTCATGGCCTCGTCGCTATGGGAGCCGAACGTGTCCTCGTCGTCGGAACCGACACGCTCTCTCGAATCGTTGACTGGAACGACCGAGGAACGGCCCCGCTCTTCGCAGATGGTTCTGGCGCAATGGTGCTCGAAGCAGTCGATTCTGGTGGAGGTCAACTACTCGGATGGGATCTTGACGCCGATGGCAGCGCAAGCGAAATTCTCTGGGCAGACGTTGGCGGCACCGTCAACATGGAAGGCAAAGAAGTCTTCCGTCGGGCAGTGCGCATCATGATGGATTCAGCCGAAAAATCGATGGCCCATGCCGGCATCACGTCGGATGACCTCGCACTGATCGTGCCGCACCAAGCAAATATTCGAATCATCCAAGCCGCATGCGAACGCCTCGGCGTCGAAATGGACCGAGCTGCCGTCACCATCGACCACACCGGCAACACCTCATCAGCATCGATACCAATGGCATTGTGCGAAGCCCTTGAGGCGGGTCGAGTTGCCCCCGGCGATCACGTACTGCTCGTCGGATTTGGTGGTGGCATGACCGCAGCAAGCGCAGTACTGAAATGGGGAGGAACGTCATGAGCAGAGTTGTTCTCGTCACCGGAGGTTCACGCGGCATCGGCCTCGCAATCGCACGCCGATTTGCCGAACTGGGCGACCACGTCGCAGTCACCTACAACAGCTCTCCCCCACCAGAAGGCCTCTTCGGAGTCAAATGCGACGTCACCTCGACCGAAGAAATCGACGCAGCCTTCACCGCTATCGAAGAGCACTTCGGATCACCCGTTGAGATCCTCGTCTCCAACGCCGGCATTACCCGAGACACCTTGCTACTTCGGATGGGCGCCGACGACTTCGGAGACGTCATCGATGCCAATCTCACCGCAGCGTTCCGGGTCTCAAAACGGGCGGTGCAACAAATGCTTCGAGCAAGAAAAGGTCGCATCATTTACGTGTCATCGGTAGTTGGGCTACTCGGTGCCGCCGGACAAGCGAACTACGCAGCCTCAAAAGCGGGGCTCGTCGGACTCGCCCGATCGCTCGCACGAGAACTCGGTTCACGGTCGATCACCGTGAACGTTGTCGCCCCCGGTCCAGTAAGCACGGATATGACGGCAGCACTCGGGGAAGACCGAATCGCTGACATCACGGCCGCAGTCCCCCTCGCCCGCATGGCTGAACCCGACGAAATCGCAGGCGTAGTGACCTTCCTCGCTTCCCAAGACGCCGGATACATCACCGGTGCAGTGATCCCTGTCGATGGTGGCCTCGGTATGGGCCACTGAACGCTCCGCCACCGAGCGTCACAGATTTCGTAGAATTACCAGCGGTCAATTGACCAACAACAAACCAAGGAGTAACCGTGGACCAAGAATTGTTCGCCCGTTTCAGCAAGTGCGCAGTCGAAGTGCTGTCAGTTTCTGAAGACCAAGTAACACCTGAGGCACGATTCGGTGACGACCTCGACGCCGACAGCCTCGACCTCGTCGAGCTCGTCATGGCGCTCGAAGAAGAGTTCGGTATCGAAGTTCCCGAAGAAGAACTCGAAGGAATCGAAACCGTCGGACAGGCCTACGATTTGGTGGCCGGCAAACTCTGATGCAAGGTAGCGGTCGGCGTATCGCCGTCACCGGTCTTGGCGTTGTTGCGCCCTGCGGTGTCGGCAAAGAAGCGTTCTGGAACGGTCTTCTCGGGCCTGGACTCGTTGACGTTGGACGGCGCACGTCCATCGAAAATTGGGATCCATCGCCATGGTTCGACTCTCCTAAAGACGCTCGGCGCGCCGACCGCAGTGAGCAATACGCTCTCGCTGCAGCGACCGAAGCCCTTGAACAATCGGGGCGACCCGCAGCGAGCGATGACCGCATCGGCACCATCTTCGGGACAGGTGTCGGCGGCATCCAAACCCTTGAAGAACAAATCGCAATTCGTCTCGACAAGGGCGAGCGCCGAGTGTCGCCGTTCCTCGTTCCGATGATGATGGCTAACGCCTCTGGTGCCGCCGTCTCGATGCGGTTTGGCTTCAAAGGACCAAATGAGACGATTTGCACTGCCTGCGCCGCAGGCACACACGCAATCGGCTACGCAGCCCGTCTCGTCGCGTGGGGTCTTGTCGACGCTGTCATTGCGGGAGGAACTGAGTACGCCGGTACCGACACCTCCCTTGCATCATTCGGCAATATGACGGCGTTGTCTTCAACCGGCACTTCCCGACCATTCGATGCCGATCGAGATGGTTTTGTCATGGGAGAAGGCGCAGCTGTGCTCGTGCTCGAAGAGTGGAATTCAGCGGTCGATCGAGGGGCCACCATTATTGGCGAAATACTCGGTGCTGCATCGAACGCCGATGCTCACCACGTCACTGCTCCCTCGCCTGGTGGAGTCGGAGCAATTCAATGCATGGAACTCGCACTCGCCGACGCAGGTCTCGAACCGGCCAGTATTCGTCAAATCAATGCTCACGGCACCTCAACACCGCTGAACGACGCAGCTGAAGGTGCAGCTATCACGTCGGTATTCGGTGAGCGAGCGGTTCCTGTGGTCTCAACAAAAGGCGTGACCGGCCACGCTCTCGGTGCGGCTGGCGCCCTCGAAGCAGCGGCTGTGCTGCTGTCGATGCATCACTCGCTCATCCCACCCACTGCGAACACAACCAACGTCGACAGCGAGATGACCGTTGACGTCGTCACCGGTTCACCCCGACCGTGGGAGCCCGGCCCAACGATGTCAAACAACTTTGGGTTTGGCGGCCATAACGGGTCGATCATTATCGGCACCGGCGCCGATCACACTCCGTAACGTCACGCGATCACGAACATGAGGTCGACCTCACAGGCGACCTCACCGTTCACTGAAGCAGTTCCCGAGCCTCGACCGGCACGACTTGATAGCCGTCCCATCGTGCATTCGAGTAACAGTTCGTCGCCCGGAACGATTTGTCGCCTAAAGCGAGCCTTATCGATGCCCCCAAATAAGGGAAGCCGTCCCGCAAAACGTTCGTCGGCGAGCACTGCGAGTGCACCCACCTGAGCGATTGCCTCACACATCAGCACCCCTGGCAACGTTGGCCGCCCCGGAAAATGCCCCTCGAAGAACCACTCTTCGCCAGACAATTTCCACCGTCCGGACGCTGACTCTCCTGGAGCAATATTGACGATCTCGTCGACAAACAGAAATGGTGGACGATGTGGAAGGAGGTCTTCTGGGCGCACAACTCGACCTTACTCCCACCGTCAGCACCCCTGTTTGAATCGCTAATGAGAGCTAGGGGCAATACGCACTACGAGGGTCTGTCGAGACCCATCGGGTTAGGGAAAGGAATCTCCTGCTGTTCACGGATGCGCCCAGCCGCGGATTCGAGAACAGCGAGCACTGCTTCATAGTCGTGAGCGAGCCGTGAGACCACTGCAAATGCCTGCCGGTCGGTCATGTCCTCCACCTCTGAACGAAGCCCGCGACCGGCGTCACTCAGACGATCTCGGGACTCCAACAACCCGATGTTGATGAGGCGTTCCACCGTGCCCGACATGTGGTCGTGATGCCAGCCTCGAGACTCCTCAAACATCTCAAGGTCAATACCTTGCTCAATTGCGAGCAACACGGTTGCTTCAAGCCCGTTAATCCCAAGAACGGCCAGCGCAGCGACATGGCTATCACCCCGATGCTCTCGCACCGTGGTGCACCATTGCCACAGATCTCGCAGCGCGACCCCTTCTGGAAGCAAAGCCCGATTCGCAGAGAATAACCCCCGTCCGTGAGGAGCAATCGCCATCACCGCTGACTGCATCACGTGCAACATGTCATCGTTCGGGGGTGTCACACCAAGCCGCTGCAATGCCTGTTCAGCGCTGTGGCTGCGAGCACGCAGCGCCTCGGTTGGCGTTGCGAACGACCATGCATCTGGCAACGCACGATTCACCCTGTCAGCACTGAAATTGTTGAACAGAGCTTCGACAACCGCTGGCTGAACCCTTCCAAGCGGGGCCGATCGGAAGCCGAAGTAGCCCATCCAGAAGCCCTTGAAGCCAACGTCTTGGGCGGCACGAATGCTCTCGGCAGAGAAATACGTGACGGCATGAATCGTTTCGACCGCCCTCCACAGTCGACGCGATGGCGACTCTTCATTCATCAGCACACCTCACCATCGGGTGACAAACGCCGGACTACACCGCGTCGATTGCCGCGCGCACCTCAGCGACATATCGGCCAACCTCGTCGGGCCCCGACTCCATAAGTCGGCGCACCATCGATGCTCCCTGAATGACTCCGTCTGCGACCTGAACTGCAGTAGCAGCCTGCTCTGCATTTGAGACGCCCACACCGACCAACACCGGAGTGTTGGTGACCGCTTTCAACCGCTCGGCAAGCGCTGTTGCGGTTTCGGCAAGGGTGTCGCGCTCTCCGGTGACTCCGAGCAACCCGACCGAATACACAAAACCTCGCGCTCGCTCAACGATTCGAGGTAATCGATCGTCAGGAGCGGTCGGCGCAGCGAGCATGATCGTCGCCACCCCAGCATCATCTGCGGCAGCCGCCCATTCGTCTGACTCTTCCAGTGGAAGATCCGGCAGAATCGCACCGGTGACGCCGGCCTCCACGAGCCGGTTAGCAAACCTGATCGGCCCATCGTGGTGCACCAGGTTGTAGTAGGTCATCACTGCGAGCGGAATGTCAACATCAAGAGAGGGCACCTCTTCCAAGACCGACTGCGGTGTCGTTCCACCCTCGAGGGCGGCTTGTGAGGCCTGCTGAATAACAGGTCCATCCATCACAGGGTCAGAGAACGGAATACCGATCTCAACGGCGTCAGCACCATTCGCCGCGCAGGCTCGAATTGCGTCTTGCCAACCCGGATATCCCCCGGTGATGTAGGGAACGAGCAATTTGCGGCCACCATCTCGTAACGCTCGTAACGACGTTGCGAGATCGGGTGTTGTCACAAGCGATCCTTTAATACGTCCATCATCTGCCCGACGTCTTTGTCGCCGCGACCCGACAGATTGAGCAACACGGTCTGGCCCTGCATCGTGTGCGCTTCACGCACCACCCACGCCAAAGCGTGGGCCGGTTCGAGAGCAGGAATAATGCCCTCGGTCTGGCTCAACAACTGAAATGCGTCAACGACTTCATCATCTGTCACCGTCGGATACTCGGCCCGACCAATCGATGCGAGATACGAGTGTTCTGGGCCAATGCCCGGATAATCAAGCCCAGCGGAAATCGAATGCGCTTCTTCGACCTGGCCATACTCGTCTTGCATGAGATAGCTGCGCATGCCATGTACGACACCTGGAATTGAACGAGAAACCGCTGCGCCACCTCGGGGCTCAACCCCAACGAGGCGAGACCGAGTGTCGACGAACCCTGAGAAAATACCAAGCGCATTTGAGCCACCACCAACACAGGCCGTCACGACATCGGGGTCATCACCGAGCAACGCACGAGCCTGCTCGCGGGCTTCATCACCAATGACACGATGGAACTGACGCACCATCCACGGATATGGGTGGGGTCCCATCACCGAACCCAAGCAGTAATGCGTATTGCCTACGGTGGCAACCCAGTCACGCATCGCTTCGTTCACCGCGTCTTTCAGCGTGCGGCTACCAGACTGCACCGCTTCGACCTCAGCGCCAAGTAGCCGCATTCTGAAGACATTGAGAGCCTGACGTTCGACGTCGACCGCCCCCATGTACACCTTGCATTCCATGCCAAGAAGAGCTGCCGCTGTTGCGGATGCAACACCGTGCTGACCGGCACCGGTCTCGGCGACGAGTCGGGTCTTGCCCATTCGTTTCGCCAGAAATGCCTGTCCGAGCACATTGTTGATCTTGTGAGAGCCGGTGTGATTCAGGTCTTCTCGCTTCAGCAGAAGGCGAAGCCCGAGCTGCTCACCGAGGCGGTGACACTCTGAGAGGCCAGACGGTCGACCGGCATAATCACGAAGGGCGACGTTGAGTTCTTCACGCCACTGCGGGTCAGCCCACGCTTCACGAAAGCCCTCTTCAAGTTCCTGACACGCAGGAACAAGGGTCTCGGGCACAAAACGGCCACCAAACTCACCAAACCGGCCAGACGTATCTGGCTCCGACATCAATGAGTCGTCACGTCGCTCAGCAATAGTCATTCGTCCTCCCAGTTATACGGCAGATCATCCGGTCCGATGTAGGGGTTCGGGGAGGCTGATCGGGCATTACTGATGAATTGTCGCACTTTCACCGCATCTTTGCGTCCCGGAGCTAGCTCAACTCCTGAGGAAACATCGACACCCCACGGTTCGACCGCAGCGACTGCGTCGGCCACATTGTCGGGGTTGAGACCTCCCGCGAGTATCAACCGCAGCGAATCAGGAACATCTGCGGTGATATGCCAGTCGAACACCTTGCCGCTACCCGGCGAAGGAGCATCGACAAGCACGACATCGGTGTGGAATCGGTCAGCCCGAGCGAGATGTGGCGAGTCAGCACCAAATGCCTTGATCACCCAACGGATGCCATGACCGGGCCCCCGCTCAACGATCTCCGCAACCTGCTCAGGTGTTTCCGAGCCATGGAGCTGAACCGCTTTCACCCCTGCCTTATCGGCGAGTGACAGCACACGTTCAGGCAATTCGTTCCTGAACACACCAACCGTCATCGTCTCAGCCGGCAACCTCCTCGTGATGTCATAGACATGCTGCGGGGCAACCTGGCGCTCTGACGGCGCAAAAATAAAACCGACTGCGTCTGCACCCATCGCAACCGCAAGAAGAGCATCGTCCTCGGTGGTAATACCGCAAATCTTGACGAACATACGATCAGAAACTACTCACCGGTGACCGCGAAGAGCAGCCACTTCACCTGTCGGGTCACCCGATGTCACCAACGTCTCACCGACCAACACCGCTCGATATCCGGCCGTCGTCAGAGCTTCCGCATCGCCACGATGACGCACACCAGATTCAGCGACCGCAATGACGTCGTCAGGCATTGCGCCACCCATTCGCCTTGCACGCTCATGATCGACCGCGAAGGTAACGAGATCGCGTTGATTCACCCCGATCAACGTCGCTCCAACATCGAGGGCAATCGCCAGTTCTGCCTCATCGTGAACCTCGACCAGCACATCAAGCCCCACCTCAACCGCAAGTGCATGGAACTGCTCGAGTTCGTTACGATCGAGGGCAGCAGCGATCAGCAACAGGCAGTCGGCGCCCATTATTCGGGCATCGAGTACATCGCGTTGAGAGACCGTGAAATCTTTGCGCAACACCGGGAGCGCACAAGCTTCTCGAGCGGCACGCAGATCGTCGGCTGAGCCACCAAAGAACTCTTCATCGGTGAGCACCGACACACACGATGCACCACCATCGGAATACTGGCGCACGAGCACCGCCGGGTCGAGCCCCGCGAAAAGGTCACCTTTCGACGGCGACCGACGTTTGATCTCAGAAATGACTGCGATTCCGTCGCGAGCCGGATCAACCTTCGCCAACGCGTCGGTGAACCCACGCGTCGGGCTTGCCGCCGTTGCCGCCTCGAATAGCTCGTCAAAGGGACGCTCATCTCGGGCAGCCTCCGCCCGATGAGCCTCAAGAATGCGGTCGAGATATGTCGCCATCGGCGCTGCTAAAACCCGAGCCGGCCCGAGAGCTCACCAAGAAGTTGATCGATAGGAACCCGGGTCTGCTCCATCGAGTCACGATCACGCACAGTGACCGCGTTGTCATCGAGTGAGTCGAAGTCAACGGTCACGCACAGCGGTGTGCCAATCTCATCTTGCCGGCGATACCGGCGGCCAATCGCCTGAGTCTCGTCGTAATCGGTCATGTAACGATCGCTCACCAAGCGACGCACTTCCTGTGCGAGGGGTGTCAGCGTGTCCTTTTTTGACAGCGGCAACACGGCAACCTTGTACGGGGCGAGGCGAGGGTGCAGGCGAAGCACAGTTCGCACTTCATCATTCACTTCTTCTTCGTCATATGCGGCGAGAAGGAATGCTGCCATCGTTCGGGTCGCGCCAGCCGCAGGCTCGATGACATACGGCACGTAGCGCTCATTCGTTGCCTGGTCGAAATAGTCAAGACGCTCACCGGAATGTTGAGCGTGCTGAGTGAGGTCGTAATCGGTACGTTGCGCAATACCTTCGAGTTCGTCCCACCCCCAAGGGAACATGAACTCAACGTCCGCAGTCCCGGTTGAGTAGTGCGAGAGCTCGTCATCGTCGTGGGCGCGAAGGCGCAACATCGAGTCAGGAATGCCCAGGTCTCGATACCACTCGAGACGGTGCTGGCACCAGTACTCGTACCACGACGGGCCATCTGCAGGTGGCACAAAGAACTCGAGCTCCATCTGCTCGAACTCACGAGTGCGGAAAATCCAGTTTTGAGGAGTGATCTCGTTTCGGAAACTCTTCCCCACCTGCGCGATGCCAAACGGTGGTCGCTTTCGGCTTGTCTGCAGCACGCTTGCGAAGTTGGTGAACATCCCTTGGGCCGTCTCCGGGCGAAGGTAGGCATCGGCTCCTGCGTCAGCAACCGGCCCCGCCTGCGTCTTGAACATCAGATTGAACTGACGAGCCTCGGTGAACGAACCGATCGCCCCACAATTCGGACATGTGTTGGGGTCGTCCAACTTGTCTTGACGGTGGCGGGTTTTGCACTCGGTGCAGTCGACGAGCGGGTCAGAAAAGTTCGCCAAGTGTCCAGATGCCTGCCAGACCTCGGGAGGGCCCAGAATCGCCGCATCGATGAGAACGACATCATCTCGCTGCTGCACCATGGCGCGAACCCACGCGTCTTTCACATTTCGCAGCAACAGCGACCCGAGCGGGCCGTAGTCGTAGGTCGACCGGAATCCGCCGTAGATCTCTGCCGACGGGTAAACAAAACCACGTCGCTTACAAAGGTTGACGATTTGGTCGAGATCGGTTGCGGGCATACCCAACAGGCTACGGACATCAATGCCCAACGGCTCAATGGCGTTCGAAGACTGACACCGTTCGGAGTCGACGTTCAATGTGATGCTCAAGTGCCCGAGTTGCCAACGCAGTGACTTCACTTGTCGCCGCAGACTCTTCCAGCGCAAGAGCCTGGCGTAAACGACCGCCGAGAATGTCGCGCATGATGTCGAGCGCAGCTGGCGATATCGATGTTCCCGAACGACAACGCCGACAGAGCGCACCGCCCTCATTGAGATCGAAGGCGACAAGAGCGGTCTCTCCCCCTTCAGCCTCACCACAGCGCACACAGCCGTCGAGCACCGGCGACAGGCCTGACATCGCAAGCACTTTCCAGAAGAACGCTGCGACGTTAAGCGGTGACGGTGACTCACCAATCGTTCGCAACACTCCCACGAGCATCATGTAGAGACGCTCATCTGGTTCGCCTTCCAGCGACAGTTGGTCGGCGGCCTCGACCACCGCCATGCCCTGCGCCGCCCGATCGAGCGATGACAGCATCGGCGTCAGGCCATCGACCGATTCGGCCTGACTCACCAGATCAAGATCTCGACCTTTCCGAAGCAGAACCTCAACATGGCTCATCGGCTCCAAACGAGACCCAAACTTTGAGTTTGTGCGGCGAACACCCTTTGCGACCGCCCGAACCTTGCCGAAGCGCTGCGTTAGCAGCACGACGATTCGATCAGACTCCCGCAGTTTGTAGGTGCGAAGAATGACAGCTCGGTCGCGATAGAGCTCACCATTGGCAACCGCCGGTGAACTCATGCGTCGAGGCCCCCAAATCGACGGCGACGCTGACCAAACTGTGTGACTGCCGCTACGAGATCTTGGGCGCCAAAACGCTCCCAGTCGGTGTCGGTGAAAACCAATTCGGCATACGCAAGCTCCCACACCAACGATGGCGGCAGACGATCACTTCTTCCGCAAATCACCACCAAATCAGGCTCACCATCGGCAGGCTCGTACAAAGACCCCGCAACCGACGCCTCATTGACCGGACCCTCGCCAATCGCCCGAAATGCATCGACAAGGCGCTGCCGGCCGTCAGCCGTCGGGTCGATCACCACCCCGCACGACTCGAGGTGTAGCACCTGGTCGACCTCAGCCTCCACCGCCCGCTCGCCGAGCGCACCATACGGCCGCAAGGTCAACCAACTCACACCAAATGCACTCGCAGCGGCAGAGAGCTCACGAGCCGACTCCATCCAACGATCACGCTCACGCTGAGACCACTGCTCGCCACTTCCACCGACGATCAACAGATGGCGCAGCCCTAACGACTCTGGAGTGGCACCCGCAGACTCCCCGTTCATTGACCCATCCATCTCTTCATTGTTTCACTCCTGACCCCCTCCCCAGCGGACGGGCAGCATCGCAGTAACGTCAAAGGAGCACCATGAATCCTGAACTCCACACCCTGCCGACAGGCCGTCACCACATCGCATGCATCATGGACGGAAACGGCCGCTGGGCCGAATCACGCGACCTACCGCGCACGGCGGGCCACACAGCAGGAGAAGAAAATCTTGCATCGATCGTTCGAGCCGCAGTGCAGCGTGACATCGGTTGGCTCACCGTCTTTGGTTTCTCTACCGAAAACTGGGTGCGCCCGCGCGCTGAAGTCCGCCACATTCTCGGACTCCACGAACGACTCTTCGGTCGCGTCGAAGAACTCAACGACAACAACGTTCGCATCAGATGGATAGGGCGACCATTCGATAGCCCCGAATCACGAACGCCACGATTCGTGCAACGAGCGATCCGCAAAGCCATCGCCGACACCGCTCACAACACCGGGATGGTGCTCACCGTGGCATTCGACTACGGCAGCCGATTCGAGATGATGAACGCCGCTCGTAGCGCCCGTGCAGATGGGTCTGATCTCAACATGGCCGACATCACGAAACGACTCCACGATGCCGATCTCCCACCGGTCGATGTGATGATCAGAACGAGCGGCGAAATTCGGGTATCAAACTTTCTGCTGTGGCAGGCGGTCGGGGCAGCGATTCACTTCACCGATACTGCGTGGCCCGATCTCAGCGCATCTGAACTTGATACCGCCCTGTCGCTCGTCGGGGCGTCGTGACCAACGACGACGCCGTTCTCGCGGCTCTCGACAACGTCACCGCTGCGATCCCGAATGCGGAGCACCGCCAAGGCCAACGCGAGATGGCATCACTCGTCAACACCAGCATTCGGCGGGGTACATCTGCTGTCATTCGCGCAGGAACGGGAACCGGCAAAACACTCGCCTATCTCATTCCCAGCATCGTTTCGGGCAACTCGACCGTCGTCGTCACCGCCACGAAAGCCCTTCAAGACCAACTCGCCCACAAAGACCTTCCATTTCTCGAACTTCACCTCGACACACCATCTGGCACCCCGTTTACGTGGGCCGTGCTGAAGGGCCGCTCCAACTATCTCTGTCGACAGCGAGTAGCCGAGATCGGCGGACTTCCGTCGGCCGATCGTGTTCAACTCTCACTTGAAGGCATTGACGACGAAGGTCGAGCCGAAGTGGAGCGTCTCGCCGAATGGGCAGAGACCACCATAAGTGGTGACCTCACCGAACTCGACTGGTCACCAAGCGAGAGCACCATTCGGGCGGTCACCGTGAGTTCTGATGAATGCCCCGGTGCCGCACAATGTCCGCAAGGCGAATCATGTTTCGCTGAGTTCGCACGTTTCAACGCCGCATCAGCCGACGTCGTCGTCGTCAATGCCCACCTCTACGGGCTCAATATCGCCGCCGACGGTGCACTGCTCGGCGACCACGACGTCGTCATCTTCGACGAAGCCCACGTGCTTGAAGATGTGATGAGCGACACCGTGGGCGTCGAACTCAGCGCCGGGCGACTCGCTCGCGTGGCGACAGCCGTGCGACGAATTGTCGTTGACCCTGACCTCGACGCCGACCTCAGCTCACAAGCTGACGACCTCACTGCCCTGCTGGAGCCCTACGCAGGTGAGCGCATTCTCCCACCTCTGCCTGCAGCGATGACCGAGCTGCTCAGCAACGTGCGAAGTTCACAAAACCGAGCGCTCACTCTTGTGTCTGAACTGTCGATCGACGATGTTGATGCTCAGCAGCGCCGGCTTCGAGCACAGGTCACGCTGACTCGAGCAATCGACACCCTCGACCGGTTTTTGAGCCCATCAACCGCCGACGTCATTTTTGTTTCAGGTGCGCCGGGATCTCGTCGTCTTGAACTCGCCCCACTCGATGTCGGACCAACCCTTGCCGATGGTGTCTGGTCGCAACGCACCGCAATACTCACCAGTGCAACCGTTCCCATGAACCTTGCCGACCGTATCGGTCTCGAGGGTGCCGACTTCGTCGACGTTGGTAGTCCATTCGATTACGAATCAAATTCGCTCTTGTACTGCGCGATGCATCTGCCACAGCCGAATGACCCCGGATTTCGAACGGCAATGCATGACGACCTCGAACAGCTGATCTCCGCCGCCGAAGGCAAGACCCTGGCACTGTTCACAAGTTGGTCGGCGATGGACGAGGCAGCCGACGCAATGAGGGAGCGACTGCCGTTCCGAATCCTCACTCAGCGAGACCTACCGAAACCCGCCCTTATTCGAGAATTCACCACAGACGAGGACAGTTGCTTATTTGCAACCGCCGGGCTTTTCCAAGGAATTGACGTGCCAGGGCGAGCCCTCTCACTGGTCGTCATCGACAGAATTCCCTTCCCCCGCCCCGATGATCCACTGCTCGGAGCCCGAAGAGAACTCATCGGCCAACGAGCCTTCATGGAAATCGACCTCCCCCGCGCCGCGACAATGCTCGCCCAAGCGAGTGGGCGACTCATCAGAAGCGATAACGACCGAGGAGTCGTTGCGGTGATGGATCGCCGGCTTGGCACCGCCCGCTATCGCTGGGACATCATCTCGGCGCTACCGCCAATGCGTCGCACACGTGAACGGGCTGAAGCCGAGGCTCTCCTTCGCACTATCGCAAACGGATAGAGCATCACGCCCTCGCATAGCAGTGATAGACCGTCCCAAGTTCGTTATCGGGAGATTCTTCGCTGTCGGGATTGTGGAATCACCACCCGGTCAATCCGCATGATGAAACGGGCATCAGATACCGAAATCGCTGAAGCTGAGGTCACAGGGGTTGCTCTCATTCCACACTCATCTCAATCGATCTGTTGCATTCCGATAGACAGGCCACTCGACCTGTCATCTCAAAGGTTCGGATCATTGCCCATTGAGAACCCACGACAGATGTCATTGTTTTCGTTCAGCCGATACCGGCAAGGACTACGGTCAAGGGAATGACGGAAACCCAACTCGTACGGCACGAGGCCGTTCAAGGGATCTCAACGATCACCCTTGACTCCCAACACAACCGGAACGCCCTCTCACGGCAGCTTCTCGATGAACTTCACCTCGCACTCGACGAAGCCGAAGCCAACGATGCGAGAGCCATCATTCTTCGACACGAAGGGCCCGCATTCTGTGCAGGCGCCGACCTCAAAGAGCGGTCTTCTGGGCCTCCTGACTCAGGCCCAATGGTGAATGCTCTTGAACGCCTGATGGATACATCACGCCCCACCATCGCTGCCGTGAATGGTGCGGTGAGGGCTGGAGGGCTCGGCCTCATGGCCTCTTGCGATCTCATCGTTGTTGACCACGCAGTGACCTTTGCGCTGACCGAGGTTCGAATTGGAGTTGCCGCAGCAATCATCTCGGTGCCGATCCTCCGACGGGTTCCCCCAGGCAAAATCGCCGCCGCAATGCTCACCGGCGAGGTGTTTTCAGCCACAGACGCTCGAGACATGGGTCTCATCACTCATGTCACCGAAGATGTCTCCGCAACTGTTGACGGCCTCATCGATGGAATTCTTGCCGGAGCCCCACGAGCCGTTGCGGCGACAAAAGCAATGCTGCAACGAGTGCCAACGCTTGATCGCGATACCGGATTCACCGAGATGCGCGCCCTCAGTGAAGAATTCTTCTCTGGGCCCGATGCCGCTGAAGGCATGGCCGCCTTCATCGAAAAGCGATTGCCTGCCTGGAATCCGGCAGCGAAATAGTCGCTACGAGATCAGCCGGTAACCCAAGCCCCTCACCGTGACAATGCGTTGCGGCTCGTCTGGGGTGTCTTCAATCTTTAAGCGCAACCGTCGAACGTGAGCATCGACGAGACGAGAATCTCCGAGGTATTCATACCCCCACACATGTTCGAGAAGTTGATCGCGACTCAACACCGCATCTGCGTGCTTAGCGAACTCGCAAAGCATCCGAAACTCAGTTCGGGTGAGCGACAACTCCTCTCCGGCTTTCGTCACAACGCCCTGCTCGCGACGCAATTCAAGATCGCCGAAACGCACGACCTCGTCGTGGCTCTGATCGCCCGAAGACTCGTAACTCACGCGACGCAAGACGGCGGCAATTCGAGCCGATAACACCTTCGGTACGACGGGCTTCGTGATGTAATCGTCGGCTCC
>CALCBR010000043.1:0-74070 GCA_937897105.1 uncultured Acidimicrobiaceae bacterium | reverse complement strand
CGCCCATCGGGAGGCCGTACATAGGCGATACCACCACGCTGAGCTTTCGTTCAACATGTTGTATACCTACGGCGAGCGATACGTCCTTCCCCTCAGCCATGACGAGGTCGTGCATGGGAAGGGCAGCCTGCTCGCAAGAATGTCGGGTGATGATTGGCAGAAGTTCGCAACGCTGAGGCTGACGTATGGCTGGCAGTGGGCGATGCCCGGCCCCCCGGTGCTGTTCATGGGCTCAGAGTTCGCCCCTTGGTCAGAATGGAATGATGTACGCGGAGTTGAATGGCGGCTCGAAGACCATGCCCCCCACGCGGCGATGGCAGGGCTGATTTCTCAGTTGAACTCCCTTTGTGATGACCACCCGGCGTTGTGGAGGTGTGATCGGGAGCCGGAGGGGTTTGAGTGGATCGACGATCGCAACGCAGAAGACTCTCTCTACTCATTCGTTCGCCGTTCGCCCGAGCATGATGACGCGGTTCTTGTCGTCGCAAATTGGACTCCAGTCCCACGACCTGCCTTTCGGGTTGGAGCGCCTCGAGATGATCGCTGGAAGGTCGTTCTCGACACCGATGATGCTCGATTTGGTGGGAGTGGGTACCGCAAGGTCGCCGAAAGCCCCGATGTTGTTGATGCCGAGTCAGTCGAATGGCAGGGTCGACCGACGTCGATCGTCGTTGATGTCCCACCGCTGTCGATGTTGTGGCTCGTAGAGGTGTCGAGATGAGCGCAATCGATGCGACCGAGCGTTCCAACGATCGCTCGCTTGCGGCGAGTTGCGCAGTGCTTGGAGCAGCAGTTGGCGTCTTTGGCATCGCATTTGGGGTTGGTTCTGTCGCTGCAGGTGGTTCTGTCGCAATGACCTGCGTGATGTCGTTGCTCGTGTTCACCGGGGCGTCGCAGTTCTCAGCGGTCAGCGTGATCGCATCAGGCGGATCAACTGCTGCTGCGCTCGCCGGGGCTTCGCTGCTTGCGGCTCGAAATGGCGTTTACGGGCTCGCAATGTCGCGGACCTTGCGGGGTTCGCTCCTGAAGCGGATCATCGCCGCCCAGATCACCATCGACGAATCGACGGCGATGTCAACCGCCCAAGAAGAGCCTCAGGCTGCCCGGGTGGCATTTTGGTGGACAGGGCTCTCGGTCTATGTGTTTTGGAATGCGGGAACTCTTATCGGAGCGCTTGCAGGAAATGCGATCGACCCTGAAAAGTTTGGCCTCGACGCAGCATTCCCTGCCGGATTCGTGGCGATGGTCATTCCTCATCTTCGATTCCGGGACGGTCGACGTGCCGCTGCGATCGGGGCAGTGATCTGTGCGGTGACGATTCCGTTCATGCCTGCAGGAGTGCCGATTCTGTGTGCATCAGTTGGTGTGCTGGTGGGGGTGAAGAAACCATGACGTGGACCCTCGTGCTCGTGCTGTCGGCAATTGCCTACGCCTGCAAAGTGACAGGACTTGTCATCATCGGTGGCCGTGAACTGCCCGAGGTTGTTGACCGCTGTCTGAATCTGATCCCTGCTGCGCTGGTGTCGGCTCTCATTGTGAATTCGACGATCGGGGGAGACGATGGCATTGTCGTTGATGCCCGTGCAGTGGGAGTGGCGGCTGCCATCCTTGTCGCTACAAAACGGGTCCCACTCGTTGTCGTAATCGTGACGGGTGCTGCGGTGACCGCGGTGGTGCGGGCGGTCGGGCTCGCACCGTAGAGATTGCTCTACTGGTGCAGCGACAGCGTTGACGCAGATTCGCGCAGTGCCGAGGCAGCCAATTCTGGCGGAACGACGTTGATCATCACACCAGTGCCGCGCTCAAAGCCCGCCTGAGTGACGAGGTTTGGCCAGATATGAATATGCCAGTGGTATTCGCCATCGTGCTGGTGAGGTGCGCTGTGGAAGCCGACGTTGTACGCCACATCGCCAAGGGTTGAACTCAGCACCTTCATTGCATCTCGCAGACTTCGACCGACCGCCGCAAGGTCATCTTCATCGCTGTCTTGGAGATGTGCATGGTGCTGTTTCGGAAGGATGAGCAACTCGTATGGAGTTCCGCTCCAGTACGGGCACACGACGAGAACAGCATCATTTTCGAAGACCACTCGATCTTGTGACGTCCGTTCAGCTTCGATCGTGGTACACGCAACACAGCCGCCCGCAAAGCGTGCGAATGCGCGTTCTTCCTCGAGCATTTCACCGGGGACGAATGGCAACCCCATCAACTGGCCGTGCGGATGGGCGAGCGAGGCTCCAGCTTCACGACCGTGATTGACGATGGCCTGGGTGTAGCGGATATGTGGCATATCCGCATGGGCGACGAAGCGTCGACGCAGCGAGTCCATGAATTGTTCGGCTGCACTGTCGTCGAGGTCGCCGAGATTTGAGAAGTGATCTGGGGTGTACACGAATACTTCGTGCAACCCAGTTCCCTCGGCGTTGACGTGCACTGGCCCTTCGTTGTGAACGGCGAAACCGTCGTCACCTGTGAACGCCGGGTACAGATTTGGTACGACTCGAATCGTCCACGCACCGGTGTTATCAATGGTTTCGAGCGCTGGTGGAGTTGCCTCTTCGTTGCCAGGGCAGAACGGGCAAGGACGATCTTCAGGGCCGTCCATCACCGTTGAACGAGGAGCAAAGTCGTTTGGACGTTGGGCGCGTCCGGGGACGATGGTCACCCAGCGGCCGGTGAGTTGATTGAGTCGTAGTTCACTCACAGTGCTTTCAGGATATGGGCGAAATGAGTCGGTTTGGTGGTATTCACCAAAGACATTTAGTGAGACCGGGAGTACACCGTGAGATGACGCCCACTTGTGGCGTCAAATGCTGACCGACTTGCATCATTGAATCTTGCGGTGACTTCCAGTCCGGCTGCGGTTGCCATCGCATCGAGTTGGTCAACGGTTGCGTAACGAATGCTCCACGGCCGCATACGCACACCTTGCTCTTCGGAAAACTCAACGAACTGCCCCTCAAGCAACTGATCCGCGCCGTGATGACGAGAGATCGACAGCACCACATGCGTTGCGGTCATCGACCGAATTGAGATGTCATCTACCACTCCACCATCGGGCTGCTGCGGAGGAGTAAGGCCCTCGATGACCACTATTCCGCCAGGAGTAAGGGCTTGTGAGCACGCGTTGAGGCAGGCCTGTTGACGCTCTTGAGTTTCGAGATTGAACAGTGTGTTGAAGCCGATGAGCACGACGTCAAAGGGGCCGCTCGGCATGTCATCGACCATGTCGCCGGCAACTGTGGTGACTGTTTGCTGATGGTCCGCTGCGCGGAGTCGATCGAGCATGGCAGAACTGGTGTCGACCCCGGTCACCGCAAACCCGTGAGAGGCAAGAGGTATCGCAAGCCGGCCAGTGCCAACGCCAAGTTCGCATAGTGCTTGGCCCAAGGAGTACTCATCGATGAGTGTGACGAGAGCCGAAACATCGCTGAGATCTCGGTACCAGTCGTCGTAGACGTCGGCGAATGCATCGCCGTAGGTATCTGATTCGTAACCCTCCACACCTGCAAGTTAGCGACAGGTTGCCAACAACGTGTCTAGCCTGAGGGATGTGGAGACTTTGTCGACATATCTTGACCACGCGGCGACCACGTCAATGCACCCCGAGGTGCTCGACGCGATGCGTCCATGGCAAGAGACACTTTTTGCGAATCCGAGTGGCAGTCACCGGGCGGCACGTGTGGCGCGGAAGGCTGTCGACGAGGCTCGTGAGGTCATCGCAGCCGAACTCGGCGTACAAGCCGGAGATGTCGTCTTCACCGGTGGTGGAACCGAATCAGATAACTACGCGATTTCAGGGTCGGTTCGGGCGCGTCGCGGCACCGCGGTGTGTTCAGCGGTTGAGCACCATGCCGTGCTCGACCCGGTTGAACACCACGCCGGACGAACGGTGGCGGTCACCGCAGATGCTCGTATTGATGTCGATGACCTGAGATGTGTGCTCGACTCGATGACCTCAGCCGGTCAAGAAGTTGCCGTCGTATCGGTGATGGCGGTGAACAACGAGGTGGGTTCTTGTAATGACATTGCTGAGGTCGCGTCAGTGGTTCGCGCCCATGCTCCCAATGCATGGCTCCACACCGACGCCGTGCAAGCAGCATGTTGGGTCGACCTTTCAGAATTGACACCACATGTCGACCTCCTTTCGTTGAGCGCCCACAAATTTGGTGGACCCAAAGGAGTGGGTATCACGGTGGTCAGTAACGGAGTGACACCAGAACCGCTGATGCGTGGTGGGGGACAAGAACGAGGGCGTCGCTCGGGAACGATCGATGTCGCCGGCGCAGTGGGAACAGCAACTGCGCTTCACATCACCGGTAGTCAACGAGTCAACGCGTCGCAACGGGTGACATCGCTACGTGACGAACTGCTCGACGCGCTTACAGCAATTGACGGCGTGACCGAGACAGTGCCCCGATTGCGCACCGTTCCTGGAATTGCCCATATCTGCGTGAACGACCTTGATAGCGAAGCTCTGCTGTTCATGCTTGACGAGGCTGATGTGTACGCAAGCGCTGCCTCGGCATGCGCAAGCGGAGCGATGGAGTCATCTCATGTCTTGTCTGCCCTTGGCCTCTCAGATGACCTCCGACGTGGAGCGCTTCGACTCTCACTTGGTCACACGTCCTCATCTGCAGATATCGATCGAGCGATCTCCGTCATTACGAACAGCATCGGGCAACTTCGTGAACGCAAAGCGGCAAGAAAGCAGCGTGCGTGATGAGAGTGATGATCGGAATGAGCGGAGGAGTCGACTCCTCAGTCGCCGCAGCCCTGCTGCACGAGCAAGGACACGATGTCGTCGGCGTGACAATGCGGCTGTGGGGAGGCGAAAGTGACACGGGTTGCTGCAGCGTGTCTGATGTTGATGATGCGAGACGAGTAGCGCAACAGATCGGCATTGAGCACGTGGTCTTTAACTTCTCAGAAGAATTCGACGAGCACGTCGTGCAGCCGTACGTCGATGCTCACCAAAGCGGTATCACCCCGAACCCATGTATCGAATGCAACCGGCACCTCAAATTTGACCGACTTGCGGAGCGAGCCGACGAACTCGGGTTCGACGCGGTCGCTACTGGACACCATGCGCGCATCGGTTCTCATGCCAATGGTCGGCTCCGCCTCGAACGCGGTGCAGATCTCGCAAAAGATCAGAGCTATGTGCTGCATATGGTGACAGCAGCCGGGCTGGAACACACGAGTTTTCCCATCGGCCACATGACGAAAGACGAGGTTCGCTCGCATGCAGCTCGTCTAGGGCTTCGCACCGCAGGCAAGCCCGATAGTCAGGATGTCTGCTTTATCAGCAGAGCTGATGGACGTGAACACTTTCTCGGAAATCGCATTCCACTGCGCAGCGCTCGGGTCGTCGATCGTTCTGGATCTCAGATTGGTGAAGTTCCCTCTGTCGAGATGGTGACCCTCGGTCAGCGTCGAGGGCTCGGTGTGCCCGGTGGTGGCCCTGTTCGTTACGTAATCGGTGTCGACGTGTCTGATGACGAACCGACCGTTGTCATCGGAGATGCTGACGACCTGTTAGTGAGTTCACAGAAGGTGCACTCAATGACATGGGTTGATGAGCCATTTGAAGGCGACGCGCTCGCACAAACAAGTGCTCACGGTGAACCCCGACCCTGCCGTGTGACATCCTCCGGTGATCGAGAACTGCAGATCGCCTGGGGCCTGCGTTCAACTCGTATCGCACCAGGTCAAAGCGTGGTGCTGTATGACCCCACCAATACGTGGGTTATTGGTGGCGGAATCGCCGAACGTTCACCGTTGTAACGCTCGGTGCTCGCCTAGCGTCGCGCCCGAAACTGTGCGAGCGCGGCCCCCGGGCGGCTAGGGGCGAGAAGCGCTGCGGTGAGGTGAATCGCTCGCCCCTCAGGAACTGAACGGCCAGCCGACATGATGACGGTCTCGCTACTTCGCAACGAGATCTCGAGTGCGGGCCCAGTTGCTGGCCCGGTGAGGTCGGCGGCCTCGGTTGCGGCTGCAGCGAGTTCGATACCGGACACCACATGGGAACGCCACATCGCCGTTTCCAACAACACCAGCGGGTCGTGAATTACCACACCGGCCGGTACGAACACCAGCCATCGACATGAGAGACGATGCCAGCGAGTCGACCCGAGCGCTCCGAGAGCGATGGCAGCGACACCGAGAGCGACGGCCGCAACCCACTGTGCCCGCTCGGCTGCGATCACTGCCGAGGTGCCGAATGCGGCCATCAGCATCCACAAGAACACCGCAGGGATCACAAAACCGAGCGGCGGCCGAAGCGGAAAACGTTGCTCCGACCCATAGGCAGCGAATTGGACCCAGCGTTGACCGAGTTCAGCGCTCAGCATCGCAAACGCAGCGATCACACCGGCAACGAGCCCGAGCGTGCCGAGTGCGACATCACCACCTGCGATGAGAACAGCCGTCGCAGCAACCGGCCCAAGCGGAAGGGTGGTGCGAGCCAATGTCAGCATCAACGGCGAACCCACAAAGACGGCGACAGCGCCGACGATCCAGAGAATCCAGAGCGTCAAGGTGGCGGTTATACCGCTATCGAGAGGGTTCATGGCCTGACTTACGGCAACTGCGGTGACGACCCATCCAACCCGAGCCAACCACGAGAGAACGCTCTGAAAGCGAGACAGAAACGATGGCGATCGCATTGAGGACCATTCTGTCGGGTATTGCGTCGTAAAGGGCACGCACGAGTCGTGAAAGCGTCATCGATCATGCAACGATGTCGCTATGGCGAGGTCGCTCGACGGAATTGCACCAGGGGCAACCCTGGGGGTGGGGAGCCTTCCTCATCGGAGTGCGTCGGCAGCGGTCGAATTTTCGGTAAAGAACTTTGACCTGCCCGTGGTACCGCGTCTGCCGAGACGGTCTGGTGCTGAGTCACTAGCAAACCAGGCGCTCGTCGGTGTACCGGGGGTGGAGATGGGGCCGTACGGCACTCTCGCAGTCGATGTGACCCGGCTCGACCCAGAAGCTCCTGTCACGACCGACTTACTGACCGACAACTTTGTCGGCTTCCGGGCATTTACCGAACTTGCACCTCAACTAGGAGTCGACGGCCGAACCTTCAAATGGCAGGTGGTCGGACCTGTCACCCTGGGCCTCACCCTGCTGCGGGCAGGGGCACCCGATCACCTCGCATTTCGGGTAGCGACACAGGCGATTAATGAACATGTCGCCACGCTCGGCTCGGTACTTGCAGAAGTGCTTCCAAATTCAATGCAGCTCATCGTGTTCGATGAACCGTTGATGGTTGACCTCATGTCGAATGACTTCCCGCTTGCTCCTGATGCAGTCGCCGACATGCTGTCTGGAGTGATGGCCTCCGCACAGACGTTCGGCGTCGTTGGCCTCCACTGTTGTTTCGAGGCTGATTGGCCGTCTCTGCTCGAAGCCGGCCCACAAGTGCTTTCAATGCCGGCGACAGAAGCCGTCGTGGACGTCAGTGGATATCTCGATCAGTTTATGCAAAACGGCGGAAGAATCGCATGGGGAGCCGTCGGCACCGAGGGTCCTGTTGGCGTGTCAGCGGGCCGATCATGGAAAGCGCTCAGCGGTATCTGGTGCAAAATGGTGCAACGAGGAACTGACCCTGGAATGCTCCGATCACAGAGTTTGCTGTCGCCGCAAAGTGGCCTCGCCTCGTACTCTCCTGCTGTGGCCGAAGAAATTTGCGAGTCGTTGCACAACATTTCTCTGAGAGTGCAAGACCAAGCGTCAGCTGCAAAATTGGTGCTCGGCGCATAGCCGCGGTGATCTTCGCGTTCTCTCTACACTCGTCACATGGCCGAGGAGTCTCGACGCGTGGCGACATCTGAGGAGGCTCGTCTTCGTATCACCGAGTTGAGGTCGTCTGTTGCCCGGCATAACGCCCTCTATCACGAGAACGACGCCCCAGAGCTTCCCGATGCTGAATACGACGTGCTCGTTCGAGAGTTACGTGAGTTGGAAGCACAGTTTCCAGAGTTCGTTGACGATTCCTCGCCCGCTCAGACCGTAGGTGGCGCTCCGAGCGCGACCTTCGCGCCGGTGCAGCACGCAATCCCAATGACAAGTCTCGATAATGCGATGGACGCAGATGAACTGCGGGCATGGGGCGAGCGGGTGCAGAACTCGTTGGAGGGTCAGCAGGTCAAGTTTGTCTGCGAACTCAAAATTGATGGTCTCGCAATGAGTATTCGTTACGTCGATGGCGAAATGGTGACTGCAGCCACACGAGGCGATGGTCGCGTTGGTGAAGACGTCACTGCAAATGTGAGAACGATCTCGGTCATTCCGCAGCGGCTCGCAGATGCTCCTTCGATTTTCGAAGTTCGCGGCGAGGTGTACATGCCGCGGGCTGTCTTTGAGGCCTTGAATGATGAGGCGGCAAAGACCGGGGAGCGAGAACTCGTGAACCCTCGTAACGCAGCCGCCGGGTCATTGCGTCAGAAAGACTCGTCGGTGACCGCCCGTCGCCGCCTTTCATTCTGGGCATACCAGATCGGTGATCGTGAGGGAGGGCCTGAGCATTCAACACATGATGAAGCGCTTGCGTACATCTCCGAATTGGGGTTTCCGGTCAATCCTGAGGTGACGGTGCACTCATCGTTTGACGATGTCGTTGAGTTTTGCGAATCGGCGCTGGCTCGACGTCACGACCTCGACTACGACGTCGACGGAGTGGTGATCAAGGTTGACGATTTAGCGCAACGCGAAGCACTCGGGTATACCTCGCGAGCACCCCGTTGGGCTATTGCGTTCAAGTTTCCTCCCGAAGAGCGCACGACGACACTCCTGGACATTCGTGTGTCGGTCGGGCGAACCGGCAGGACGACGCCCTTCGCAGTGCTCGATCCTGTCTTTGTTGACGGTTCTACGGTGTCGATGGCGACACTTCATAACGAAGATCAGGTGCGCATCAAGGACGTCCGCCCGGGAGACACGGTGATCGTGCGTAAAGCGGGTGACGTCATTCCGGAGGTGGTCGGCCCCGTGCTCTCCGACCGCCCGGAAGGAACGGTTCCGTGGACCTTTCCGAAACGCTGTGAATGCCCATTGCGAAGCGAGTTTGTGAGAGCAGATGGCGAGGCTGATACGCGGTGCGTCGAGCCACAGTGCCCATTCCAGCGGGATCAACAGATTATGTATTGGGCGAGCCGAGGGGCAATGGATATCGAAGGCCTAGGGGAACGTACGGTGGTGCAACTCACCGCGCGTGAACTCGTCAGTGACGTCGCTGACCTCTATCGGCTTTCTGCAGATGACGTTGTCGATCTTGAGGGCTTCGCGCGACCGAGTGCCGAAAAATTGATTGCGGCGATCGATGAATCTCGTCGCCAGCCGGCGTGGCGAGTTCTTACCGGATTCGGTATCAAACATCTCGGGCCGACGGTTGCGCAGGCACTCATTGCTGCGCGTGGCTCAGTGCGAGGCGTCTTCACGTCGTCGGAAGCCGAGTTATCCGAAGTTGATGGAATTGGTGATGTGATTGCTCAGTCGGTGACACGGTGGTGGCAATTGCCGATCCATCGAGATCTCGTCGATCGGTTAGAGGCCGGGGGAGTTGTCCTCGACATCGATGACCGTGCCGTCTCAGAAAGTGAAGCACTCGAACACACCCTCGAGGGACGCGCTGTCGTGATTACCGGAACTGTTCCGGGATACACCCGAGATGAGGCGGGGGCGGCTGTTGTCGCCCGAGGGGGAACCTCGCCGGGCAGCGTCTCGAAAAAGACGTTCGCCCTTGTCGTGGGCGATGGAGCAGGTGCCTCAAAACTTACCAAGGCTGAAAGTCTCGGTGTGCCGATCATTGACGCCGCGATTTTTGAGGAATTTCTCTCGACGGGCGCGATCCCCGATATAGCGGACTAGACGACGTTGAAGAACCACGTGTAGACGCGGGCGCGTTCGCGCCCATCTTCGATGGGCCAGAAGATCACATCAACTCGGTGGGTTCCAGATTCGAATCTGTCGATTGGTCCGTCGCTCGAGGGCGCATAGGTGAGCGTGAAGTTGCCCGGCTCGAACACGGTGACAACAGGAACAGCCACTTGCTCGCCGGGTTCAACACCTTCGGTTTGCACCTCGGAGAGATTGACCGTCTCGATTTCAATACCATCGATGACAAGCACCCCGGTGAGCCCGGGAGCAAGGTCGACAAAGACATCCGATTGGGCAAGGGCCTGCTCTGCGTCGGGCACGGGCAACACCGATTCGATGGTGCTTGGAAGATCTGCCCGTTCATCTCCGGTGACGCTCACGAGCACACCCCGAGTGACGAGAACGAGGCCGATCGCGATGAAAAGACTCACGATCAGCAGTGTTCGATCTGAGCGCTTACGCTCTTGTTGAGGAGCAGGGGTTGCTTCGTGCTGGTCTTCAGAAGTCACCTGCACATCGTGCCACCAATTCGGTCTCGACCCCAACCGCTGGTCAATACGAGATAGCGTCATGGCGCTGTGGAAATTGACCCGCTTGAACCTGAAACACGTCTCGACGAGGTGATCGGTGGCCGATACCGGCTGAGGTCGTTTGTCGCGAAGGGCTCGGCGGTGTCAATTGCGGACGCGTGGGACACGATCGACGAACGCGCAGTGCTGGTCAGATTGATTCGGCGTCGAGTGATGACGACGCCTGGGTTTGTGAGTTCCTTTCGAACAGCGATGTCATCTGCGGCACTCGTTTCACATCCCAACCTTGTGGCGGTGTTTGACTGGGGAGTTCACGAAAGAAGTGATGGTGCATCCTCAACGGCGTACGTCGTTACCGAACGTCTAGAAGGAGGGAGTCTTCGCGACATCTTTGATCGCGGTCGTCGTCTTTCCTATTCGCAGGCTCTCCAAGTTGGACTTGACCTTTGTCATGGTCTTGCTGAAGCCCATCGCCAGGGCCACATTCATGGAGAGGTCACTCCGTCGAAAATTGTGTTCGGAGCCGATGGGCGTGCCCGACTTGTCGACCTTGGTCTTGCGGCGCCATTACAGGCGGCAATGTGGTCGGCGAGTGGCGGGCCCGACAACAACATGGTGCTGTATACGGCGCCAGAGGTCGCAGAGGGGCAACCGGCAACGACCCGTTCTGATGTGTATGGGCTTGGTCTCGTTCTCGTTGAAGCATTGACAGGCAGCGTGCCGTTCTCAACCGATTCGGCTGCGGCGACGCTAAGGGCTCGTATCGGTCGAATTCTTCCGGTGACAGCTGACCTTGGCCCACTTGGTCGAGTGCTTGAACAGGCAGCCCGGCCTGCGGTCGATGAACGCGCCACCGCGGTGGAGCTCGGTATGGAATTTGTCAACGTTGCGCGCCGACTACCGCGACCCGAACCTTTACCCCTCGTTCTGTCAATTGACCCGGGCGCCGCGGCTGCACCTTCACAGGAGCCCGAAGAGGTGGCAGCGCCCGAGCCAACACCTCGGACCAAGCCTTCGACCGATGGGGCGTCTCCTCATGCCGTAGGCCTGCCTCGGCAGGTCGATGAGACGCCGTCGGAGCCCAGTTCAGAGGAGCCCATCCGCGCAGTTCGCGACGGCTCGAGTGACTCTGGTAGCGATGCACACCAGGTAGTGGGCTCGCCTGAGGAGCCGGTAACCCGCCGCCCGCGGTGGGTGCTGCCTGTGGTAGCCGTTGTCGTTGTTGCCCTCGGAGTCTTAGGTGCCCGGGCGTTGCTGACGACCCCGGTGTATGAGGTGCCTGTGCTCACCGGAACCGCGGAGGCAGAAGCTGTCAATGTCGTGACACCATTCGAATGGGAGGTCACCGTTGTGTCGGAGCGATCTGATGTGCAACCCGTCGTGGGTGCTGTCATCAGGACAAGTCCGGTCGCAGGCGATGAGTTACGCGAGGGCGGTGTATTCACGATCGTGATCAGTGAAGGGCCAGTTCTGAGGGAACTGCCTGAAGTCATTGCACTACCGGGTGCTGATGCGCTCGACATTCTTGACAGCGCAGGCTTCCAGCCGTTCACCGAAATTGTCTATAACGAAGTGATCGAGATCGGAGAGGTCATTACTTGGGAGGTTCCCGATGATCCTGCGATTGTCGCCGGCGACTTGGTAGAGCCCGGAACACTGGTTCGCCTTGTGATCTCAGGAGGACCGGCTCCCCGAGAGGTCCCAAATATTGTTGGGCTCATCGTTGGGGTCGCCCGAGCGCAACTCGTGGGCACCGAACTCCGCATTGTCGAAATTGAAGAGGTCTATGACGAAGAAAGTGAAGCAGGCCTCGTGCTCTCTCAATCTCCTCAACCGGGAGAGTTTGTTGAGCGGGGAGGAACGATTGAAGTGTCGGTTTCGCTCGGCCCTGACCTGATCGCGTTTCCGTCGGTACCTTCAGAGATGACGTTCGAAGAGGCTCAGCAACTGCTGAGCGATGCTGGTTTCGCCGTTGAGCTCACTCTCGGTGCCGCAGATGGCACGGTTGAACAGATCACCATCGAAGGGGAAGAACCATCAGCCGGCGATGAGTTTCCGAATGGCACGCAGGTCGACATTGTCGCTACCTGAACCCGTTAGCAGCAGCGCGTTAAGACGATTCAACGAGCGGATGCTCAGTCAAGGTCGGTAATTGCGAGAATTTCTTCGGCTACCGCAGTAGCGAGGTCATCCTGAGGGGTTGCTGCCTGCATCGCCATGATCTTCATGAGATCACCATCGACCTGAATGCCGCCGGACATGAACGCTTGCATCACCTTTGCTGGGTCTCGTTCGACGAGAAAGGCGCGAGCGGTCTCATAGCTCAACGTGATCGTGGCGTCAGGGTCATCGAGGTGGCCGAGTTCAAGGTCGAGATCACCGTTCGATGTGTCGATGTGGGCGTGGAGTTCACCATCGCCAAATGGCACCTCGGTAATGACTTGGTTGACCTTTACTGCGACCTCAATTGGCGCGGTGTCAGCCGAGTAGCGCTCGCGGATTTCTCGAGCGGCTTCGATCCACTCAGGCGAAAGAAAGGGAAGGCTCACGCCGAGAGATTACTGTGCGGGTTCTCATAGCGAGACATGCTGCAGAGATGTTGTGATCGACTCGACGAACTCTGCGTCAAGGTCGTAACCAAGCCCTGGGGCGGTTGGGACTGTCACTTCGCCGGCTACCACTTCGATGGGCTCACGAACGATGTCGCGTGCGTAGAACCGCCTCGATGCTGAAATATCTCCGGGAAGAACGAAGCCGTCTAGAGCGGCGAGGGCGCAGTTAGCGGCTCTACCGATGCCGGTTTCGAGCATTCCACCACACCAAACCGGAATGTCATGTGCTCGACAAAGGTCGTGAATCCGGACAGCTTCGAGATAGCCACCAACGCGACCGGGTTTGATATTGATGATTTCTGCAGCCCCGATCGCAACGGCGTCTTCGGCCTGCGTTAACGACTCAATCGATTCGTCGAGGCACACCGGAGTTTCGATTGCCGCTGCAAGATCGCGATGGCCGAGAAGGTCATCTGTATCTAGTGGTTGCTCGATGAGTAACAGGTCGTACATGTCGAGTTGCCGAAGATGATCGAAATCTTGCCGTGTGTACGCAGTATTTGCGTCGACCTGGAGACCCATTTCTGGTCCGATGAGTTCGCGCACAAGACGAACCGGTTCAAGGTCCCAACCAGGTTCGATCTTCAGTTTGATACGTGCGTAGCCGTCATCGACATAGCCTTGGACGGCGGACAGCAAGGCATCGATCGAAGAAAAGATGCCAACGGAGACCCCACTCGGAATCGTGTCGCGTGTTCCACCAAACCGAGTGTGCAAGTTGATGCCGCCAGATCGAAGTTCAGCGTCAAGAACTGCCATTTCGATCGCGGCTTTTGCCATCTGGTGGCCTTTGATAGGCCGGAGAATGTCGGCAACATCCCCAGCGATCACATCACCGCGTTGGGTGAGTCGTGGAGCAAGGAACTCGGTGATCACCGTCTCGACGCCCGACACATACTCAGGGGAGTACAGCGGCTCACTCATTGCGACGCATTCACCCCAACCAACAGTGCCGTCATCAGAGGTGATGCCAATGAGCAGAATTTCACGGGCGGTTTGCTCACCGAAACTCGTGCGAAATGGGGTCACCAACTCGAGATGAATTCTTCGGAGTTCCAATTGAGTGAATTTCATAACTGCCTTTCGAGTTCGTAATGCCCGTCTCGGGAGAATCCAACGATGACGAAACCCTCGTCGAGTGCGGCCATCATTGCCGAGCGAACGTTGTGACGCCACTGCAATGCCAACTGTGGGTCTGACTTTCGCAATGACACGATGTCCTCGGGCACTGCGATCTGTTGATGCTGGCCTGGATCAGTTGCTGGCCGCGGGCACGATTCATCAACTCGCCACGCCACAAGGGCTCGGTCACTTTCGTCATTCGCATTGATCGAGTCGGTCATTTCCCCATAGAAATGCGGAAGGTACTCGGCAATTTGGCCGCCGAGTATTTCGATGTTGAACCAGGCGTTCGCCCTGACGAGAGGATCGAACGTCCACGTGATCCACTTGATGTCGTGTGTGCGGGCCCATTCGCGCTGGTGAAATTTCAGTGACCGACCGAGGCCTGAATGGCGTGTGCCGGCGAGAAGACCGGTGACGTGACTATGGAGGGCTCTTTCGCCGTGATGTTGGGCCAGCCAGCCGAAGGAGACACCGATAAGTCGGCCGCCGTCGTATGCACCGCCGATA
Source organism: uncultured Acidimicrobiaceae bacterium (assembly GCA_937897105.1). GTDB lineage: Bacteria > Actinomycetota > Acidimicrobiia > Acidimicrobiales > Ilumatobacteraceae > Casp-actino5. Next base: position 59,414 of record CALCBR010000043.1, on the reverse strand, counting down.
TAGCCCCCAGAATGTTCAACCGCCCGTAACATCTCTCTCGAAACAATCGGAGTGGTCGAGCCCCATACCTGCATGAGGACGTCAGAGGCCTCTGCGAGTTCTGGCGGGGTCGAAAGAAGTCGAATATCGATGCGACTCTCGGGAGATTCGTCTTCGTTCGACGCCATATCTCAACGGTAGTCAGTTGGAGTGGGCAGGAACTCATGCGTGACATCGGTCTGACAGTTTGTACAGACTGCGCGCTCCGGTTGTATGCGAGGTCTCCGCAGGGTAACGATGACGGGTCTATGGCTCGAATTCTTGTGACGGAAGCAATTGCTCCTGGTGGCCTCGATCGTCTTCGCGCGGCCGGGCATGATGTCGATGTTCAAGAAGGGCTGTCAGGCGACGACCTGAAATCAGCCATAGCAGGAGCTCACGCTCTGATCATTCGCTCGGCAACTCAGGTCACCGAAGATGTTCTCGCCTGCGCGGACTCTCTCATCGCTGTTGGTCGCGCTGGCATCGGTCTTGACAATGTTGATGTAGCAGCAGCAACAGAGTCTGGGGTGATGGTGATCAACGCTCCCCAGTCGAACATCATTTCGGCTGCCGAGCACACGATGGCCTTGCTCCTTGCGCAGGCTCGAAATGTGCCGCAAGCGCATTCAGCCCTTGTCGATGGCCGCTGGGAACGATCGAAGTGGGAAGGTGTTGAGCTCGCCGACAAAACACTTGGCATTGTGGGTCTCGGCCGAATTGGCAAGCTTGTCGCCGACCGGGCTCGAGCGTTTCAGATGCGAATCGTGGCGTTCGACCCGTTCGTCTCTGAAGATCGGGCGCAGCAGATTGGTGTTGAACTTCTCTCTCTCGAAGACCTTGTAGCGGTAAGTGACTTCCTCACCGTTCACCTTCCCCGAACACCTGAGACCATCGGGCTGATCAATGCTGACCTTCTCGCCACGGCCAAGCCTTCTCTTCGAGTGATCAATGTTGCCCGTGGTGGCATCGTGGTCGAAGACGATCTCGCCGCATGTATTTCTGCCGGAACGATTGCTGGCGCAGCACTTGACGTGTTTGACAGCGAGCCGTGCACCGACAGCCCCCTGTTTGGGCTCCCCGAGGTCGTTGTCACACCACACCTTGGCGCCAGTACTCGAGAGGCTCAAGACAAAGCGGGTGACGCGATCGCCGACATGATGCTGCTCGCCCTAGCGGGCGAATTCGTTCCGTGGGCGGTCAACGTTGATGCCGCTGAAGCAGACGACAACCTCCGGCCGTACCTCGGTTTGGCTGAGCGACTTGGTCGTCTCTTCTCCTCGCTCGCTGTGCGCTCTCCATCATCGATCACGTTCGAGGTGGCCGGTGATATTGCGGTTCATGACACCCGAATTCTCGGTCTTGCAGTGTTGAAGGGTTTCTTCGGTCGGACCTCTGAAGAACAGGTCAGTTTTGTGAACGCCCCGAAGTTGGCCGATTCTGCCGGAGTTGCCCTCGTTGAGGTGAAACGCTCGGTGTCTGACGAGTACATCAACATGCTCACCGTCTCAAGTGACGACCACACGATCTCTGGGGTGCTCACCGGCCGCAGTGCCCAGCAACGGGTTGTCGATATCGATGGTCACGGGGTTGACGTGCCGCCTGCAGAGCACATGTTGCTCATTTCAAACGACGACCGCCCTGGTGTCATCGGAACCGTCGGAACGGTGCTCGGCGATGCGCAGGTCAACATTGCCGACATGGATGTTGGGCGAGTCGATGGTGAAGATTCCGCCGTCATGCTCATTGCCACGGGGTCTGCTGTGTCTGATGAGGTGCTGAACGCATTACGCGAATCACCAGGGATCACCAGCGTGGTTGCCCTCGACGGCTGACGTTAGGGCGAGCAACTCTGGCGCGTGTCGTCGGCGACAAGCCTCGCTGCTGAGGCAAAATCGTCGCCACTGCTCGCATACAGCACGGCGCGAGATGAGTTGACGATGATGCCGTGACCGTCAGAGCGAGACCCATTGGCCTTCACTTCGTCGGCTGAACCACCTTGAGCACCAACGCCCGGAACAAGGATTGGCAGGTCGCCAACAATCTGGCGCACTCGAGAAAGTTCGTTCGGGTATGTTGCGCCAACGACGAGCCCGCAGTCACCGAGTCTCGACCAACGCTGGGCGATCATCTCGGCGACACGTACAAACAGCGGTTCTCCGCCGGTGTCGAGCATCTGAAGGTCGTCACCACCCGGGTTCGACGTACGGCAGAGGCCGATCACCCCGCCACCGGCTTCAAAGAACGGCTCGACGGAGTCGGTTCCTAGGTACGGGTTCACGGTGACTGCGTCAGCACCAAATCGGTCATATGCCTCGATGGCGTAGTTGGCTGCAGTTGACCCAATGTCGCCTCGCTTCGCATCGAGGATGAGCACGACGTCAGGGTGAGAGGAGCGAATGTAGTTGCAGATCGTCTCAAGTTGGTCTTCAGCTCGCTGCGCAGCGAAGTATGCAATCTGGGGTTTAAACGCGCAGACCAGGTCGGCGGTGGCATTGATGATCTCAATGCAAAAGTCGGCGATGCCGTTCGGCTGAGAAGAGAAACGTCTCGGCATTTTGGATGGGTCTGGATCAAGCCCGACACACAGATTTGATCGGCTGAGACTCCACGCTCGATCAAGACGATCAAGAAATGCCACGGAGTTACCCTTCGACTGCGATCGCCGCAGTAGGGCAGAGGTCGGCTGCGTCGAGTACAACTGCCCTCAGCGACTCATCTGGTGAGGTGACGAGCACTTCAACAATCCCGTCAGACCCGATCGAAAACACGTCAGGGACCAACTGCGCGCAACCACCGGTAGCGGCACACGAATCTCGATCAACAGAGACGATCATGATTGCGATGCTACTCCGGCGCGTCGTGGGCGATCAGCGCTGTTGGCGTTCAAAGGCAGCGAGAACGGCCTTTAGCGAAGCGGTCGTGATATTTGGGTCGCTGCCAAGGCCCCATCGGGTTGTCGTCCCTGACGCCGTTTCGACGTACGCGACAGCCTGAGCGTCGGCACCTCGGCCGATTGCATGCTCGGTGTAGTCAAGGACGTCGAACTCGATCGGCCATTCGGCCCGCAGTGCCGCAACAAATGCTTCGACAGGGCCATCTCCCTCTCCTGCGATAGTCACTGCGCCGCCGTCAACCGCGAGTTGGGCGGTGACTTTTGTGCGGCCTTTGCCGTCATTTGCTGCTGTGTGAAGTTCGTGGCTTCGCAATTGGAACGCCGGGTCTTCGGGTAGATACTCGGCATTGAACGCTTCCCACATCACGCCAGGCGATACTTCAGTTCCGGAATCTTCGGTGATGTGCTGAATCGTCTTCGAGAACTCGATCTGCAGCCGTCGAGGTAGGTCGTAGCCGTATTCCTCTTTCATGACATAGGCGACGCCACCCTTTCCTGACTGGCTATTCACCCTGATGACGGCCTCATAACTACGACCGACATGTTTCGGGTCGATCGGCAAATAAGGAACCCCCCATCGTTCGTAGTCGTCGGGGAGCCGTTCAAAACCCTTCTTAATCGCATCTTGGTGTGACCCAGAGAATGCGGTGTAGACAAGATCGCCCACGTAGGGGTGGCGGGGGTGCACAGGCAGTCGGTTGCAATATTCCGCAGTTCGACGCAGTGCATCGATATCGGTGATGTCGAGTTCTGGGTCAACACCGTTCGCGAACAGGTTCATTGCGAGATTGATGACGTCGACATTTCCCGTGCGTTCACCATTTCCGAAGAGCGTTCCTTCAACACGGTCAGCGCCGGCCATGACCCCGAACTCTGCCGCGGCCACCGCACAACCACGATCGTTATGGGGATGCAGGCTGATGATGACCGACTCCCGATCTTTGATCGTGCGCCCAAACCATTCGATGACATCGCCGTACACATTTGGCGAATAGCACTCGACGGTCGCAGGCAGATTGAGAATCAGCGGATCTGACGGGGTCGGCTCGATGACATCCATCACCGCCTCGCACACCTCTACGGCGTAGTCGGGCTCTGTGAGAGTGAAGCTTTCCGGGGAGTATTCGTAACGAATCTCGGTACCAACCAGTTCGGCCTCATGCTGCTTGCACATCGTTGCCCCATCGATCGCAACCTGCTTGATGCCGTCTTTATCAAGGTTGAACACCACTTCACGCTGAAGGGGGTTTGTTGAGTTGTAGAAGTGCACGATCGCCCGCGGTGCACCTTGAAGGGCCTCATAGGTTCGCGCGATGAGCTCAGGCCGGCACTGTACGAGCACCTGAATCCACACATTTTCGGGAATGAGATCTTCGGTGATCAACTGTCGCACGAAGTCAAAATCGGGTTGGCTTGCAGAGGGGAACCCGACTTCGATCTCAGTGAAACCCATCTTCACCAGTTCTCGGAACATCGCCAATTTGCGCACCGGGTCCATCGGATCAATCAAGGCCTGATTGCCATCACGGAGGTCAACCGAGCACCAGATAGGAGCCTTATCGATGGTCTTATTCGGCCAGGTGCGGTCGGTAAGGACGATCGGTACGAATGGGGCGTAACGATCGAATGACATTTTTTTGGGAGTGGCGGGTGTTGGAGGCATGTGGTGTCCTTTGTGCAGGTGGAAAATCGTCGAGGGTCGTCTGAAAAATGAAATCGCCCCCTACCGGGGCGGCGGGGGCGGGCGAACGTCGTCGGAGCGCGCTCGCCCTACATAAGGAGAAGAAGCGAGCGCAAGTTCTGTTCCACGACGCCAACGATAGCCCGAGGAGGTGCCGTGAGCAATGTCAACCGCTCCTCGGGACCTAGCGCAGGTAGCCTTGCATCATCATGTCAGAGCAACAAGGCGGTCGCCGCCAAGGTGGCGGAAACCGCAATCGACGACGCTCAGCCCCGAGACGTCGCCCACAATCAGACGCACAAGAGCAGCAGCGCTCAGGCAATTTGACCACTGCCAACTCGTTGCCACCGGTCGAACCCCCAACAGGCTTCGCCAAGCTCGGGGTTCCAGAACGCATCGATATCGGTCTCGCAGCGGCCGGTTTTGCTGAACCCTTCGCTATCCAGCTCGAAGCGATTCCTGTAGCGATGAAGGGTCGCGATGTATGCGGTCGAGCAAAGACGGGTTCAGGAAAGACCCTTGCGTTTGGGATTCCGATGCTGTCAAGAATGAACGGTTCGGCGGGGCCAAACGCTCCGCTCGGATTAGTGCTTGTTCCGACGCGTGAATTAGCGGTTCAAGTTGCAGAGGTACTGCAACCCGTCGCGGCCTCAGCGGGAATCACCGTCGCCCCCGTCTATGGCGGAGCAAGTCGCGAGCATCAAGTTCGTGACCTGCAGCGTGGGGTTGAGCTGGTCGTGGCGACACCTCTGCGACTGATCGATCTCATTAAGTCGGGAGAAGTCGATCTCGGCGACGTCCAGATCGTGTGTCTTGACGAGGCAGACCGCATGGCCGATGACGGCTTTACCCCTCAGGTTGAGTGGATTCTCCGTCATTGCACCGGCCGTTCTCAGACGATGCTGTTCTCGGCGACACTTGATGGCGACGTCGGGCATCTCATTCGTCACTATCTCAGCGACCCGATCGAAGTTGCGATTGATTCGGCAACCGACACTGTCGGAACGATGCATCACCTGTTCCTTGCGGTGCACCACATGGATAAAGCGCGTGTCGCAGGTGCGATCAGTGAAACAATTTCGAAAGTTGTTGTCTTCTGCCAAACGAAACGACTCTGTGACAAAGTCGAAAAAGCATTGATCGATGATGGTGTGAACGCCGCCGCCATTCATGGTGACCTCTCTCAGGGCGCCCGTGAACGCGCCCTCCAGCGTTTCGCAGAGGGTCGCCTCAATGTCCTCGTCGCTACCGATGTTGCGGCTCGGGGCATTGATATTGATGACATTGGTGCGGTAATTCACTACGACCCGGCCGGAGACGCAAAGGATTATCTCCATCGCTCTGGACGCACGGCAAGAGCAGGGCGCGACGGATGGGCAGTGACCTTTGTCGAATACAACCAGCACACACAGATGCGGGTCTTGCAGCGGATGCTGCGGTTGCCAACGAACACCCCGATCGAAGTGTTTTCGAACGATGCACGCTTACGTGACCTTCCCTCGTTTAACGCCGACGTCACCACTGAGGCAACGAACAATTCGTGACCATGAGGTCACGCCGGTGGCGCCTAACGTGGGCGTGTGCGCCCGGCGTCTCTTTTTCTTGCTAGCGGGCTGATTCTCGCCATTGGGTGTGGCCCAACACCAGAATCGACGACCGAGACCACCGTTCGCGCAGTGAGCACTCTGTCAGAAACGACGACGACTGAGACGGTTCCGCCGTTCAAACCGCCGGCTGGCCTCGTTGAGGCCGTGACTATCTCGATCGCCGGCGATGACCGTGATCGTGCTGATGTCATCTCCGTCGCCAACGAAGACGAGGTCGGTCTGTTTGCCTCTATTGCAAGCTGCTCACTGGTTGAGGGAAGCGGATGGTTTCCATTGGAAATCATCGCTGCCGATCGCACAGGGTCTTTTCTGCGGTTGTGGTCGCACACGTATACCCCACAGAGTCTCGGAGCGATCGAAGGGGAGTTGATCGTGCACCGCCCCGGTCGAGTATCTCTCGCAGCAGCGGTCACGGTGTTTGTGGGTGATGGCGAGACCTCAGGATCATTCACCGGTACAACCGATGACGGTGAGACGATCTCAGGCGAATTTGAGTGTCGGGGACCCTCGAGTACGAGCGAGGCCGAAGAACATGCCGACGCCGAACTCTCGATACGTGTGGTTGACGACGATCGCTTCGATGAGCAGAGAATTCGTCGATTCGGATTCCGGGCGTCGTCAACTCAGACATGCCCGACGAGCAGTGAAGGAACCTCGAAGAGATGGCAGATCATCGATGCCGAACACCCTGTCGGTGGCCTCACCGCCGTTCGCCTGCTCTTCAACTCGGCGACAAACCAGTGGTCAGGTGAATTTCAGGTCGCTCAAGATGTGGTTGTTGTGGAGCAGTTGGCGGTGGCCGAGATGCCCAACGGCATCGTGTTGTCGGGCGTGAGCACTGACGGGCTCAGCGTCGATGGCGCGCTGAGCTGTTAGGCACGCAGCCACGCAGGGCGCTGCGACTCGTAGGCGTCGATTGCTTCTGCGTGGCCGAGAGTGATACCGATGTCGTCGAGGCCTTCCAGAAACCGGTGTTGCGTCGGCTGGTCCATGGGAAACGACGACGAAATTCCTGCTGCTGGCACCTCAACGATGAGCTGCTCCATATCGACGACGATCGAGGTGGCCGGGTCAGACTCGATCGCATTCCAGATTGCCTCGACATCGGCAAGATCGAGCACTGCCGGCACGAGACCATTCTTCGTGCAGTTATTCCTGAAGATGTCGGAGAAGCTCGGGGCGATAACCGCTTCAAATCCGGCCTGCTGAATTGCCCACACTGCGTGTTCACGGCTCGAACCGACACCAAATGATGGCCCGGCAACGAGAATGTTTGCCCCGGTGTAACGCTCGTCGTTCAAGACGAATGAAGGGTCATCGCGCCATGTTGAGAAAAGACCTTTCTCAAACCCGGTGCGCTCCACCCGCTTCAACCACTCGGCGGGAATGATCTGGTCGGTATCGACGTCACTTCGGCGAAGAGGAATTCCTGTTCCTGTAATGACCTGTACAGCTTTCATGAAAGATCCTCCGGAAGAGCGAAACGGCCAGCAACAGCGGTCGCAGCAGCAACCGCCGGCGATACCAGGTGGGTTCGGCCTCCTCGGCCTTGGCGGCCCTCGAAGTTTCGATTCGACGTGCTTGCCGAACGTTCGCCTGGTGTGAGCTTGTCGGGGTTCATCGCAAGGCACATTGAGCAGCCGGGCTCTCGCCAGTCGGCGCCGGCTGCGGTGAAGACGTCGTGAAGGCCCTCGGCTTCAGCCTGTGCTTTCACCCGGTGAGATCCGGGGACGATCATCACGCGAGGAACCGTTACTGAACGACCATCGAGAACCGCGGCTGCTGCCCGAAGATCTTCGATGCGACTGTTGGTGCATGAGCCAATGAACACTGTGTCGACTTCGACGTCACGCATTGACATCCCGGGTTCGAGACCCATGTAGTCGAGGGAGCGGCGAACCGTTTCTTGGGTCGTTGGGTCGTCGAAATCTTCCGGAGCGGGAACATTTCCATCGATGGAGGTGACCTGCGCCGGATTGGTTCCCCAGGTGACTTGCGGGCGAATCGTTGCGGCATCGATGACAACTTCTTTATCCCACGCTGCTCCGTCATCGGTTGCAAGGGTTGACCAGTCGGCAACTGCCGCATCCCACGCATCTCCGGTCGGCGCATGATCGCGTCCCTTGAGATAGTTGAAGGTGGTCTCGTCGGGGGCGATGAGACCCGCCTTAGCCCCGGCCTCAATCGACATATTGCAGACCGTCATTCGGCCTTCCATTGAGAGCGAAGTGATTGCCGATCCGCGATATTCGATGACATGGCCAATGCCGCCGCCAGTGCCAATGTGGCCGATGATGGCCAGCACAACATCTTTTGCGGTTACGCCTGGCTGCAGCTCGCCCTCAACACTGACCGACATCCACTTCGGCCTGCTCTGCGGCAGTGTTTGAGTGGCGAGCACGTGCTCTACTTCGCTCGTTCCGATGCCGAAGGCGAGAGCGCCGAACGCCCCGTGTGTTGCGGTGTGGCTGTCGCCGCAGACGATCGTCGTCCCGGGAAGTGTTCGGCCTTGTTCAGGGCTGATGACATGCACGATGCCTTGCCCTTCGTTGCCCATCGGATAGTTGACGATGCCGAATTCGTCGGTGTTGACGCGAAGTGTTTCAACCTGTTTTGCAGAAATCGGGTCGGCAATCGGCTGATCGATGTCTTCGGTTGGCACGTTGTGGTCTTCGGTCGCAATGGTGAGTTCGGGCCGGCGAACGGTGCGGCCGCTCATTCGAAGACCGTCGAAGGCCTGTGGGCTTGTGACCTCATGAATGAGGTGGAGGTCGATATACAGCAGGTCGGCCTCACCCGGACTTGAGGTGACGAGGTGACGTTGCCAGATCTTTTCTGGCAGAGTCATCGGACGTTCGGTCGTCATGTCGATTCGTTTCCGTTCTTTCTTGCTAATCACTTGGCGGCGCACCGGCGCTCAACTCAACAGATTGAATCTACCCGGATAGCTCTCTCGCCAATGCGGCGGCCGGTCAGTACGCACCAGCGAGTTCGACGACGAGAAGAATCGGTGTTCCGCCATCAAGATTAAGTTCGGGAATGCCCTCATCGCCGAACGCAAGATCAGAGGGCACCGACATCGCTCGAATACCCCCCACCGCCATGCCTTGAATTCCTTCGAAGAGCCCGGCGATGGAATAGCCCTCAATAACTTCGATGAGTGTTGGCTGACCTTCGGACCATGTCTCGAAGATCACCTCGCCAGACTCTGCGTTGGCGATCATGAGGTGAACGATCGCGCTGTCACCGACGGCGATCTTTGCGCCGTCGCCAATCGAGAGATCAACGACTTCAAGATCGGAAGTTGAGGGGTAGTCGGCGGTGTCAATCTCGGGGATGTCATTAGGCGTCGTCGTGGCAACAACCGCTCGAACCTCCAACATGAAGGTAAGGGCATCACCGGCTTCGATCACGCCTCCCGGCGGAGTATCTCCATAGGCCATGTCAGCTGGAATGTCGAGCCTGCGTTGGCCGCCGGCTTTCGCACCGATGAGGCCCTCGTCCCAGCCATTGATGACCGAACCGACGCCGACGGTGAATGCGATTGGTTGCCCGCGGTCATAACTGTTGTCGAATTCGACTCCATTCTCTGAGCGGATACCGGTGTAGTCGACCCACACCGTGTCGCCTTCGGCAATCGAACGTCCAGTTCCGTCGGTGATGTCGGTGATGATGAGTTCTGTCGGAGTGCTGTCTGGTGGGAGAACCTCGGGACGCTCGACCGAAACGGCTTCGGTGGTTGTCGTCGCTTGAATTGGTTCGAGTGACACTTCGGTCACGTCGGTATCGGGAGCGGTGTCAGGTGAGTCAGAGCCTCCGCAGGCAGCGAGTGTGACGAGTGCGGTAATGGCCACCGACATGTGGCGAAGGGGTGCAACCATGAGATCGACCGTACCGGCGATGACTACGACTTTGTGTTCGCGGCGTTGGTTTTTAGCCACTCCGCCTCGGCCTCACCCAACGGTGTGCTCGGAGGTGACTGCATGAATGGCCATAGCTCTTCAGCGATCGCTCGATAGTTGCCGGTGGCGTTCAGATCGCCGAGAAGTGCATAGAGACCGAGGTTGATGCGCTGGATAAAGACGAATGCTCGGGGAACTGACGCATATTGCGAGATAGGGCTAGAGCGGTCAAATGTATGGCGCACAATGCCCGAGGCGTATTCGGGTGTCCACGTGATGTCGCGATGCCGCGAAATCGGTTCGTAGAACCGAGAGAAATAGGTGCCGACATCAGCGGTGTCGACCGGGGCGTCAGGTTGCAGCATGCCGGCACCTTCAAGGATGGTGCGGAAACCCGGGACATCGTGTTCGACGGCGGCGAGGCGCACCATCGTTTCGAAGGTCGCCATTTCATCGACGGTGAAGTCTTTGACGAGTCCGAAATCTAGGAAGGTGACCTTGCCGTCACGGTGAAAGATGTAGTTCCCAGGGTGGGGGTCGCCATTGAATGAGCGCAGCCGGTAAAGGCTGCGAAACACAAACCGGAACATCGTTTCGGCGATCGCATCGCGCTCGTCTTGATCCCAGTCGAGCACTTCGCTCCACGTATGGCCGCTGATGAGTTCGGTTGTGAGGACCCGACCTGAGGAGAACTCTGGCACGACGTCGGGAATTGAGATGGTCGGGTGTCCTCGGTAGAAGTCGGCAAAGCGCTGTTGGTTGGCCGCTTCACGGCGGTAATCGAGTTCTTCGGTGAGCCGGTCTTTGATTTCTTCCACCATGTCGGCTGGATCGAGGCCGCCGAACCCTTGCTTCAAGATGGTGCCGAGAATGTTGGCGTTCTTGAGGTCAGCGGCGATGGCTGTGTCAACTCCGGGGTACTGCACTTTGACTGCGACCGCACGTTCTTCGCCGGTCGCTTTGTCGATGATGATGGCGCGGTGTACTTGCCCGATTGACGCAGCAGCGATGGGTGTGGGGTCCCACTCAGCGAACAGTTGATCGGGAGCAGCGCCGAGTTCTTCTGCAATCACTGCACTTGCAAGTTCAGCACTCATCGGAGGCGCACTATTTTGCAGCGTCGCAAGAGCAGCTCTGAGGGGCTCGGGCAAGGCATCGTCGAGGTACGACGCCATCTGGCCCAGTTTCATCAGGGCGCCCTTCATCTGGCCGAGTTCTTCGGTGACGTGCTGGGCGGTTGCGATCTGCTTTTTGGTGTCGAGTTCTGAGCGGCGCTCTGCGTCAGCAAACACCTTTCGCGCTGCGGTGCCAAGGTGAGTGACTCCAACTTTCGCCCCTAAGCGCGCAACGCGGGCAGAGCGACCGACCCACTTCGTGCTGTTGGGCCCCGATGGGCGACTCATGGTGTGTTGTTCGAACGTTGTGCCACGTTGTCGATGGCTCGAACGAGTGTCGGGACAAACCGGTCAGCATGAGCGACGATGGCATCGTGCTCACCCTTCACTCGGAACACCTCGGCTTGAGGGATGAGTTCAAGCAACTTGATCTGACGCGACTTTGGAACGACTGGATCATCAAGCGTGACGATGACTGCAGTCGGAACATCAACTGTGTGTGCCCATTCGAGAGATGAGAATTGTCCAACCGCGTGCCCAGCCTCGAGCACCATGCGCCAATCGTGTTGAGCAGCCTGGGCAACCGCCCATGGCCCCCACGATTCTGATTTGCGTTGTAGATAGAACTGCTCGCTAAACCAGTCGCGGGCTTGGCCGGGGGTGAGTCGAGCGAGGGTTGCGAGGCCATTGAGCCCCATGAAGCTCAGGCGTTCTTCTCGTCGTTCCGAAAAGTACGGAGCGGTTGCGCATAAGACGAGCCCGTTGACTCGGGTGGGGTGTTGTTTCCATAACAGTTGAGCGATCGTGCCACCCATTGAGTACCCGACCCCGATGAGTTCGTCGATGCCGAGCGCATCGGCGACGCGGATGACATCATCGGCGCAGTCTTCGAGACGGAACGACTTTTTCGTGCGGAGACCAGTTCCGTGCCCTCGTTGGTCGAAGGCAAGCACCGAGAAATGCTGGGAGAGCATCTCGTAGGCCGTGAAGTAATTGATGTCGGCGCTTGCGGTCCACCCGTGCATCAGTGCGACGGTTGGTGCTCCGGCAGGGCCCTGCACATGGCGAACCTGGAGTTCGCCGAGATCTGCAAGGTCGACTGTTGTAGCCGGGGGCAGCGGTGGAGCCGGTATTTCGGCTTCTTGTGCGTTGTCAAGAGTTGTCAGGGGGATCACCACCCGGTGGGGGTTCTAGAGATCGTCGATGGAAAGGATCTCTACTTGTAACATCCCGTTCGGGCCCTCGTATTCCAACGGGCCGGGCGACGATGTTCCTTCGAGTGCATCTCCGAGCGGGGAGCCGGGCCCGACGATGGTGATATCGGCTGGAAGTCCGTCTCGCTCTTCTTGGCTGCCGATGACAAATCGTTCGGCCATGTCGGCATCATCGCCCTCATAGATCATGGTGAAGACCTTCCGGGCACCGTCGACGACGGTTGCGTTTTCGAGCAGGTGCTCAAGTTGCCGGATGCGCCCTTCCATGTGTCCTTGTTTGTCTTTGGCAGCGTGGTATCCGGCGTTTTCTTTGAGGTCGCCCTCGGCGCGGGCCAGTTCGATTTCTTCGGCGACTTCAATGCGGCCGCGGGTGGAGAGATCTTCGTATTCTGCTTTGAGGCGCTCGTAGGCATCTCGTGAGAGTTGCTCGCTCATGCTCTCACGATACCCGAGTGTCGAACGCTCGTTATTGCGTCGAGGTGGTTCGAACCGGTGAAGAACCCTTGAGAGCCGCATGCGAGAACGCTCATCTGGAATACTGAGGTCCATGCGGACCCCAGTCGCAGTGGCTGTTCTTTCGGTTATCACAACCGGTCTTTTTTCGGGTTGTGGCGGATCGACCACGGTTGTTGATGATTCGGAGCCAAAGGTCTTGCAGGAGGTGTGCAGGCCCCCAGAGATGGGTTCACGGCCAATTAAGGGAGTTCTGTACGACGATGGATCGATCACGTGGGTTCAGCCCATGGAGTTCTGCGACTGACCATCAGAAGTCAACCGACGCTCTCGTCCACAGTTGAAGGTGCATAGGCGTGCAGGCGCAGAAATGACGTGGGCTATTCGGAAGTGCGTCCGGTGGGCAGAAGGTCGCAACGCTTCGAAATCGGTCAAAGCGCTTTCACGACCCGTAGCCTGCTGGTATGGCTTATCGCATTGCAGTGGTTGGGGGAGACGGCATTGGCCCGGAGGTCACCGCCGAGGCCCTGAAAGTCGTTCGAGCTTCAGGTGTTGAGATCGATACCGTCGAATTTGAGTTGGGTGGTGCTCGATATCTCGATGATGGCGAAATTCTCTCAGACGAAACCCTCGAAGAATTACGTGCCTTCGATGCGATCCTTCTTGGCGCAGTCGGTGACCCTCGGGTTCCGCCCGGAGTCATCGAGCGAGGTCTGTTGCTGAAGATGCGGTTCGAACTTGACCTTTATGTGAACCAGCGCCCATTTATCGGTACTGCGCCTGGCCACAGCCGTCCGCATGACTTCGTGGTGATCCGCGAAAACACCGAAGGACCATATGTCGGTGAAGGCGGTGTGCTTCGAAAGGGAACCCCTAATGAGGTGGCAACGCAGGGATCGGTGAACACTCGGCTCGGTGTTGAACGTTGCGTGCGTTACGCATTTGAACTTGCAATGCAGCGCGAGCGCAAACACGTCACCCTCGTGCATAAAACGAATGTGCTCACGTTTTCAGGCGACCTCTGGGAACGCACCTTTGATGCGGTGGCATCGGAGTATCCGCAGATCGAAACTGCGTACAACCATGTCGATGCGGCATGCATCTACTTCGTGCAGGACCCGCATCGTTACGACGTTGTTGTAACCGACAACCTGTTTGGCGACATTCTCACCGACCTGGGTGGTGCCGTATCTGGTGGTATTGGCCTTGCGTCTTCGGCCAACCTCAACCCTTCGCGGACGGGGCCGTCAATGTTTGAGCCGGTGCACGGATCTGCTCCCGACATCGCAGGAACCGGCGTCGCAAACCCAACAGCGGCCGTTCTCTCAGCCGCTCTTATGCTCGACTTCCTCGGTGAGGCCGACGCAGCGCGCCGTATCGAAGCGGCATGCGCTGAGGTTCCGACTGAAGGAACCGTTGCGATCGGTGACATGATCGCCTCACGCGTTTCGTCTTGAGCGAAACATCGAATACCAGTTTCAACGTTTGAAAGACTGCTGAAATGCCCATTACCGCAACACCAAAAATCTGGATGAACGGCTCGCTCGTCGACTGGGCAGACGCGAACGTGCACATCCTCACCCACACGCTTCATTACGGAATGGGTGTATTCGAGGGCATCCGTGCCTATGAGACCGCCGACGGACCTGCGGTGTTTCGCTTGACCGAGCACATCGAGCGGTTACATAACTCAGCGAAAATCCTTGGCATGCCGATGCCGTATTCGGTTGACGATCTCATTACTGCCACAAAAGAGACGGTGGCCTCGACGGGCCTCGATTCGTGTTACATCCGACCGATCGCCTACCTCGGGTACGGCGAAATGGGGCTTAACACTCTTCCGTGCACCGTTGACGTTGCGATCGCATGCTGGCCGTGGGGCGCCTATCTGGGTGACGACGCGGTGGAGAAGGGCGTTCGCCTGAAGACATCTTCATGGACTCGTCACGATCACAACACGATGCCACCTGCTGCGAAGACCACAGGTAACTACGTGAATTCATCGCTGGCAAAAGTCGAGGCACTTCAGGCTGGTTACGACGAGGCCGTGATGTTGGCACCGAACGGACTGGTCGCAGAATGCTCTGGTGAGAACCTCTTTGTGGCTCGCCACGGAACATTGCTGACACCGCCACTGTCTGCCGGTGCCCTTGAAGGCATCACACAGAACACGGTGATGACTATTGCCGCGGATCTCGGGTTTGAAGCCCGAACGGACAACTTGGCGCGCAGCGACCTCTACATTGCTGAGGAAGCATTTGTGGTCGGCACTGCTGCAGAAGTGTCATCGGTGAACTCTGTTGATGACAGAGAGATCCCGTGCCCGGGCCCGATGACACGGGCTATTGCAGAGACCTACGGCGACGCAGTTCGGGGCAAGGTCGACCGTTACCGGCACTGGTGCGAACTCGTCGGTTGATGAACCCGCCAGCTGCTGCGTTGGCACCCAGCCAGATTACGAAATCGCTGCTTCAAGCTGTCTGATAAATGCCGAGTGATCGGCGTGCATCACCACCACGGCGTTCGGCTCTCTCGATGTGAATCCAAGAAGGTCCATGACCACCATGCCTCTCGTGGGGCCTTCGGCGCATTCGGTGACCAAGTGGAGGTGACGCGTCTGTGTCGCGATGGATGGATCAATGGCATATGCCATGGCAATCGGGTCGGGCATATCAAAACCGGCGAGTTTTGTATCTCGCGCACAGAATTCGGCCACGATCCGTTGAATATCGATGGTGAATTCGGCGCGTGGAGTTCCGATGCTTCGCAGACGGTTGGCCTCCTCGGGAACGATGACTGCGTCGCGTCGAGAAATATCCCAGCCGACGAATTCGAGTGGCAGGCCAGACTCCAAGACGATCTGAACGGCATGGGGGTCAACCCACATGTTGAATTCAGCGACAGGATTCACATTGCCGATGTGATCGGCCGCTGCCCCCATGAGGACGACACGCGAAATTCTGTCGGCAATCGAGGGGTCTCTCTGGATAGCGAGCGCAATATTGGTGAGGGGGCCGAGGGTGACAAGGGTGAGCTCGCCGGCGTATTCATTCGATGCTTCCAAGAGTGCGTCGACGGCGTGACCCTCGTTCGGAGTGCGGCCGGTGAGCGGTAGTCCGATATCGCCCATGCCGTCGTCGCCGTGCACGTGCTGGGCGGTGCCGAGTTCGTAGATGAGCGGGCGATCTGCGCCGGCGTACACCGGCACATCGGTGCGGCCGCAGAGTTCTCTTGTGTAGAGCGCATTTTGCAGCGCGGATGCAAGCGGGACATTGCCTGCAACGACACCGATACCAACAATGTTGATGTCGTCACGTGCAAAGGCCATCACCAGGGCGACGGCATCATCACTTGCAGTGTCGGTGTCAATGAAGAACGGGCGCGAAGTTGACATAGGTTGCGACTCTACGCGAGACGCAAGTTAGTCATCGTTTTTCAACGGTTACTGGCCGAGATCTCGACGCCGAGCGGCGATTCCTCCGAGCGCCTCCATAACGAGTCGGTGAGCAACATTTACGGTGAGTTCACTGACGTCGTACGCCGGTGCCACTTCAACGACATCCATACCAACGACGTTGTGCTCCCGGGCGAGTTGGCGAACGATTCGAAGAATGTCGCTGGTCGCGATTCCCCCGGGTTCAGGTGTCCCTGTGCCTGGTGCGAATGAGGGGTCGAGGCTGTCGACATCGACCGAGATGTAGAGATGGTCAGCAGATGCCAACGCTTCGCTCACTGCGTCGTCCATCACCGCTTTAAAGCCGCGATCCCAAATTTCTTGCATCGTGTGCCACACCATGCCTTGCTCTCGCATCCAATCGAATGTGTCTGCAGGAGGCCAGTAACCACGGAGACCGACCTGTACGAAACGGTCGCCAGGAATTGCCCCTGATTCGATCAGCCTGCGCATAGGTGTGCCATGGCTTGCAAGGTTGCCGTCGATGATGTCGGCGGTGTCAGCGTGAGCGTCGAAATGAACGATGCCGACGTTGCCGTAGCCATGGACGTCGGCAACCGCAGTGGCAGCTGGCCAGGTGATGGTGTGGTCGCCTCCGAGCGTGATAGGGATGATGCCGCGTCGGGCAACCTCGTGCACCCGGTGGCGGATGTTGGCGAGGCTTTGGTCGGTATTGCCGTGAGGGCAGTGGGCGTCACCGGCGTCGACAACGGTGAGGTGGTCGAAAATCTCGAGGTCAAGGTCGATGTGATAGGTGCCTGATTCGTAGGCCGATGTTCTGATCGAACGTGGTCCGAATCGCGCGCCGGGACGATTGGTGGTGCCGATGTCGAATGGGGCACCCACGATGGCAACGTCGGGCTTCCATCGGTCGAGGTCTTCAAGATCTGGAACAAAGGGTTGTTGCGCAAATGTCGACAAACCACCAAAGACGTAGCCGAGGTCGAGCTGTTCGCGCATCCCCGGGCTCAAGAGTTCGTCCCGATTCGGCAGTTCTTCGCTCATAGCAAGAGGGTAGTTGGTGAAGCGCTGTTGTGGCGCTGCCGCTGAGGTTGCTGGGGTAGGGGAGATGGTGTCGGTTATCCGCAAGTGATCCACAAGGTGGCTCGGTTTTTCCACCGGTTATCCACAGTTGTGGCGTGTCGTTTCCGGGCCGATTGTTGATGAGAAGTTGACGATGACATCTGTGCCGTATTTAATAGAGGCGATGATTCATCACATCGCCGCCGGAATTATTATTTGTTAGAGCACACTTCACCGTGTGCTCGTTTTGCCGCCCTCGGGCGGCATTTTCAGTTTTCGGGCCGATACTGATACCAACAACACATAGAGGACAACTCACATGAGCACTCCAACAACAACCGATCAGCGCAGTATCGAAATTTTTGACACCACGCTGCGCGATGGTCTTCAAGTTGAAGGCGTCACCGCAACGGTCGATGACAAACTCGTAATCGCCGAGCAACTCGACTCACTCGGTGTTCATTTCATTGAAGGCGGATGGCCGGGCGCAAACCCGAAAGACATTGAGTTCTTTCAGCGTGCCGCAAAAGAACTCAACCTTTCGACAAGCACCTTTGTCGCATTCGGTTCAACCCGTCGCCCACGCGGGAAAGTAGACGACGACCCGACGTTGCGTAATCTGCTCGACGCCGACACGTCAGCAGTGTGCATCGTTGCGAAAAGCTGGGACTATCACGTCACCGAGGCGCTACAAACCACCCTCGAAGAAGGCACCGCAATGATTGCTGACTCGGTCGAATACCTCGTCGGTAACGATCGTCGGGTGCTTGTCGACATGGAGCACTTTTTCGACGGTTTCAAGCACAACCCCGAATTTGCCTTTCGAGCGTTAGAAGCAGCGATCGTCAAGGGTGCGACCCATGTGGTTCTCTGCGACACGAATGGCGGCTCACTGCCTCATGAGGTTGGAGACATCGTGGCCCAGGTGTATGCACACATCGGTAACGATGCAACGATCGGAATTCACTGCCATGACGACACCGGATGCGCGGTCGCAAACTCGATGGCGGCAGTTCGAGCTGGTGCGGGTCACGTGCAAGGCACCTTGAATGGTCTGGGTGAGCGCACTGGCAACGCAAACCTGACGACGATCATCCCGAACCTTCAACTGAAGCAGGACTACTCCTGCCTTCCTCAAGATCGTCTCGTTCGCCTCGCTCCGGTTTCGCATCGCATCGCAGAAACCCTCAACCGAGCGGTGAATCCTCAGGCGCCATATGTTGGAACTTCCGCATTCGCACATAAAGCTGGTCTGCACGTCAGTGCGATTGCGCGGGCACGAGATGCCTACGAGCACGTTGACCCAGAGCAGGTCGGCAATGGCACGAGGTTTGTCGTCTCAGAAATGGCTGGCCGCGCCACCATTCAGATCAAAGCAGAGCAACTCGGAATTGATCTCGATGGCCCATCGATCAACCAGGTGATCGACGACCTCAAGCGCCTCGAACATGAGGGGTACCAGTTCGAGGCCGCTGATGCCTCGCTCGAACTTCTCATGCGCAGAGCAACCGGCTGGGAACAGGACTACTTCGATGTCGAGTCGATGCGAGTAATTACCGATGAATCGGCAGATGGGCCGTTTAACACTGAAGCCACGGTGAAGGTGTGGGTTCAGGGTGACCGCCATGTGCACACCGCAGAAGGAAACGGCCCGGTCAACGCAATCGACACTGCGTTGCGTCGGGCGATCAGTGGTGCATACCCGCAGCTCGAGCAGGTTCACCTCACCGACTACAAGGTACGAATTCTTGATGGAGGAGAAGCGACAGGGGCGGTGACCCGAGTGCTCATCAGCGCAACTGATGGTCGAACCGACTGGACGACAATTGGAGTGAGCCCGAACATCATCGAGGCCTCATGGCGGGCGCTGTCAGAAAGCATCGTGTACGGCCTGCTTCGCGGGTAAAACATTGTTATGGCAGCACCTCGTTTCGCCCCCTCCCGTCGTCGAAGTGACCCGTTTTACGAGTCACCGGACGTCGTCCCTGCATCATGGTCGACAGATCGGCCAGCGGAAATCGAAGGATTGCAGCCGGTAGGTCCATCTCTTGGCTATCCAGGGCCAGACCAAGGTTTTATCCTCACGATCGCACAGCGACTGCGCCCCCGCATCTGCACGCAATCGGGCGAGCACATCGATGACGCCATCAACGGCAGTATCGGTATTGCGCTTCGGAGGGCTTCGATGATGAGCCGGGCGCCGGTTGTTCATGACCTCATGATTGCGCTCACCATCTGGGGCTGGTTCGACACGAATCCGCCAGCAGAGCTCGTCAAGATCAGATCTGACGTATTTGCTGGCCTTCGCAATCTCGGTCATCACTACGGTGCAGCCCGCCGGCTCGTTGACGCAGTGCCAGAGTCAACGTTGCGGGCAACACCCGACCAGATCTCACTGCTCTACCCGGCGCAATGGAAGGTTCTCTCAGGCGCCGACGTGCTCGAAAACGATCACGTCTAACAGCGATCGACGGTGGCGGTCTAACGTGATCTCATGACCCAAGAAGGATCCGCCGCACCAAACATCAAGTTGCTCAACCAAGATGGTGACACCGTCGCGTTGTCGTCGTTTAAGGGGCGCAAGGTTCTCATCTACTTCTATCCAAAAGCAGATACCCCGGGATGTACAACGCAATCGTGTGCCCTTCGAGATATCGCAGAGGAAATTGGCGACACCGTCATTATCGGCATTAGTCCAGACGCGCCGGCGAAACTCAAAAAGTTTGACGACAAGTATTCCTTGGGTTTCACGCTGCTCTCCGATGAGGATCACGCTGTCGCCGAACAGTTCGGCGTTTGGGTCGAGAAGTCGATGTATGGACGCAAGTACATGGGTGTTCAGCGGTCATCATTCCTCATCGACGAGAAGGGGCGCATTGAACGTGCGTGGCCAAAGATCAGCCCGAAAGACACCCCTACCCAGTTGCTGAAAGCACTCGGCTGAACCGAAGAGCGGATCATTCAAGTAATGGTTGATGATGCTCTGAGCGAGATCCGGCGCATCGTCGGCGAGCAACACGTCATCTCCGGCGACGACACCGCTGCGCACGTCGTCGATTGGACCGGAAGGTATGTCGGAACAACTCCGGCTGTCGTCCGGCCTGGCTCAACTGCGGAGGTGGCTGATGTCATTCGTGTGTGCGGTGAGCGTGCGGTCGCCGTCATCCCTCAGGGCGGAAATACAGGGATGGTCGGCGGGAGTGTCCCGCTCAACGGCGAAATTGTGTTGAGCATGCAACGGTTGAACACAATCGGGAATGTCGACCGACTCGCACTGCAGGTGAGCGTTGACGCCGGTGTCACCATCGAGCAGTTGCAGACCGCAGTGGCATCACACGGGTTGCGTTACGGAGTTGATTTCGGTGGACGTGGCTCGGCAACCGTCGGAGGAACGATCGCGACGAACGCTGGTGGTCTGAACGTGTTCCGCCATGGAATGACCCGAGCACAGGTCATCGGTGTTGAGGTCGTGCTCGGAACCGGAGAAATTATCGATCTCATGTCTGGTTTGGTGAAGAACAACACCGGCTATTCGATCCCCGACATGATGTGCGGCTCAGAGGGAACGCTAGGAGTGATCACCAAGGCGCGTCTTCGACTCATTGCTGACCAACCATTCCGTCAGACGGCGTTGCTCGCCTTCGACAATGTCGACGCAGCTGTCGCAGCGACCGCTCAGTTGCGGGTGGCGCTGCCTGGTCTTGAGGCTGCCGAACTTATGCTCGCCGACGGAGTGAGCCTCGTCTGTGAAGAGTTCGAACTCTCGGCTCCGCTTGGCGGAACACACCCGGTGTTCCTGCTCGTAGAGACTGCATCGGAGAGCGATGACCTCGAGCGACTCATTCAACATGTCGCTGAACTCGACGGAGTTGCCGACACCGCAATTGCCGCAGATGAACGCCAACGACAGTTGCTATGGCGTTTGCGCGATGACCATACGACTGCAATTAATCGTGTCGGAGTGCCGTGCAAGTTTGATGTCACATTGCCCCATGACCAGATTGCAGCGTTCATCCCAGAGGTGAAGAACCTCATTTCGGCGTTGGCTCCGACGTCGACGACGTGGATTTTCGGCCATGTCGGCGATGGAAACCTCCATGTGAACGTCACCGGGCTTGACGGCGACGATGTTCTTGACAAGTCGGTGTATGAACTGGTGATTGCAATGGGCGGTTCGATCAGCGCTGAGCACGGCATCGGTACCGCCAAATCGGCGTACCTTCCGATGCAACGTTCTGCCGCCGAACTCAACCTGATGCGGGGATTGAAAGCGGTGTGTGACCCGACCGGGATTCTTAACCCGTCGGTGATCTTCGATCAGTAACTCGCGAAGCTAAGGGGTATCACGAGGCGTCGCTCGCGTGAGCCTTCAAGACTTCTAGGTCGACGTACTCGAGCGCTGACATATGGGTTGCTGCGAGCACGACTTGGCACGCGTGTCCGGCCTCGTAGGCCTCAACCCAGCGTGATGCGCATACGCACCATCGGTCTCCGTTGCGAAGCCCAGGGAATCCGTACATCGGCATCGGTGTGGAAAGGTCGTTGCCACAACTTGCCGAGAAGGCCAGGAAATCATCGGTGACGACACAGCAAATGACATGCATGCCGGGGTCATCGCCAAAATTGTCACAGCACCCAGTTCTTCGGTACCCGGTGAGAGGGTCGAACGAACATTCTTCGAGTTCGGTTCCAAGCACATTGAGTTGTGTCACGGTTACATCTCAGCATGTTTCGGGTCGCCACTGCCGACCGAGTGGCGATTATTTGGCCGGATCGAGCTAACTCAGGGTGATACCAAAGATTTGCCCGATGACGTAGGTTGCGCCACAGGCGACGAGCACGATGAGTATTTGCCGAGTTGCAGCCCAGACCAGTGGGCGTTCGGCAAATTTGCCGACGACGGCACCAACGATGCCGGCAGCCACCACACCGAGCACAAGCGAAGAGATGGTCGCTGCTGTGCCTGAGCCAATGAACCATGGAATCAGTGGTAGCAGTGCACCAACGATAAATGAGAGAAGGGAGAGCACAGCGGCTTGCAGTGCCGATGGGAGAGCGCTTGGGTCGATCCCAAACTCTTCACGAGCGTGTACTGCTAGTGCGTTTGACGGCGACCGCATGACCTCAGCCGCAGCCTGCGCTGCACTCGCTGGTTCCATGCCGTGACCTTCATAGACCGCAGCAAGCTCTGCGGTTTCGTGTTCTGTGTTGTGTTCGAGCTCTCGTAACTCGATATCGAGCTCACGCTGCACGAGGTCGTTCTGCGCGGAGATGCTGACCCATTCGCCTGCTGCCATCGAAATGGCGCCGGCTACCGCACCGGCCAAACCTGCAAGGCGCACGATGGTGGAGTCAACACCGCTTGCGGCAAACCCAAGAATGAGTGAGACATTTGAAACCAAGCCGTCGTTGATTCCGAAGACAGCGGCTCGAGCGAGACCACCAGATACAGAGCGGTGATCTTCGTGTGGAGCGTGTGCAGCCATGTCTGAGATCGTAATCGGGTGAGGGGACTGAGCAATACCGTGCCGGTAACGTCTGCAAGTAATGAATGCTTCAGGTCCGCGTTTTCGTTTCGCTCCATCGCCAACAGGGTTCTTCCATGTCGGAGGCGCCCGAACAGCGTTGTTTAACTGGGCGCTTGCCCAGTCAACCGGTGGAACATTCGTGCTCCGGATCGAAGACACCGATGAGGCTCGTAACCGACCTGAATGGACCGATGGCATCTTGTCGGCTCTCGAGTGGCTTGGTATTGACTCGGCGAGCCCCGCATTCGAAGGACCGTATTTTCAGAGCAACTATTCCGACGAGCACCTTCGAGCGGCGACGCAACTGTATGAGTCGGGTCACGCCTATTACTGCGAGATGTCGCCAACCGACATCGAAGAACGAGCGGCTGCTGAAGGTGTCACCGGGTATAGCGGATGGTCTCGTGACCTCGGTCTTGAGCCTGGTGCCGGGCGGGTGCTGAGATTCCGGGTGCCGGAGGGAAGCACGATCGTTCGTGACGCAGTGCGAGGTGATGTCGAATTCGATCATTCGGTCATTGAAGATTTTGTTCTCGTGCGCAGCAATGGAACCCCTGTGTTCAACTTGGCGAACGTCGTCGATGACATGTCGATGGGCATCACCAATGTCATTAGAGCCGAAGAGCATTTGCCGAATACCCCAAAACAGCAGATGCTGTGGGCTGCGCTCGACCGTGAGCCGCCCGTATGGGGTCACGTTCCGGTGCTCGTGAATGAGCAACGGAAAAAGCTCTCAAAACGTCGCGACAAGGTTGCGCTTGAGCAGTACCGAGACGAGGGGTACCTCGCTGATGCGATGGTGAACTATTTGATGACTTTGGGTTGGTCAGCGGGTGACGACCGTGAGATCCTCCCGTGGAATGAGATTGTCTCTTTATTTGCGCTCAACGACGTCAATCTGTCACCAGCGTTCTTCGATGTAAAAAAATTGTCAGCATTCAACGGCGAGTACATCCGAATGATGTCGAACGACGAGTTCCTCGATGCGTGCAATCCGTGGCTCCCGCCAGAGTGGGATCGATCGACATTTGCGATGATCGCCCCGCACGTCCAGCCGCGACTCGTGACATTTTCGGATGTGTCCGGCGTGGTCGACTTCATCTTCACTGGGGTTGAGTACGACGATGCCTCTTGGGAAAAAGTGATGACAACTGACATCGCAGGTCCTCTCCTCGATGCAGCGATCGCTCGATACGCAGCCCTCGAAAACTGGCACGCAGAGGAACTGAAGTCAGTGCTCGAAGAGGTGATGGAGCCCTTCGGTCTCAAACTGGGCAAAGCTCAGGCACCTGTGCGCGTTGCTGTCACCGGAAGAACAGTGGGTCCTCCGCTTTTTGAGTCGCTCGAAGTACTCGGGCAACAGGAAACCCTCGAGCGAATGCGCGTTGCGAGGAGTCGAATCTCGACGTGACCGGTCGAACGATGCGCCGTTCAGCGCTCTGGTTGTTGGCGATCACAACGCTGTACCTACTCATCACTCTTGCTCAAGTGGTGCTCGCCGGGCGGCAGACACCCCCTGCTGAAGCCGACGCCGTCGTTGTTCTTGGAGCCGCACAATATGACGGTCGTCCATCACCGCAGTTGGAAGGTCGACTGATCACGGCTATCGACCTGTGGCTTGACGGCGCCGTCGATACGTTTATCGTGACGGGTGGCAGCCAGGAGGGTGACAGGTTCACCGAAGCGGAAACCTCGAAACGCTTCGCGCTTGAGAATGGAGTTTCCGACGACAGCATCTTGTTTGAAGATGTGGGAACAACCACGTGGGAAAGCATCCAAGGGGTGGCCTCCCTCGTCGAGAGGCACGACATCGGTTCTGTCATCATCGTGACCGATCCCTATCACGCCAAGCGCGCGTCACTCATCGCACAGCGATCGGGCATCAATGTCGTTGGTGTTGCTCCTGTGAGCAACTCGGTCGTCGGTGGAGTGACCTCTGTGCGCCGCCACCTCGTTGAGACCGCAGGAGTCGCACTGGGCAGAATCGTTGGGTTCGAGCAGATCAGTGGGCGAGGTTAAGCAGGGTTGGTGGGAACGAGGCGAGCGATACAATCCGAGTGTCCAGTGGGGTGTGGTGTAATTGGCAACACGGCAGTTTCTGGTTCTGCTATTCGGGGTTCGAGTCCCTGCACCCCAACCACACGATGGCCGGTCACATCGACCGGCCATCGGCATGTACGGGCGGTGTCGTCGTCCGTCACCGGTGATAGCGTTTGCGCCGCTACTTGGCCCGTTCGTCTAGTGGCCTAGGACACCACCCTCTCAAGGTGGCGGCACGGGTTCGAATCCCGTACGGGCTGCCAAGTCGGTTATATCCGAACGATTCTCTGGGTCACCCAAACAGGGTGGCCCAGTGGCGGTTTTCGGTGCGTGGCGATGTTTCTGGCGATGGTCTCACTGCGTTCAGAGTCCGACGGCGTTGACGCCGTATTCTGCCTCGCTTTGTGAGAAATCGTCGAAGAGGAGTTGATTGATGAGTTCTTGTCGAGTGAACTCCGCAAAGTCGAGGTAACTCTGCGCAACACGGGATGCTTGGACATTCCAGTCAGCGTTCTGAGCATCCGCACCGAAGGTCGCCTCAGAGTTTGTGTAACCCTCATATCCGAGTTGATCGATCAAACCTTGTCGAGAGAACCCGCCAAAACTCAACAGATCCTTCGCCGACTGTGATGCTTGCTCGTTCCAGTCAGCGTTCTGAGCATCCACTCCGAAGGTCGCCTCAGAGTTTGTGTAACCGTCAAATTCAAGTTGCTCGATGAGCCATTGTCGGGAGAACGCGGTGAACCCGAGGTAGCTCTCTGCAGACCCAACAGCTTGGGCATTCCAGTCAGCTCCTTGAGCATCGACTGCTGCCGTGGCTTCCTCAGTTGTGTAGCCCTCGTATTCAAGTTGGTTGATAAGTCCATCTCTTGAGAAACTTGAATAGCGGAGGTAGCTCGCCGCTATGTCGAACGCCCCCGATAAATACGACGTTGCCGCAGTTGTTGTGACGGGCGTGTTTGTCGTTGGCACGGGCTGCAACGTGTCTTCTGAAACCATGTCGTCAACGGTTGTTGACGCGGCAGATGCAGATTCTGGTGCAGTCGCGTTCTGGTCTGAAACGATCGTCTCAACAGTCTGTGATGACAATGCGGTCGTCTCGGTAACTGGCTCCGAATTCGATGGAACTACTTCCTGCCCTTCGGAGTCTTGCTCAGCTTCGGATGCGGACGATTGTGAACCGACGCCTTCGGTTGGAGCACTCTCCGAGGAGGACTCGTTTGATGCCTCCTCATCTTCGGTAATCGCCCCAATGACGCTGAGCGTCAAAAGAACTCCGATAGCGATAGCCACGGAGTTCCTTTTTGATTTTTCCTTCGGATTCTCATCCTCAACAGACAATGGTTCGAAAGGTGTGTCAGGGCTTGGCTCAGCAGGTGGATCCGTTTCGACGGCAGTCGATGTTTCAGTGACAACCTCACCCGTTGCAACTTGGACCTGATCAGTCCATTCCTCCCCGTTGAAATACCGCCTCGGATAGCGGCCATAAGGATCGTCGAACCATCCTCGACGGTTCTCCATCAGACTTCACTTCCTTTTTTCGTTTTGCGTGAAAGTGACAGGCCTGTCAGTCTCCCGAACTCCATAGACAACCCTTCCACAACGTGCGAACACGTTGCAATCATCGGCAACACGTCGTGAATTACAAGGTGGCGGCATAGGTCCGAATCCTGAAAGGGCTGCCAAGTCGGTGATACCGGAACGATTCTCTGGGTCACCCATTCAGGGTGGCCCAGTTGCGGTTTTCGGTGGGTCTCCTTCACTGCATCGGGCACCTCCCCGAGTGTGATAGGCAACTCACATGAAAGATCTCGCAACACAGACACGGTGGATGGATGCAACCGCTCAAGCTGAACTCGTCGCCAACGGAGATGTCACCCCCGTTGAACTTGTCGATGCAGCGATTGAGCGAATGGAATCACTCAACGGCGATCTCAACGCACTGACCTATCGATGGTTCGATAGCGCTCGGGAGATGGCTGGTTCGCCGACACTTCCAGATGGGCCATTTAAGGGTGTTCCGTTTCTCTTGAAAGACCTTCACGCCCATATGGAAGGTATGCCGATGTCGAATGGGTCAGCGGCATTGAAGGAAGCGAACTATCACTCGACGATCGACACCACGATCGTGAGTCGATTCAAGGCCGCCGGTTTGGTCATCTGTGGTCGCACAAATAGCCCAGAGATGGGAACCGTCCCCGTAACCGAACCAGTTGCGTGGGGGCCGACTCGCAACCCGTGGAACACAGATCACACGCCAGGTGGATCGTCAGGAGGGGCATCGGCTGCGGTCGCATCGGGCATGGTGCCGATGGCCCATGCCTCTGATGGGGGAGGGTCGATCAGAATTCCAGCGGCGTGTGCGGGTCTCGTCGGGTTAAAAACATCGCAAGGGCGAATTTCGACAGGGCCTCACCGAGCAGAAACAGGCCTCGGTGTGGAGCTTGCGGTTTCTCACTCGGTGCGTGACACCGCCAGGCTGCTCGATGCCGTCGCCGGTCCGGGAATTGGCGACTCTGTGATTGCGCCGGCCTCGCCGATGACATATACCGAGGCACTTGCGCGCGACCCCGGCACCCTGCGGATCGGAATTCTGGCGCATCACCCGAGAGGTGGAACGGTCAGCAATGACTGCGTTGAGGCGGCCGAGTCTGCGGGCCGAATGTTGGAGAGCTTGGGGCATTCGGTTGAGTATTCGTTCCCCCATATCCTCACCGATCCCGACACGGTCTCTCGATTCATGGCGCTGTGGGCAGTCGGTGCTGCGATGAATGTGAAGACGTTCTCTGAGATGCTGGATCGAGAAATCACCGCTGACGACATGGAGCTCATGAACTGGGTGCAAGCGGAATTCGCGCAGAATATGTCAGGAGTCGATTATGCGACCGCACTTGCCGGAGTTGCGTCGTATCGGCGTGAATGTCTGCAATGGTGGGCAGATGGCTTTGACATCCTTGTCACCCCGACCTTGGGGGAAACGCCACCGAAAATTGGTGAACACGACAACAATCCCGATCGTCCAATGGACCCGATGCGCAGGGCTGCAGAGTGGATCCCGTTTACGCCGCCATTCAACACAACCGGCCAGCCCGCAATCAGTTTGCCGCTCCATGTCGCTGGCAACGGGCTTCCCGTCGGCGTGCAATTCGTTGCGGATTACGGACGAGATGATCTCCTCATCAGCCTCGCCGCTCAACTCGAGCGTGCCTTCCCATGGGGGCACATAGAGGCATAAGACTCATGGTTGGCGGTGGGCCCACAGCCTTGTGGAGCACCCCGCCAACATCAATATCTCGTTGGCGACATTGGTCAGCCGCGTTGCTGAATGCGAGCCCACTCGTCGCGCAAACCAACTGTTCGGTGAAACAGCAGTTGCGTTCGGGGATCGTGAGCGAAATAGCCAAGGCGCTCAAACTGCACGACTTCACCCGGTGCGAGATCAGCCATCGATGGCTCAAACATGCAGTTGTCGAGCGTGGTGACTGAATTCGGATCGAGATCATCCATCGGGTCACCGGTTTCTGTTCCTGGGACTTCAGCTGAAAACAGGCGTTCGTAGAGCGCAGCCGACCCTGAGACTGCATGCTCTGCAGACACCCAGTGCATCGTTGACTTCACCTTGCGACCATCAGGAGCATTGCCACCGCGGGTCTCAGGGTCATAGGTGGCGTAGACGGTGGTTGGAGTGCCGGCGTCATCAACATCGAATCCGGTGCAGGTGACGAAATACGCTCCGCGAAGCCGCACTTCTCTTCCTGGAGTGAGCCTGAAATATTTTGGCGGTGGGTCAGCCCGGAAGTCATCGTGCTCGATAAACAACTCGCCGGTGAAGGGAACCAAACGCGTACCGTCGTCAGGATTTTCAGGGTTGTTGACAACCTCGACTTCGTTAACCTCACCTTCCGGCCAGTTGGTAATGACAAGACGCAGCGGGTTGAGAACAGCCATCTTGCGTTGAGCCGTTGCGTTGAGATGTTGCCGCACAAACGATTCGAGCAGTTCAATCTGATGGCGGCTGTTTGCCCGCGACACACCGATGTACGAGCAGAACTCCTTGATGGCCTCAGCCGGATAGCCCCGTCGACGAAGCCCACGCAGAGTGGGCAGTCGAGGGTCGTCCCACCCATCGACAATGCCGTCTTCAACGAGTGCGGCGAGGCGCCGTTTTGAAGTGACGGTATGGGTGAGTTCGAGACGGGCGAATTCTGTCTGGCGCGGCGTGTCACTCGGAAGTGGCAACTTTGAGAGATACCAGTCGTACAGCGGCCGGTGGCTGTCGAACTCAAGAGTGCACAGAGAGTGAGTGACACCCTCAATTGCGTCACTTTGTCCATGTGCCCAGTCGTATGTCGGATAGATATGCCAACGGTCGCCCGTGCGATGGTGTGGTTCGTTGCGGATGCGATACATCACCGGGTCGCGCAACTGCATGTTTTCGTGTTGCATATCGATCTTCGCCCTGAGGACTCGAGCGCCTTCGTCAAATTCGCCGTCTCGCATTCTGCGAAAGAGGTCGAGGTTCTCATCAACAGAACGCGTCCTAAACGGGCTTTCGATGCCGGGCTGGCCGAAGCCACCCCGTTGATCTGAAATCGTTTCTGCGTCCTGATCATCGACATAGGCCAAACCCTCTGAAATGAGGTGCTCGGCCCATTCATAGAGTTGTTCGAAGTAGTCGCTCGCGTAGAGCGGCGCACCATGTGGTTGGTACCCAAGCCACTCGAGATCTTCAAGAATTCCGTCGACGAATGTCGTGTCTTCGGTATCGGGGTTTGTGTCGTCGAACCGAAGGTTGCAGATCCCGTCAAATTCGTTGGCCAATTCGAAATCGAGGGTGATGGCTTTTGCGTGTCCGATATGGAGATAGCCGTTTGGCTCTGGAGGGAAGCGTGTTTGGAGTCGCCCCCCGAACCGGTCGTTGGCAAGATCGTCTCGGACGAGTTCTCGAACAAAGTCGTCTAGAGGTTCGCCTGCGCCGTTCGTCACCCCTCCAGTATGCGTGATGCGGGTCGCATTCCGAACGACTTTCCCTCAGTGGGTCGTACTTCGTAGTCTGGGGGCATGCGCGCAATCTTTGACGATGTTCACGACGAGTTCCGACGCTCGTTTGCCTCATGGGTGGCGAAAGAGATCGCCCCTGACTACATGCTGTGGGAGGAGGCCGGCATTGCACCCCGAGAGATCTTCACCTCTGCCGGGTCAAACGGGTTCCTTGGCATGCAAATCCCAGAAGAATTTGGAGGCGGAGGATCAGACGACTTCCGTTTCAACCAGATCGTTGCCGAGGAATTTGCCTATGCAGGCATCGGCGGAGCCGGGTTGGGCATCACCCTTCACAACGACATCACCATTCCGTATTACCTCGAGCTTGCAAACGACGAGCAGCGTCAGCGCTGGCTTCCAGGAATCGCATCGGGTGATTTGATTACCGCAATTGCGATGACCGAGCCCGGCACAGGCTCAGACCTTGCGAGTGTCGGAACGACCGCAGTACGAGATGGCGATGTGTATGTCGTGAACGGTTCGAAAACGTTCATCACGAACGGAATTAACTCAGACCTCGTCATCGTTGTCGCGAAGACTGACCCGACTGCTCGTCATTCGGGAATGACATTGCTCGTAGCCGAGCGCGGTATGGAAGGTTTCGATCGTGGACGGAATCTCGAAAAGATCGGAAACCATTCTCAGGACACCGCTGAGCTGTTCTTCGATGATGTTCGCATTCCGGTCGCAAACCGAATGGGCGAAGAGGGCGAGGCGTTCCGGTATCTCTCATCAAACCTTGCTCAGGAACGGCTTTCGATTGCAATCACAGGCGTGGCGTCTGCGCAAGCAGCGCTGAACTCAACGGTTGAGTACGTGAAAGAACGCACAGCATTCGGAAAATCACTCGGCGAATTTCAAAACACGAAGTTTGTGCTCGCAGAGGTGAAGACAGCAATTGAAGTTGCCCAGGCATATGTCGACCAGTCGGTGATGAAACTCATCGCCGGCGAACTCACCCCGACCGAGGCGGCTCAGGCCAAGTACTGGTGCACCGACTTGCAGCACGATGCAGCGCATCGCTGTCTGCAACTGTTCGGGGGATACGGCTACACCCTTGAGTACCCGATCGCCCGTAATTACGCCGACGCGCGAGTGACCTCAATTTACGGTGGCACGAACGAGATCATGAAGACCATCATCTCGAAATCGCTCGGACTCTGACAGGGCGCGCTGAACCTATTGGGGTTCAGAACGCGATCGAAAGAAGATCAGATTCGAAGGGTGGTTCCGCCGTCGACCACGAGCACGGCTCCGGTCACGTACTTTGAGCGCAGTAGCCCGAGCATCGACTCGGCGCAGTCATCGGGTGTTGCTGAGCGGCCGAGGGGTGCGGTCTTCGAAATCATTGCGTGCTGGTCATCCCAGTCGTCAGTCCACGGGGTCGCAACGAGCCCTGGGGCAATTGCATTCACTCGCACCGGCCCTGACACCTTGGCAAGCAATTGCGTCATGTGATTGAGAGCGATCTTCGTCATTGCGTAAGCAACAGATGAGCCAACCTGACGAACACCAGCAATCGAGGTGACGTTGATGACATTGCCGTCCTCGGATTGCTTCAAATGTGGCATTGCGTACTTGGTGAGCCACCAGGTGCCAAACACGTTGACATCGAATGTCTTTTTGAAGATCTCATCGGTAAGAGCTTCAAGGTCATCGTGAGGCACGAGCGTTGTCCAGCCAGCGTTATTGATAAGAAAATCGAGTTGGCCGTAGCGCTCGATCGTCGAATCGATGAGTGCATGGCCTTGTGCCTGGTCGGCGATGTCAGCCTGGATGTAGCACGACTCACCGGGGAGGGCGTCTGAGACGTTTTGGCCAGCTTCGACTGAGTTGGCCGAGTTGACGACGACGGTGGCACCGAGCTCTGACAGCCGGTGGGCGGTGGCCTCACCGATGCCTGATGATGATCCTGTGACGATGGCGACGCGGCCTGCAAATTCGTTGTTGCTCATAGTGGGAGTGTGTCAGATGCCGCCGTGCAGGCGTGAGCCGGAGAATGATGCATCCAACGAGGCTTCTTTGCTCGATTGACGCGTATGCACGGGGCTCGTGTCGTTATGGAAGAATGTGCTCTATGTCGCAGACACTTCCGGAATCATCGGTCGACCGCTATCCGTTCACTCGACCTGCAAGTCGTCCTCCTGTTGTAGTCGAGACCGACGGGGTGGAACTCATCCTCGAAGATGGCGAGAGGGTCATCGATGCCGCAGGAGGTGCGGTGGTGACCAATATCGGGCACGGCCGAGGAGAAATTGCGGATGCCGTTGCAACCGCAATGCGGTCGATTGACTACGTGGTTCCAACGTGGGCAACGCCGAACCGGGTCGCTCTTGTTGATCGGCTTGTCAACAACTGGCTTCCAGAAGGATTCGGGCACGTGTACTTCGCTGGCGGAGGATCAGAAGCCACCGACACTGCGGTTCGAGTTGCTCGCCAGTATCACCTCAGCCGTGGAGATGACCAGCGTTATAAGGTGATCGCCCGACTGCCGAGCTACCACGGAGCGACGATCGCCACGCTCGGCATTGGCGGGCACATGGCACGTCGCTCGGGCCTTGACCCGTTGCTTGCCGAGTGGCCAAAAGTTCCATGGAATGATGCATCTGCTTTGGCGGCAGCAATTGAGGCAGCGGGCCCAGAGACCGTTTCTGCGTTTATGGCTGAACCAATTATCGGTGCCTCGGCCGGAGCGCTTGTTGCGAACGAAGATTATTGGCAGCAAGTGATGGAGGTCTGCCAGCACTACGGAGTGCTCTTCATTGCAGATGAGGTGATGACCGGGTTTGGCCGAACAGGTCTTACATGGGGGCATGAGCACGATCCGGTGCAGCCTGACATTCTTGTCTCGGCGAAGGGCCTCGGGGGTGGCTATGTCCCGATGTCGATGGTGACCGCATCTGACGAGGTCACCGGGTCGATCTCCGATGCTGGTGGGAACGTGATGTTCTTCACCTATTCAGGCCCAGACGCAATGTGCGCCGGGGCGCTTGCCGTTCTCGAGGTCATGGAACGTGAGCAACTCGTCGACCGAGCGAAGGTGATGGGCGACCGAATGCAGTCGGCGTTGTCGAGCGCGCTCGATGGCCACTCCAGGGTGACCGAAATTCGCGGCCGTGGCCTCATGATCGGCGTTGAACTCGCCGGCCTGAGTGCGGTGGAAGCCGTTGAAGCGTGCGTGCAGCGAGGAATGTGGGTCTATCCCGCGGGGTCTGGGCCTGCCGTGGCTGACGCGTTGCTGTTTGCGCCGCCGATGGTGGTAACCGACGATCACATCGATCGCATCGTTGACATCACGGTCGACGCACTCAACTCATTTGGCTGATCTTTAGCTCATGTGAGGCGCAACCACACGGTGGTGTTTGGTGCGAGTTGATCTTGGTGCGCCGGCTGAGACGAGGTGAGCATCACCTCACCAGGTGGCAGAGCAATGTTGCTGTCACCGAAGTTGGTGATGGAGGCATACCCGTTGCGTTCAAATGCAATGGCGTTGCGATCGACGTTGAGCCAGGTGAGATCGCCGCATTCAACCCAATGAGCTGACCGTAGTGCGAGAGCAGATCGATAGAGCTCGAGTACCGATCCGTCGACTCCGTCTTGGGCTTCGACCGACTGGTCGCCAAAGTGCGCAGGCTGTGGAAGCCACGGGGTGCTCTCACCAAACCCAAATGATGGACCGGTTTGCGTCCATGGAATTGGAACCCGGCAGCCATCGCGCCCTTTGCGAGTGTTCTCTGAGCGGCGC
Source organism: uncultured Acidimicrobiaceae bacterium (assembly GCA_937897105.1). GTDB lineage: Bacteria > Actinomycetota > Acidimicrobiia > Acidimicrobiales > Ilumatobacteraceae > Casp-actino5. Next base: position 25,695 of record CALCBR010000043.1, on the reverse strand, counting down.
CACACCGGATCGTCGAGAACGTCGTGGGGAAGATCAGGCACCTCGTGAAGTCCGAGCTCTTCGCCTTGATAGATGTAGGTCGAACCCGGCAGAGCAAGCAACATCATGATGACCGCTAAGCCTCGTTGAGTGCCGAGTTCCTGATCGCAGAGTTCGGTTGGTCCCGTCATCAGCCACTCTTGGTAGTCGGTGCCAGCGGGTAGGCCGTAGCGCGTTGGGTGGCGTAACACATCGTGATTTGACAGCACCCAGGTCGCCGACGAACTCACCGATGCGGCGTCGACGAGCGCACGGGCGATAGAGGACCGCATTTGGTCAACGTCCCAGGGGCATCCAACGAAGTCAAAATTGAATGATTGGTGGTACTCATCAGGTCGCAGGTAGAGCGGCACACTTTCTGCTTTCACCCAAGCCTCGGCCACCATCATGAGGTCTTTGTTGTACTCCGCCTCTTTTTCGTTGAGAACCGCACGCCATTCGCGGATGATGTCGTGCACCTCATCTCGATCCCAGTGCGGGTGATTATCGATATGTCCAACGGTAAGAATTTCGCTTGCAAGGTCGAGATCTGGGAATGACAGATCTTTGATGAGTCCATGTGCGACGTCAACGCGAAATCCGTCGACTCCGTGATCGATCCAGAAGCGAAAGATGTCGCGAAACTCTGCTCGAACCTCCGGGTGGTGCCAGTTGAGGTCGGGTTGGCTGATATCGAACAGGTGGAGATACCACTGGCCGTCATCACAGCGACTCCACGCAGGGCCCCCAAACACTGACGACCAATTTGTTGGCGGGAGTTCTCCGTTGGTTCCCTTGCCTTCGCGGAAAATGTAGCGGTCTCGTGCCGGGCTCCCGGGTGCGGCAGCGAGAGCTTCGACGAACCATTCATGATCCCAAGAAGTGTGGTTAGGGACAAGATCAACAATGACCTTGATGCCGGCGCTGTGAGCGTCCTCGATCAGTGCTTGTGCGTCGTCAAGTGAGCCAAACATTGGGGCGATCGAACGGTAATCAGCGACGTCGTACCCGCCATCGAGGAGCGGTGACGGGTACCAAGGATTCATCCAAATCGCGTCAATGCCGAGCTTGGCGAGGTAGGGAATACGCGAGCGAATGCCCTCGACATCACCAGTCCCGTCGCCATTCGCATCAGCGAATGAACGGGGGTACACCTGGTAGACCACAGCGTTTCGCCACCATTCATTTCCGGCGCTCACGTGAATCGTTTCACTCATGACCGATCAGGATACGTGCGAGTGGCGACGGATAACCCGACCTCGTGGTGCCGTGAGCCTCCGGTACGTTGTGAGTGTCGGGCAGTCGTCCCAGTGGGGAGGAGAGAGCATGCAGATGAAGACGCTGAGGCTTCTCATCGGATCAGCAGTGCTGTTCGCCGGCTGCACGACCTCAAACTCCGCAGAGGAAGACCGCACGGCCGCAACCGATGCACAGGCACTTCGCGAGACCGACATCGTCGAGGCTGAGGAGGCAGACGATTTCGTGCCCGAGACTCCATCAGGAGTCCCGTTTCTCCAACTTTCGTTAGAGGGAAAAATCGATGAGTTTCTTGCAGCCCCGAACAGCGTGTTTGGCGAAAACATCGCTGGTGACATGGGTCTCTCAGGTGACAGAAGGTGGGCGCCCTGGTTGTTAGATCTCATGCGTCTCGGAGGGAGCACAGGCACTCAGCGCTCTACCGCCCGTGCACTTCAGACATTGAGTGGCCTTGAGGCGAAAAACCACCCGATCGACGACCTGGTGATGTACGGGACTTGGGCGAGAACTGAAGAGATCAACCCGGGTGCGGGATATCGCCGGTGGAAAGAGACGCTCTTCGCCACCGTTGACGATGTGTATGAGGAACTCCTTGCCGAGGTTGACGACGAACTTCAACTTGCAGGGATCATGTGGGGAGGTGTTCGCCGAGGTGGAATTCCTGAGTTGAACGACCCTTTACGGCTCGAAGCAGGTCAAGCGACATTCATGACCGATGAAGAACTCGTTCTCGGGGCGGTCGTTGACGGTATTGCCGTTGCCTACCCCCTTCGGTTCCTCGCTCGTCACGAACTGGCAAACGACACGATTGGTTCGGTTCCGGTGTCGGTCGTGTTTTGCACGCTGTGTCGCACCGGGTGGGTATTTGATCGCAGAGTAGACGGACGCGTTCTTGATTTTGAGACGTCGGGTCTATTGCTCGATTCGAACAAGTTGATGGTCGACCGCCAGACCGATTCGCTCTGGCACCATCTCACCGGTCAAGCGATCTCGGGCCCGTTGAAAGGCACGACACTTGAGGTCATGCCAATGACAACGATTCGCTGGAGTGACTGGGTTGCTGAGCATCCAGATTCTGATGTTCTTGACACCCCGACTCCGATCTATTTCGCAGATAATCCGGAGCGGCCGCCCATCGCCTATGACTACACCCCTGGCTCGGCATACTCGTCGTACTACGAAGGAAACCGGCTCTGGTTTCCAACGTTTGAAACCCAAGGGCCGTTCGAAGAGATGGAGGTTGTCGTCACCGTGACTCGCCCTGGCGGGTCTGTCGCATTCGGCCTCGATGAGCTCAGCGATCGCCCACCATTTGCATTCGTCATCGGAAGCGAGACGCTCGTTATCGTTCCGCACTCGTCGGGCGCACGCATGTTTGTGCTGACTGAGGGAAGTCTCGAGCACCTACAGCAGGTCGACATCGTTGATGGCGGTTCACTCTCTACCGAAGTGCAGCTGGCCGACGGATCGGTTGCGACGCGAATCGTCTCGGGACGGAGTTTTTGGTTTGCGTGGTCGGGTATTCACCCAGAAACCGCCACGTGGCCGACGTGACGAGATCGAGAGAAGTTCGAAGCGTGCGTGATGGCCTAGGGCTTCTATGTCGTCGATGTGGGGTAATCCTCATATGACGCCTTGAAGACCCCTTGGTGAAGCAGCACGTCAGCGATAGCGGTGCCCTCGTCGTCAACGAGTGAGGAGCGGGTCCAATATGACTCGACTCGTCGACTCTGGCCCATGGCGACAACTTCGTGGGTCACCGAATACTCCGCACCTACGAGTACTGGCTGACGTCGGCGAACCTCGAGATCGATGAAGAGTCCTACCGATGGGCCGCGAACCGGTAGATGCGATCCGCCTCGGTGCCCCATGACGCTCAACATCTCCGACGGCACGACGGGGAGTTGCCACGGGCTGGAGTTGTCGTCGAAATACCACTGGCACGGCTCGGTAATCGAGGTGAGTTTCTCTGCAAGTGAGAACGGATACATGTCGCCGTTATGTTCGTTCATGGTGAGTGTGGCGTTGTCGGGCCCTGTTGTCATTCCGAGTTCGAGACGATCGATGATGAAGAGCTCCCCAGGATCTTTTTCTTGGGCAGTGCTGAGCCGTTCAGATAGAGCTGTATTGGCATTCTTCACGGTCAACGATGCCGTGAGCACGCGATCGCCGTTTTCTTTCTCTGCCCATGCCTCGGCGGTGTGGTCGCCAACTTGACGGGCAAAGGCTTTTACCTTTTCTCCCTCGATCACCATGTTTTCAAAATGTGAGCTCACACATCCGGTGACGAACCATTCATCCCCAAACATTTCGTAGGCGAGAAGATCAAGTTGGCTGAAATGGGTCGGGCCTTCGATCGGGGCGCCGGGAAGACCGAGCCCTTCAGCCATCGAGTCATCGTGCACGCTCACGTGGCCGTCATAGGTCTGGTCGTGCAGCATCTGTCGAGGAGATCGCCAGTCGCCCATCACGATGTCGTCTTCTCGTTGAGTGAATCCAGAGAACGGGTTTGCCATCTCGTAAGTCTCGCAGAAGCGGTTCCCGTGTTCTGATTCCTAGCAATCTGCGGTGCCGTCCTACGCTTTTGAGCGTTAACGGTCACGGGCGGACATCTAACTGGGGGAATCATTGATATGAGCGATCTTCGAGATCGAATTGATGCGGGCAAATGGGCGATGGTCGAAGGGCGTGACGTCCCTTCTGTGTTGGCATCTCGCGTTGCAACATATGGAGATAAGCCATTCATGGTGTGGGAACCTTTCGAGGGGTCGCCGGCAACGTATTCATACGCACAGTTCGGTGCAGCGGTCGAATCGCTAGCAGGGGCATTGCATTCACGTGGGGTGCAGATTGGTGACCGGGTCCTCGTTCATCTCGACAACTCACCCGAATTTGTCATCTCTTGGTTCGCGTGTGCGCGCCTGGGGGCGGTCGCAGTGTCAACAAATACGCGCTCGGTTGCCCGTGACATGGAGTACTTCGCTGAGCATGCCGGTGTGGTGGGTGCGATCACCTCGCCAGGGTTTGCTGAACTTGTTCGTGATGCTGCTCCGATGATTCGGTTCTTGATCTTGTCATCGACCGATGCGGGAACGCCGAGCAGCGTGCCCGACGGAATCGATTATGAACGCTTTGAAGATGTCATGGCCGAGGGCGCTACCGCACCAGAACGGCCGGTAGATCCACTCGCGGACCTTGGTATCCAATTCACCTCTGGCACAACATCTCGGCCGAAGGCAGTGCTGTGGACGCATGCCAACGTGATCTGGGGAATGCAGATGAACTGTGCTCACATGCGGTTGACCTCCGCAGACACCACTCAGGTCATTTTGCCGCTCTTCCACACGAACGCGCAGTCGTATTCGATGCTGTCGACCCTCTGGTCGGGCGGAACCATGGTTGTCCAGCCACGGTTTTCGGCCTCTCGCTTCTGGGACGTGGCACTTCGCAACAGCGTCACATGGGTTTCAACGATCCCATTCTGCGTGAAGGCAATTCTCGCTGGCGAAATTCCTCAAGATCATCATTTCCGATTCTGGGGTTGTGCAGTTCGCATGCCCGAGGTCGAACAGCGCATCGGGGTCACCACCTTTGGATGGTGGGGAATGACAGAAACCATCACCCAGGGCATTGTTGGAGACCCAGATGAACCTTGTGCTCCGTACACGATTGGACGGGCATCACCGGCCTACGAGATCAATGTACGTCGGCCCGATGGAACCCACATCGGTCCAGGTGAGAGCGGTGAGCTCTTTATTCGGGGTATCCGCGGGGTGTCACTGTTTAAGGAATACGCCGGCAACCCCGAAGCGACAAGCGATTCGTTTGATGATGATGGCTGGTTCGCAACAGGTGACTCGATCATCATGAATGATGCTGGCGATCTCATTTTTGGCGACCGCTTGAAGGACATGTTGAAGGTGGGCGCAGAGAACGTGGCTGCATCAGAAATCGAGTCGGTGATCATGGCAACCGGTTTGGTGAGTGAATGCGCGGTAGTGGCTCAACCGCATTACATGCTTGACGAGGTGCCCGCGGTGTTCTTGATTCCGTCAGCGTCAGCGGGCAGCGATGTCGCAGATGAGATCATCGCCGCATGTCAACGCGATCTCGCCGATTTCAAGGTGCCCCGTACGGTTCGAGTGGTTGACGAACTGCCTCGTTCAACCCTTGAGAAGATCGCGAAGGCAGAACTTCGCAAACTGTTGGAGCCAATCACCGAGTAGCAGCAAGTTCAGATTCAGTACGACACAGGAGTTGCGTGGCCATTGCGCACCAACGTGCCCTGTGCTGTCGAGCGGTTAGAACGCGCCGTGGCGCCCTTCACCCTTGGCGAACCGAGTTGCGCCGTCGCGGGTTTCACCTGAGCGAATGACCTGCAGGCCAAGCCGGGTCTCGTTTTTGAGTGCCGCATCGAGCCCAAGGTCCCATTGTGAATACGCCGACTCTCGATCAGACCTCATGCATCCTTGAGGGAAGCCAGCGAGTTGAAGAGCAAGCTTCCGAGCATCTGAGAGTGCCTCTCCAGGTTCACAAAGTCGGTTCGCGAGCCCCATCATTTTGGCCTCTTCGCCTGACACGCCGCGGCCAGTCAGGATGAGGTCCATCGCATGAGAGTGACCAATGAGGCGGGGTAAGCGAATCGTTCCTCCGTCGACGAGCGGCACGCCCCACCGACGACAGAACACGCCAAATACCGCATTGGTCGCAGCCACACGAAGATCGCACAGCAGCGCCAACTCGAGGCCTCCCGCAACGGCATAGCCCTCGACCGCGGCGATGAGTGGTTTCGAGGTCATCATGCGTGTCGGTCCGAGTGGGCCTGGGAGCGACATGTCGTCGTGCACTCTTGGGCCTGCTCCACCAGCAACCGATTTGAGGTCGGCTCCTGCGCAAAACGTGTCATTTGCACCGGTCAAAATGCCGACGTCGACATCGTCATTGCCATCGAGTTGCTGAAACGCCTCGTGAAGTGCCTCAGCGGTCGGACCATCGACAGCATTTCGTACCTCTGGCCGATCGATAGTGATCGTCAGCACACGATCGGTGATATCGGTGTGAACTGGTGTTGATGACATTGCGGAAATGTCAGCCTTGGTCCCGAAGCAAACGGCGAAGAATTTTGCCCGAAGCCGACTTTGGAATTTCGTCGATGAATTCAACGAGCCGAATGTGCTTATAGGAAGCAACGTGCTCCGCGACAAAAGCCTGGAGGTCTTCCGCCGTCACCTCACTGCCAGGTGAGCGAACAATAAACGCCTTAGGAAGCTCGCCAGCCGACTCATCAGGAATGCCAATCACTGCCACATCGTTCACTTTGGGGTGCGTGATGAGGAGAGCCTCAAGTTCCGCAGGCGGAACCTGAAAGCCGTTGTACTTGATGAGTTCTTTCACTCGGTCGACGATCGTCATGTGATGGTCTTCATCGATGATCGCAACGTCACCAGTGTGCAGCCAACCGTCGCTATCAAGGGTTGCCGCCGTCGCCTCAGGATTATTGAGGTAACCCTTCATGACTTGCGGGCCACGAACCCACAATTCGCCGCGTTCCCCGAACGGCTGATCTTCCCCACTGTCAGGGTCAACGATGCGGCTTTCGGTATTTGAGACCGTGACACCGGACGACCCCGCTTTGAACATTCCCGGAGGTGTGGTGTGACTGACGGGGGACAACTCCGTCATGCCGTAACCCTGCACGACCTCACACCCAATGCGCTTCTCAGCCTCCATTGCGATTTCAGCGCCAAGAGGAGCAGCACCAGAGAACACCTGCACGAGCGATGAGAGATCGTATGAATCAACCGCAGGGTGTTTGGCCAACGCAAGTACGACCGGAGGCACTGCGAAGAATCGGGTGATGCGGTGTTCTTGAACAAGCGAGAGTGCCTGATCGAGGTCGAAACGTGGAAGCGTGACCACCGTGACGCCGTTTGCGAGCAAACCATTCATCAATACCTGCATGCCGTAGATGTGGAAGAACGGAAGGAAGGCAAGCGCCACCTCGCCATCAGGCTGGTAAACGATCGCATGGTCGCACTGGCAGATGTTTGCGACAAGATTGTGGTGGGTAAGCATCACGCCCTTCGGCAAACCAGTCGTGCCCGATGAGTAGGGCAATACGACGACATCGTCGACAGGGTTCACTGGCGACTGTTGGATGGGGTCACCAAAGATGCTGTCGAGAGCGGTTGTTCCGGCGACGCCATCGATCGTGATGACTTCAGAGATTTCGGTTCCTGTGATTGCCTCTTTTGCAACCTCAGCGAACATTCCGACGGTCACGAGCTCAGTTGCACCGGCATCGCGCAACTGGAATGCGACTTCGTCTGCGCCGTACGTGGGGTTCACCGTGGTGACAACTCCACCGGCAACGGCAACGGCGTGGAAGATGATGGCGTACTCAGGCAGGTTGGGAGCCATCAGAGCAAGAGTGTCGCCAGGAGCGAAGCCGCGAGCGACGAGACCACCGGCGAGGCGGTGGATGACATCACTGAGTTCCGCGAACGAATACGTCCGCCCCGTAGTCCCATCGATGAGCGCCGGCTTTTCCGGGTGGTCGTTTACCCGACGAAGCACAAACTCAGTGACTGGCGCGACGGGGATGTCGACTGCGGGAAGGGGGCTCGTATACAACATGTTCTCTCCATTGACGCGGGAACCCCCGAATTACCCGGGGGAGTCCCCGCATTCTACGCTGGGGGTCGTAGCCACACTCCGTGGCTCTACCGAAAAGGGGGCTTGTGATGATTCGCCACACAGTGATGTTCAGGTTCAAGGAGTCGGCATCACCCGAGGAGATCAGCGCATTTTCGAATGGCCTTACGGAGATGGTGCCAAAGATTGACGTCATCGTGAACTACGAGCACGGTTCCGATTTGGGGGTCAATGAAGGCAACTTTGACTACGTCGTCACCGCTGATTTCGCTGACGCCGACTCATATGTTGCGTATCGCGATCACCCCGAACACAAAGATGTGATTGCCCGAACATCCCACGTCATCGAAGACCGTGCGGCCGTCCAATTCGAGTGGGAGGCCTAATGGATCTCAAACTTTCTGGACGACGCGCCCTTGTCACCGGTGCATCAACCGGTCTCGGAAAGAGCACCGCTCTCGCTCTTGCGCAAGAGGGCGCCGAGGTAGCAATTGCTTCTCGGTCGCAAGAGAAGCTTGCCGCTGCGAAATCAGAAATCATCTCGCTCGTGCCATCTGCTGTCGTTCACATCATTCCTGCCGATGTCACCAGCAACGAGGCGGTTGCGTCGATGGCTGCAACCGCAGAAGATGTCATGGGAGGTGTTGACATCCTTATCGCAAATGCCGGTGGCCCTCCCCCCGGCAACTTTGCATCGACCAGCCTCGATGCGTATGGCGAGGCATTGCAGTTGAACCTGGTGTCGACTGTTGCGATGTGCTCAGCGCTTGTTCCGGCAATGCAGCAACGCAAGTGGGGTCGTGTCGTGGCGATTACGTCGCTGTCAGTGCGAGAACCGATCGGCACGCTCATTTTGTCGAATACCGCAAGAGCGGGAGTGACAGGATTTTTGAAGACACTCGCTCGTGAAGTCGCATCAGACGGTGTCACGGTCAACTCGTTACAGCCCGGACTGCATCGCACACCCCGCTTGGAGGCACTGCACGACAACCTCGCAGATACAGCCGCAGCGATTCCTGCTGGCATCATCGGTGACGCAGACGACTTTGGTCGAGTTGCCGCATTCATCTGTTCAGATTCCGCCAAATTCATCACAGGAGCAGCAATTCCACTCGACGGTGGTGCTGCCCACGGCCTGCAGTAAGGAGCATGCGCCATGTCGAACCCAAGTTACGCACACCCCGAATTTCTTGTCACTGTCGATGAACTCGATGGCTTACTTGCGTCAGGTGGTGTCAGTGTGCTCGATGTCACCGCGCGCCTCACCGGCTCACTCGACAATGCCGCTGAGGAGCGCTGCTTTAATGAGGGCCATATCCCTGGTTCGGTGTTTTTCGATGTCCCTTCAGCAAAAGGGGCGTTATCTGACCAAGCGGAAGATCTCCCGTGGATGTGGCCGTCACCTGAGCACGTCACTGAGCAACTTCGTCAGGTGGGAGTGAACGAAGGCGACAAAGTGGTCTTGGTTGCCTCAACACCCCGACCTGAAATTGACTCAGGGACGATGTGGTGCACCAGGGCGTGGTGGACGCTGCATCACATGGGGGTCGACGTTGCCATTCTGCACGGCGGCGTAGAGGGTTGGGTGGCCTCGGGCCGGCCTCTTGAAACAGGGCCGGTAACCGCAGAACGTGGCGACATCTCCGTCAGCGTGAGAGGGCTCGAAGCCAGAGCAACAAAAGAAGATGTGTTGGCCGCAATTAATGGAGGAGGGGCATGTGTGATCGACGCGCTCCCGGCAGACAACTTCAACGGAGTTGACGATGGTTATGGTCCTCGGCGGGGACACATCACGGGCGCTACCAATGTTCCGTTCCGGTCGCTCGTCGACGGTGAAACATCTGCGTTCTGGCCGGCAGACATTCTCGAGGAGCGTCTGGCCGCAATTGATCGTGAGCATCCGATCATCTCCTATTGCGGTGGGGCGATAGCGGCGACGGTGGTCGCGTTTGCTCTTGCCCTCACCGGGCAGGACGGGGTTCGGGTGTATGACGGGAGTTTGATGGAGTGGAGTCGCGATGACTCACTTCCGATGACAGATCCGTCATCGAACGCGTAACGACGTACCTGCATCTGGTTGCTGAGTGCGACGTCGTTTCGATGATCGCTGCACCCACAGCACGACAATGGCCGACCCCAAAAGCAAGATGGTGAGTCCGACGAGAGGGCGGTAGACGCCAACGATGATCGATGTCGCAATGACGACCGCCATTGCAATGACGATCGCAACGAGTCGAAGTAGCCATTTTGTGAATGTTTGTACGCCTCGAACAGCTGATGCTGCGGACGCAACTGCAGAATCTTTCAAATCTTCGCCCACTCGCTGAGCGTCACGTTTGACGCCCGTCAAGATGACCCCAGCATCGGAGCCGGCGATCACAACATCAACCATCGCCCCAACGACATGTTGGCCACCCGGTGCAGGGCTCTGCCCAACGACGATGCCCGCGAGTTGGTCGTGTGGGGGAGGTACAAGCATCAGGCGCGGGGCGAAACCTGCTGAGACGAGGCGTCGCACCGCAACAATGACGGAGACATCAAGAATGTCAGGCACGCTTCGTGATTGGGCCCCCGCCCGATGGGTAGTGCCAGAGCGGTCGTAGCGCCGCCGACGCTCTTCGTCACCAAGCACCTCCCATGCTGCTTGAACGGCCTGAAATTCACCAGGTGCACCACCTGCATCAGGGTGGGTTTCACGGGCGCGTTGTCGATATGCCGCTCGGAGATCGTCTGCTGACGCTGACCGGTCGACGCCAAGCACCTCGTAGAGATCAGCCCCTTGTTGTGAATGAGAAGCTGAGCCGCCATGACCGGGGTGACGAAGCTTTTCTCCACATGAGCAGATCATCAACAGAATCGGTGGCGCAAGGTGATGAACGTCGCCGCATGACGGGCAGCGGATACCTGTGGCCACGGTTCAGATGGTAGTGCTGTTCAGAATTGGGCGTCACCTGGTGTGAGGAATCTCACACGGAGCACTCAGTGAGGTGTGCAGTTTGTCGGACGTGGTCGAGGTCAGTCTTGTGGATATCAGAGCATCCACGAGCGTTGACCCTCGCCGGTGAGCAGTCGGCCAAATTGCAGTCCCGGGAAGTGCGCCGCTCCGACCAACGTCGTTGAACCTTCGAGTTCGGCCGCAAGCGCTTCCCGCGTGCGACGGGCAAGATCTCGATCGACGTCAAACACTGCCTCCCAATCGTTTTCGGTGAGTTCCGCCGGGCAGTGTGCAATGTCGCCGATGAGCATTGCTCGATCGTCACCGCTCGAGATGATGACGATGACTGACCCCGGCGTGTGCCCCGGGGCATGGCGCACATCGACCCCGGTGGCGACGGTGTGGTCAGTGTCGAATAGTTCGAGGCGTGGTGCGATCGGTGACAATTTTCGAATCGCTCGATCATCGGCAGTATCGCTCTCGATGAAGTGCTGCCAGTCTGCAGAGTGGCAACGGTACGTCGCGTTCGGAAACACGATGGCACCTTGTTGTGTCGCCCAGCCGACATGATCAAAGTGGAGGTGAGTGAGGATCACATCGGTGATGTCAGATGGTTCGACGCCGAGTTCAAGAAGGCTGGTGAGTAGCCCGCCACCTTGGTATTGGCCGTTATTGATCATTCCAACTCCGGCGTCGACGAGTATGAGGCGATCGCCGGTGCGAATGAGGTACGCACCCATCGTCAATTCGAGTTGCCCCTCGGCGTTGAGAAGGCCGCCATGGTGGGCCCATGGGTCACCGTTAAATGTCGGTCGCAGCAGAACTTCGCGTGGGTTCTCAAAGGCCCGCCCATCGAAGACAGGCGCAATCGCGATATCACCAACAACTTGTGCAGATCCCCATGTAGACATTGCGCTTACCTCTCCTTTGGCCTCGTCGCTGCAATCATGTCAGGGCTCGTTCTTGCGAGGCCATGCCGGTAGTGCCGACACACGAAAGGTACCGGACCTCGCACTGGCTGTCGTCAGCGTTCTATTGGCTTACGCGGTTGTGCCGAACCCGCTCAGGCCAAGTTGCTCAACCGCAGCATCACGCAGAAGATATTTCTGAATTTTGCCGGTCACCGTCATCGGGAAGTCTTCGATGCTGAGCACATATCGCGGAACCTTGTAGTGGGCGATCTTGCCCTGACAAAACTCACGAACGGCATCGGTATCGACAGAGGCCCCATCTCGGGCTTGGATAAACGCACACACCTCTTCACCAAACTTCTCATCGGGCACACCAACCACCTGGACGTCAATGATGTCAGGGTGGCCGTACAAGAATTCCTCGATTTCTCGCGGCGAGATGTTTTCTCCGCCACGAATAATGAGGTCTTTAATGCGGCCGGTGATGTTGACGTATCCGTCTACATCCATCACTGCGAGGTCGCCAGTATGCATCCAACCTTCGGCATCGATCGCTTGGGCGGTTTTTTCTTCTTCGTTCCAGTAGCCCTCCATCACCGAATATCCGCGGGTCTGGAATTCTCCCGATTCTCCGCGAGCAACCGTTTCACCGGTTTCTGGGTCGGCAACTCTGATTTCGACATGAGGGTGCACGCGCCCAACAGAACCAACCCGTTGGTCGATCGAGTCATCGGCGCCGGTCTGTGTTGATACGGGTGACGTTTCGGTCATTCCGTAGGCGATGGTGACTTCGTCCATGTTCATTCGTTCGATGACCTGCTTCATGACTTCAACAGGGCATGGAGAGCCAGCCATAATTCCCGTCCGCAAGCTCGAAAGGTCGTACGACTCAAATTCTGGAACACCAAGCTCAGCGATGAACATTGTCGGCACTCCATAGAGCGAGGTGCACTTTTCGTCTTGTACCGCTTCAAGAACCGACACCGGCTCAAACGCGTCATTCGGAATGACCATTGTCGAGCCGTGGCTGGTGCAGCCAAGGTTGCCCATCACCATTCCGAAGCAGTGGTAGAACGGCACTGGAATGCAGACTCGGTCGTGTTCGGTGTACCCACAGCCCTCACCAACGAAGTAGCCGTTATTGAGAATGTTGCGGTGAGTAAGTGTTGCGCCCTTAGGCAAACCCGTGGTGCCAGAGGTGTATTGAATGTTGATGGGATCGGTATTCACCAAACTCTCAGAACGCTCTTTCACTTCGTCACTCGTGACCTTCTCAGCACGCTCGAGAAGTGCATCCCATGTTGGGTCATCAAAGAAGATCGCTTCACGAATCTCGGGGCATTGTTCAGCGACATCAGCCCACATTTGCCGGTAGTTGCTCGTCTTAAATTCTGGCGCTGCGAGCAACATGACCGAGCCCGACTGGTTGAGAGCAAACTCAAGTTCATGAGTTCGGTATGCCGGATTAATGCACACCATGATGACCCCGATGCGGGCCGTCGCATATTGAGCGAGCACCCACTCGTAACGATTGGGTGCCCACAGGGCGACACGGTCACCAACGGCGAGCCCACTTGCCAAGAGTGCACGGGCGAGACGGTCGATCTCGGCATCTAATTCGGTGTATGACCACCGGACCCCTTGGTGCCGTACGACAAGCGCTTCACGGTCTGGATGTGCCGCCACGGTCGCCCGAAAGTTCGCATCGATGGTCTCCTCAATAAGCGGAGCGTCGGTCGGGCCTGCGGTATACGAATCTGCACTCATGGGTTCCCCCTTGCAACTTGCTGAACTAACTCGATTCATCGTAGTCGTGCCACCCATACCCAAAAGATGGCGACAAGGTAGGTTGCTCTCGTGCGACCTTTTGCGTGGGTTCTCCTTGCCGGAGTCGTCTTAGCGGGTTGCGGTGCGAGTAGCCAGTCGGACGGCGAACCGGTCGTCTTTGCAGCGTCGTCGCTCGTCGACGTGTTGAGCGAATTAGCCGATGCAGAAGCGTCGCCATTCTCAGATGTCACGCTCTCGTTCGCGAGTTCGGCAAGCCTCGCTGCGCAGATCGTCGATGATGCTCCTGTCGATGTCTTCATCTCGGCTGATCGAGCACAGATCGAGCGACTTCGTCGAGCCGGATTTTCCGACACGCAGCCTCAGGTCGTGGCTCGTAACTCGTTGGTGATTGCGGTTGAAGCCGGCAATCCACTTTTACTTGCCGACCTTGGTGACCTCTCTCGCGGCGATGTGCTCGTTGCGCTTGCAGCACCGGGTGTTCCCCTTGGCGAATATTCTCGGGAGATGCTCAGCGCAGCCAACATCGAGGTCACGCCGGTGACGTTCGAAGCAGACGCCAGAGGAGTGCTGGCAAAGGTCGCTCTTGGTGAAGTTGATGCAGGCATCGTGTATGCGACCGATGCTGCGAGCGCCCGCAATGTTGACAGTGTCGTGATTCCTGAAGCCGAGGCAGTCAACGTGGAATATGTCGCGCTTGATCTCACAGGAGGGTCGGGAGCAGGAAAAGATCTCATCGAGTTCTTGACGCGCGATGCTGGCCGCTCTGCACTGGCCAACCGGGGGTTCCTACTTCCATGAGTCGCCAGCAACGTCACGAGGCCCGGGTGCCAATCGCCCTTGCTGTTCTCGGATGGCTCGCGGTCGCATTTTTTGTCGTACCGATCGTGGCTCTCGTCATCCGCGTGCCGTGGTCGTCGTTGTCTGACGTGATCACAGATGACGCAACCACGGAGGCGTTGACCCTGTCTGTGCTCACAAGTGTGATCACCACGGTTCTTGCGATTGTGTTGGGCGTGCCGCTCGCATGGTTGCTTGCCCGCTCAAACATTCCGGGACGTCAGTTCATCAGAGCGCTCTGCACGTTGTCGATGGTGCTTCCTCCGGTGGTTGCAGGTGTCGCTCTACTTGCATCACTTGGCCGGCGCGGAGTGGTCGGCGAGATACTCGATGACTGGTTCGGCGTGCGGTTGCCGTTCACCATGCCTGCAGTTGTCATCGCTCAACTATTTGTTGCGATGCCGTTTCTTGTCCTCACCGTCGAATCTGGTTTCGCTCGAAGCGCCAGAACGGTTGAAGAGGCTGCCCGCACTCTCGGTGCTTCTCCCTGGTACGTGTTTACTCGGGTGACATTGCCCGCAACTCAACCGGCAATTATTGCTGGAGCCGTGCTGACCTGGGCCCGGGCGCTTGGAGAATTTGGGGCGACGATTACCTTCGCCGGCAATTTTCCGGGCACGACGCGAACCCTTCCGATCGCCACGTACCTTGCCCTTGAATCAGACATCGATGATGCGTTGTTGATCAGCATGGTGATGGTTGTGATTTCTGTTGTCATTCTTGTGGCCCTGCGCGGGCGCTGGGTTGGCGCAATTGGGGGTGTGAGGTGAGCCTCTCGATCGACGTCAGACGACGTATCGGTGCCACGCAACTCGATGTGCAGTTCACCGTCGCCGCAGGAGAAACGGTTGCCATCGTCGGCCCAAACGGCGCCGGTAAGACCTCGCTGTTACGAGTTGTAGCAGGCCTCATCTCGGCCGATGAGGGGCGGATTTCCTGGGATGGGGTCGTGTGGGACGATGCGTCGTCAGGTGAGTTCTTTCCGCCAGAGCAACGCCCCCTCGCGTACGTCTTTCAGGACTATGCGCTCATCGAGCACCTGACGGTCGGCGACAATGTCGCATTCGGTTTGCGTGCCCGTGGGGTACGCCGGCGACGTGCTCGTGAGCGGGCACAAGAAGTGCTCGATGTTGTTGGTGGCAGCGACCTTGTAGAGCGGATGCCGTCGTCATTGTCGGGAGGAGAGGCTCAAACGGTTGCAATCGCTCGAGCGCTCGCAACCGAACCCACCGTCATGTTGTTCGACGAGCCATTCGCTGCACTCGACGCCAGCGCTCGAGCCCATGCCCGCAGGTTGTTCTCTTCGATGCGCTCATCATCGATGGCCCGGCTCATCGTCACTCACGACGCTGTCGAGGCCCTGACGCTGGCCGATCGAATCGTTGTTGTCGAAGCTGGCTCTGTTGTACAGATAGGAACGCCGAGCGAGGTGCTTGCGACACCTCGATCGCATTTCGTCGCCGAGATACTCGGTCTCAACCCGCTATCGGGACAACTGCGAGGGGACGAACTTTCGCTGGGGACGATGTCGCTTACCGTCGGAGCTCACGGAGTTGATGACGGAGATGTCATTGCGATCGTTAGGCCCCGCTCGGTATCGCTTCACCGAGAGCGCCCTGAGGGGAGTCCTCGAAATGTGTGGCGTACCACTATCGATGCTGTTGACCGATCTGACGGCAGGGTTCGCGTGCAGTTAGGCACACCACTTCCAATTGCGGTCGAGGTCACTCCAGCTGGTTTCGATGCGTTGGCAACGGAGCCCGACGGCGAAGTATGGGCCTCGGTTAAAGCGAGTGAGATCGTTGTTCAACCCGCCTGAATCACGGGAGTGAGCGATACAAGCGGTGGTCAGAGGAGGCTGGCTGCCCCAATCGATGAGCCACCGTCAACACGTAAGGTCTGGCCGGTGATCCAACCGGCAGATTCTGACATCAAGAAGCAGACCGCTGAAGAAATGTCTTCGACTGTGCCGAGCTTTCCGAGGGGAACCATCGAGAGGTACCGCGCTTCACCCGGTGAACCTGGCGGGTTGTTTTCCCGGAACAGTTCGGTGCTGACTGGGCCTGGCGCAACGTCGTTGACAGTGATGCCGTGTTGGGCAAGTTCGAGTGCCCACATGCGGGTGAGATGCTCCAACGAGGCCTTGGAAGAGCCATAGGACGATCGTCCGACGACGCCCCCGAGCGACACAACGCTCGAGATATTGACAACGCGGCCCCACTTGCGCTCGACCATTCCTGGCATTGCCGCCTGAACGGTTTGAATGGCTGAGCGGACGGTGATGTCTTGAACGTCTGCCCAATCGTCAAGGTCGATCTCGCCAATGTTCCCTGGTCGAACGATGCCAACGTTGTTGAGTACGCCGTCGATAGCGCCGGCAGCGAGAACCTCATCGAGCACTGACTGAGTCGAGGAGCGGTCGGAGAGATCGACCGAGAAAAATTCGCCAGGGAAGTCGTCGGGTTGCGTTCGGGCCAGGCCGATCGGAACGTCGCCGTTGTTGGCCATTTGTTGAGCGGTCGCGAAACCGATACCCCGTGAGGCTCCGGTGATGAGAAATCGTTTTCCTGCCATTCCTTGAAACTACTCAGCAGAGTCGTACTGGCTTCCGTTGGACACCAGAGGCGCCGAGCCTCATCTCAAGGAACGAGGTTCACCATTCGCCCAGGAACAACGATGATCTTTTTCAGCGTTGACGGATCAGCCCCATCGAGTGCGGCGATGACGCGTTCATCACCGAGCACGATGTCGGTGATTGCTTTCTCATCGGCATTGGCGGGGACCATGATCCGGGTGCGAACCTTTCCTCGTACTTGCACCGGCATCTCGACTTCATCGTCGACGAGCAGCGCCGGGTCGGCAGATGGGAACTTGGCGTATGTCAGCGATTCGGTGTTGCCAAGTTTGCTCCAGAGCTCTTCAGCGATGTGCGGCACGAGCGGCGCGACCATGAGCACCATCGATTCTGCAACTTCACGAGGAATTTCATTCGTTGCATTGATCACCTTCGTGACGTGATTGTTGAGTTCGATGAGTTTTGCGATCGCAGTGTTAAACCGAAGTGCTTCCATTTCGGTTCGAACGACATCGATTGTTCGATGAAGAAGCCGGCGGGTCTTGTCATCTGTGCTGTCGGCCAGTGTGCGCAATTCGCCAGTCTCTTCGACCACCATTGTTCTCCAGAGGCGCTGGAGGAAGCGGAACATGCCGACGACATCGCGGGTTTCCCATGGTCTGCTTGCGTCGAGCGGCCCCATCGCCATTTCGTACAGCCGGAGTGTGTCGGCGCCATACGCCTCGTACATCTCGTCGGGGGAGACTGCGTTTTTGAGGCTCTTACCCATCTTTCCCCACTCACGAGTGACCTCATCGCCTTCGAAGTAAAAGGCGCCATCTCGCTCTTCAACCGAGAACGCATCAACGTAAATGCCGCGCTCATCTTTGAATGCATTGGCGAGGATGTAGCCCTGGTTGAAGAGGCGTGCGTAGGGCTCTTTCGAACTCACGTGGCCGAGGTCGTAGAGCACCTTGTGCCAGAAGCGTGCGTACAGCAGGTGCAGAACTGCGTGCTCCACTCCGCCAACGTAGAGATCAACGCCTCCCGGGTGGTCAGGACGGAGGTCGGTTCGTGGCCCCATCCAGTAGCTCTCAACCTCAGGGTCGACAAAGCGGTCATCGTTCGTTGGGTCGAGGTAACGAAGTTCGTACCAACACGAGCCTGCCCACTGTGGCATGACGTTGGTATCTCGACGGTATGTCTTTAGTCCATCGCCGAGGTCGAGTTGCAGTTCAACCCAGTCACTGAGACGATCGAGCGGGCTTTCAGGGTCGCTGTGTTCATCATCAGCGTCGAACGTTCGAGGACTGAACGAGTCGGTCTCCGGCAGCACGACGGGGAGCATGTCGTCAGGAAGGGTGTGTGCGTTGCCGTGTTCGTCGTAGACGACGGGGAAGGGTTCTCCCCAGTAGCGCTGACGACTGAAGAGCCAGTCGCGAAGTTTGTAGTTGATGGTTGCTTCACCACGTTCGTGCTCTTCAAGCCATCTATTGGTCGTTGCAACAGCCTCGCTCACAGAAGTGATTCCGTTGAGATCGAGGGAGTCGTTTGCCGAGTTCACATATGGGGCATTCCCCACAAACGCTTCTGGCCACATTGAGGTATCGAGTGTTGGTTCGATGTCGCGCTCCGCGAACCAGTCGCTCGGTGGCTGCTGAATTGCAGGGATCGATAGGTCGAATGCGCGAGCGAATTCAAAGTCTCGCTGGTCTCCGCACGGAACCGCCATGATGGCTCCCGTTCCATATCCCATGAGGACGTAGTCGGCAATCCACACAGGGATTTCTTCGCCGGTGAGCGGGTTGGTGGCGGTGGCGCCCGTGAAGACTCCGGTTTTTTCGCGCGTGTCGTCTTGGCGATCGATGTCATTTTTTGCAGCTGCTTGAGCGCGGTAGGCGGCTACCGATTCGGCTTGGTCAGCGGTCGTGAGTTGATCGACAAAAGGATGCTCTGGAGCGAGGACCATGAATGTTGCTCCGAACAAGGTGTCAGGTCTCGTCGTGAACACGGTGATGGGGCCAGCGGCAGAGTTGAAGTTGACGTGGGCGCCATGGCTCCGGCCGATCCAATTTCGTTGCATCGTTTTGATCGCGTCTGACCAGTCAAGAAGCTCAAGATCATCGATCAGTCGGTCGGCATAGGTCGTGATGCGCATCATCCACTGGCGCATATTGCGTTTAAACACCGGGAAATTTCCGCGATCGCTTCGGCCGTCTGCTGTGACTTCTTCATTCGCAACGACGGTGCCGAGACCAGGGCACCAGTTCACTGGTGCTTCGCTTACGTAGGCGAGGCGGTACTCGTCGAGACAGGAGCGACGCTCGGGTTCGGTCATTTCAGCCCAGACCCGACCGTTGGAAGGTGAGCGCGTTCCAGATTCGAACTCGTCGATGAGTTCGCTGATCGGTCGAGCCCGCTCGAGGTCGGTGTCGTACCACGAGTTGAAGATCTGAGTGAAGATCCATTGGGTCCAGCGGTAGTAGTCAGGGTCTGTCGTAGAGATCGACCGACGACGGTCGTGGCTGAGTCCGAGGCGGCGAAGCTGACGACGCATGTTGGCGACGTTGTCGTCGGTGGTAATTGCCGGATGCTGGCCGGTCTGCACTGCATATTGCTCGGCGGGAAGTCCGAATGCATCAAATCCCATCGTGTACAGCACGTTGTGTTGAGTCATTCGTTTGAAACGAGAAAACACGTCGGTGCCGATGTAGCCGAGAGGGTGTCCGACATGAAGTCCGGCTCCCGACGGGTAGGGGAACATGTCGAGAACGAACAACTTCTCGCCTCGGTCACTCAGCGCATCAGGGTCAGCGAGTGGTCCGGCGGGGTTGGGCGAGTTGAAGGTGCCGCGTTCGTCCCAGGTGTCTTGCCAGCGGGTTTCAATGTCGGTGGCAAGAGCCGCGGTGTAGCGAAATGGTGTAAGCCGTTCAGCTTGTTGTTCGTTGCTGTCCTCCATAGCGAGAACACAGCCTACGGGGGTGATCCGCCGACTAGGGGGAGGGGTTGGGGCGCCGCCGCAAGTAATGTTTCTGGTGTGATTTCCACAGAGCCCAATTTGTCGATTCGCGCGCGTTTGGAGAAGGCGGCTGAGGGGACCGGAGGGGTTCGTTTCGTCGGTAAATCGGTTGCGCCAGACGGCCCAGTGTTTGTCCCATGGGCTCAGATTCACGAGGAGGCTCGTGCGGTCGGGGCAGCGTTGCAGGCTCGTGGTGTGCAACCCGGAGACCATGTAGCGGTGCTCGGTCCGACGAGCCGGGAACTGATGACGATTGTCCGTGGCTGTTGGCTGGCCGGGGTTGCTTCGATGATTCTGCCGTTACCGATGCGGATGGGTTCGCTTGACGAGTTTGTGTCGTCAACGCGACTGCGCATTCGTCACGGTGACGCAAAGCTGGTGTTGATCGACGATCAACTGGCACCGTTCTATGAGGCCATTGAGGGAGACCCACCGATCGCTCCGATGGCGTCGGTACTTCCAGGCAGCGAGGGTGTGCCGTCGGGTGACCGACTTGAGATACCCGAAGACGACCCTGATCGTCTCGTGATTCTCCAATACACGAGTGGTTCAACGAGTGAGCCGAAGGGTGTGATGATTCCAGACCGGGTGCTTGCAGCCAATATTGATGCGGCATGCGAGGCCGCTTCGCTGCGTGAGGATGAAGTCATGGTGTCGTGGTTACCGCTGTATCACGACATGGGTTTGGTTGGGTTCTTGGCGATTCCGATGACAACTGGTGTCGAGCTCGTGCAGGCTGCTCCTCAGGATTTCATGGCCCATCCCGCGAGCTGGATGGAATGGATCTCAGAATGGGGAGGCACGGCAACAGCTGGCCCGAACTTTGCCTGGGTGCTCGCAACCCGCGGTCTGCGCAGGTCATCTGATCTCGACCTTTCAACGTTGACGCTTGCGCTGAGTGGAGCTGAACCGGTCGATCCGAAAGCGATGGACGCATTCTGCGAAGCCGCTGCACCGTACGGATTCGACCCTTCAGCAGTTTTCCCTGCGTTCGGCATGGCCGAAGTGGCGATTGCCGGAACATTTCCTCGCCGCGGACAGGGCCTTCTGTCGGACTCAATCGATCGAGAGGTGCTTGAGCGCGACCGGGTAGCGGTGCCGCTTGTCACCGAAGATGAAGATGAGTTCACCCGTCGCGGGCGCCGACTTCCTCTACTTGGCACTGCGGTGCCAGGCCTTGAAATGAAGGTGGTTGATCCCGAGTCACGTGAAGAGTTGCCTGAGCGCTCGGTCGGAGAACTGTTGATGCGAGGAACGTCGGTGACGCCGGGCTACTACAAACGTGATGACGCGACTGCCGAACTGCTGCAAGACGGCTGGCTCTGCACTGGTGATCTTGCCTACATCCTTGATGGCCAATTGGTGCTGTGCGGTCGCATTAAAGACGTCATCATCGTTGGAGGCCGAAACGTTTTTCCTGAAGACATTGAGCGAGCAGTTGGCACGATCGAAGGCGTACGGGCGGGCAATGTCATTGCGTTCGGCGTTGAGGGGTACAAAGGAAAAGAATCGGTTGTTGTTGTCGCCGAATCTCGGGCCGAGCACGGCGACGAGATTCGCTCAGAGATCCACCAGCGAACGCTGGAGGTCTGTGGCTTACCACCACGCGATGTCATCCTCGTTGAACCGAGCACGTTGCCGAAAACATCTTCTGGGAAGTTGCAACGGTCGAAGTGTCGAGAGCTCTATCTTGCGGAGACGTTGTCGGTTCGTTAATGCGAAGTGTCATCGTTTTGCGATGATGAACATGCGGGTGAATGGAAACACAGTTGTTCCGTCGGTTCGCTGTGGGTATGCCACGGTCAGTCGAGACTTGTATTCATCGATGAACGCGTGAGCGTCGTCGCCAAGTGCGGCGATGACGGGGCGCAGGGTTGCGCCGCCAGTCCATTCGGCAACGGGGTGGTCGCCATGCAACACATGGAGATATGTCGTTGTCCATACGCGAAGGCTGGAAACAAGTGGCTCAACTATCTGCAGGTAGCGGTCGGGTGCGGCTACCGGTGACGCTCGAACAACATGATGCAAGCGCTCAACCCACTGTGGTTCGTTTGCGATGTCGTTGATGAGTGTGTGACTTGGCTGAGAGAAGTTGTATGGCATCTGAACCGCAAGAGCACCGTGTTCGGCGAGAGTGTCGATCAGTTGTGGAAACAGAGTGGTGTGGTTGTCGAGCCAATGCAGGGCGGCGTTCGAGAAGACGAGATCGACTGGTGTCTCTGGTCGCCACGTTGCAATGTCTTCTGCATGCCAAGCGGCGCGTACCCCTGATTGAGACGCTTGGTTGAGCATTTCCGTTGACCCGTCAACGCCGGTGAGCGATGCGTCTGGCCAACGTTGCGCAAGAAGCGCAGTTGAGTTACCGGTTCCGCATCCGAGATCAACGATCTCCATCGGGTTGACGTCGCCAAGCGCAGCAATGAGGTCGCGCGCAGGCTGGCTTCGCTCGTTGTCGTACCGCAGGTACTGGGAGGGGTCCCAGGTCATCAGCCGCTCGATGCTAAGAGATGAGCGCGCTCAGTGTGTTTCCGAGCAGTTCGACACGTCCAGGAATATGGCAGTTGGCAACGGCGTTCACTGTGAACCCGTCGAGGCCGAGTTCGAGTTGAGCTGCCATCTGCTCGCCGACGGTGTCAGGGTCACCGTGTACGACAAGCGATCGGGCAAGGTCAAGTTGCTCACCGGTGAGTCCGCGTGCGGCGAGTGCTGTGTCGAGTTCTGAACGGGCTTCTTCAAATGTCGGAGCAATGCACGTCGCCTGCTGTCGCGTAACAGTGATGGTCGACCGGTCTCGATGTTCGGCCCCACAGTGCTCGTCGAGGGCGGCGAGTTTGCGAGGTACTTCATCGACTGCGCAGATGAGGTTTGAGTCGTCTGCGTACCGGGCAACGAACTTCAGGGTCTTCTTCTCGCCACCGCCGCCGATCATGACAGGGATTTTCCGAACGGGTGGTGGTTCGTTCATCGCACCGACCACTTGGTACCACTTGCCGTCAAGGGTCGGACGCTCGCCATTCAGCATCGGCAAGATGATTTGAAGCGCTTCATCGAGTTTCTCGAACCGGTCGGTGAATGTGCCGAACTCAATACCGAAAGAAGAGTGCTCGAGTTCGAACCATCCTGCACCGATACCGAGCTGGGCACGACCCTCAGACACGATGTCGAGGGTTGTCACCGTCTTTGCGAGAACTGCTGGGTTTCGGTAGGTGTTGCCGGTTACCAACGACGACAGGCGAATCGTTGATGTCTCTCGAGCAAGGGCGGAGAGAAGGGCATAGCACTCGAGCATGTAGGCGTCGGGAGAGCCAATCATTGGCAATTGGTAGAAGTGATCCATCACCATCAACGTGTCGAACCCGGCGCTCTCGGCCTCTTTCGCTTGCCGGGCAACATTGTTGAAAAGCTGGTCGGGCCCAACGCCGGGATAGGTGAACGAGGGGATCTGGTATCCAAGTGTGGTCATCACTTCTCCAATCAGGATCGAATTGCTATGGGTTCTCGTGAAGTTGGCGCGCGGAACCGGGCTACTCGGACGTACGTAGATACGAAGCGTTCAACGCCTCACGCAGCGGGCAACTTGTTGTTGGTCAACTCCGAAGCTCTTCGAGCACCGGCTTCCAGCGCCCCGGATCTGATTTATATGGGGCGTAGAAACCAAGGCGATCGACGATGTCGCCATAGCGACGCTTGAGCTCTGGGGCAATCTGCTCAGGCTCACCAACGACGGCAAAGGTGTTGAGAATTTCGTCGTCGATAGCTTCGCCCATCTTCACCCAGTCGCCTGCTTTCGAGAGGCGGTTGAGTTCTTCTTGCATTTCGCCCCATCCGTGGAGTTCGAGCACCGGTCGGTAGGCAGGTGTCGAACCGTAAAACGCAATCTGTTGCTTCGTTGCTTGCGCCGCCTGCTTCATTTCGTCTTCGTTATTGCCGGTGACGACAAAGAGCGGCCCTGAGATCTGGAAGCCATCCATTGTCTTGCCAGCTTTTTCGCGACCTTTCTCGAGGGCAGGAATGGTGACTTCACGGATGTAACGCTCGGTGGTGAAGCCGTGCACGATGACGCCATCACAGGTTTCACCGGCGACTTCGGTCATGAGGTTGCCGACAGCTGCAATGAAAATTTTCGGCACGCCGAACCCAGCAAGATCCGATGCGTTCGGTGTGAAGAACGGGGTCATCAATGTGTGCTGATAAAAATCGCCACGGAAATCGAGTTTCGTTCCGTTCTCCCAGGTGTCCCAGATGGCGCGGACGGCGTTGATCATTTCGCGCATGCGAGCCGCTGGGGAACTCCATTCCATTGAGAATCGCTTCGTGATATGCGGTTTGATCTGCGAACCCAAGCCGAGGATGAAACGGCCCTTTGAAAATGCTTGAAGGTCCCAGCCGAGGTTTGCGAGCAGCATCGGATTACGAGCGAATGCCACGGCGATCGAGGTGCCGAGCTCGATCGAACTGGTGTCAGCCGCAGCTTGAACGAGTGGCAAAAACGGATCGTGTGCTGTTTCGGCCGTCCACGCTCCGTCGTAACCGGCGGCCTCAAGGTCTTTTGCGGAGGCGGCTGCTTCGGCAAGACCGCCCATCAACGTTGCATCAATTCTCATACCTCGACCTTAATTGGGTGGGGTCCGTCGCACCGACTCAGTCGTGTCCGCGTAGAAAACGTTCGACCTGTTCGCTGAGTTCATCTGCCGAGATTTCGCCAATGGTGGGTGGCACTGCATCGATAACGGGCTCATCTGCAAGCTGGGCGTCGTGGGCAACCTCGAGCTGTTTCAGCATTTGTTCGTGCTCAGAGTTATCGCGGACAAGGTTGTCGAGGCGTTCGCGATGCTCGACCATTGTCGAGCGTAAGTCGGTTCCGTCGATGACAAGATCGAGAGCGTCTCTCAGCCCGTCGAGCAGGGCGACAGCAGCGGCCGGGTAGGGCATTGTCGCTGCATAATGAGGAACCTGCGCCCAGATACCAAGGGTTGGGATATCGGCGTCATGCAAAGAGTGCTCAAGTGCAGAGCCGATACCGCCCGGCACATCGAGCGTGCTCCGCAGGAACGGAAGGGTTGCGAGTACGTCCTCAGATGCTGTCGTCATCGACAGTCGAGAAGGCCGTGTATGAGGGCACGAGAACGGGTAGGCCCCAAGGTGAGCGCAGTTAGACACGCCAAGATTGACGGCGGCGTCGGTCAAATCCTGCGCGCCGGTCTCTTCGGCCTCCGGCGCGGCCGGTGCCGCAGCGGCCAGCGCCGTGCCCGTGGCCCGCACACCCTCCTGCGCCCGGAGCACGATGCGGCCCTGATGCTCATGCGCCTCGACCCGGCGCGCGATCTCGGCCGGCGCGTAGGCGTCGATTCCGCTCACCGGATTGGGCGTGCTGTCTGCCATGATCGCTCTCCCGTAAAGTCTCGATTTTGAAACGTACGGCGAACCGCGCGCGCCGCACATTGTCCTAGATCAATCGGCGGAGACCGCCAAAATAAACCGCCGCCCCGGTTCCCCGGCGCGGCGGCATGAAAATCGTAACATATACCGGGGACTAATCAGGCGGCCGCGTCGGCTTTCGTCTTGCCCACGGTCCGGTCGTAATCTTCCATCAGCTGACGGCAGATTTCACCCGGCGTGAAGGTGTAATCGCCGATCACCCCGACCGGCGTCACTTCCGCGGCCGTACCGGTCGCCAGCACCGCGCCCTCGGCCATCACGATCACCGGATCACAAAGCCGCG